>DATARY010000144.1:0-19223 GCA_036263935.1 Mycobacterium sp.
CTCGAACACGACAGCATCCAGAGCATCTTTGGCGAGCTGCCGCTGATGGCTCTCATTTTGATCGCCACGACCGGACTGCTGATGTTCCTGGCCTTCGGATCGCTGGTGCTGCCGATTAAGGCGGCGCTGATGAGCGCGCTGACGCTCGGCTCGACGCTCGGCGTGCTGACCTGGATCTTTGTCGACGGCCACTTTTCCAGGTGGCTGAACTTCACCCCGACCCCGCTCACCGCGCCGGTGATCGGTCTGATCGTCGCCGTAATCTACGGCCTGTCGACCGACTACGAGGTCTTCCTGGTGTCCCGCATGGTCGAGGCCCGCGCGCGCCGCGCGCCCACCACCGAGGCCGTCCGCACCGGCACCGCGACCACCGGCCGCCTGATCACCGCCGCCGCGCTGGTGCTCGCGGTGGTGGCGGGCACATTCGTGTTCTCCGACCTGGTCATGATGAAGTACCTGGCGTTCGGTTTGATCACCGCGCTTGTGCTGGACGCCACGGTGGTCCGGATGTACCTGGTGCCTTCGGTCATGAAGCTACTCGGTGACGAGTGCTGGTGGGCGCCAAGGTCCTTGAAATGGCTGCATGCCCGGATCGGGCTCGACGAGGTCGGCTTGCGCGACTCGCCGACGCCCGTGGCGATGCCCGAGCCGAAGTCAGAACCGGAGCCCGAACCGGAGGAGGCCCTCGTCGGCGCCGATGCGTCGGTGCCGAAGTGGCGGCGGCGGCCGCATGACCCGACCCATCCGACCGTCGAGGGTTCCTCCCGGTCGGAGGTTGCGGTGCGCCTGGCGACCACGCCCTCGGCCGCGACCACCACGCCGATGCGGCCGGCCCGCAGCGCCGATGCCGACGGCGACGGCGACGCGGCGTCACCGACACCGCGCGAAGATCGGGAGATCCAGTCGTGGCTCGATGAACTCGGCCCTCCTCTCACGAGCGCCCCGGGCCCCGCGCCCGCGACCAACGGCGATGACCCGGATGAAACGACCGCAGTTCCAACTCGGCTGCAACAGGATCCCGACATCACCTGAGCCGCACACGAAGACGCTGGGCCAGCGGGTGCGCGTGGGCGGGAGTACTTTTATGATGAAGAGTCCGCACGAGTGGGTTGTTGCGGAGCGAAATTAAGATCAGCCGTGGTCGGGAATCACATGGGCGGTGGAGTCTGAAATGAGCGTCGTTCGTTTGCTTGGGGCTGCTGTTGTCACAGCTTCGGTGCTGCTGGGCTCACCGATCTACATTCCTTCCGCCTCCGCCGCTCCGTGCCCAGACGTCGAGGTGGTGTTCGCGCGCGGCACGTTCGAACCGCCGGGTATCGGCACCACCGGGCAGGCGTTCGTCGATTCGCTGCGCTCGCACGTCGGCGGGAAATCCGTCGACGTGTACCCGGTGAATTACCCTGCGTCTCTGGATTTCCAGACCGCCGCCGACGGTGTTGTCGACGCCAGCAATAAGGTCCGCGACATGGCCGCGAGCTGTCCGAACACCAAGATGGTGCTCGGGGGATACTCCCAGGGCGCGGCGGTAATCGCCTACATCACCGCGGATGCAATCCCTGCCGGCTTCGCCCTGCCGGCCGGCATCACCGGCCCAATGCCACAAGGGGCAGCCGACCACGTCGCCGCGGTCGCCCTCTTCGGCAAACCATCGAACGGGTTCTTGCAAGCGTTCGCCAACACCGCGCCGCCGATCACAATTGGCCACCTCTACTCGGCCAAGACCATAGACCTTTGCATTCCCGAAGACCCGATCTGCTCGCCCGACGGCAACGATAACGGCGCGCACACTCTCTATGCAGAGAACGGCATGGCCGGCCAAGCCGCGGACTTCGCTTCACGTCACCTGGCGTCAAGTGATGTCACATCGCAAGTGTCATCAGCAACGAGGTGAGTTCGCCAGGAACCGCGCCCGACACGGTGTCCTAATTCGTGGGATCCATGGCGTAGACGCCATCGCGTTCACGGCGAACACTGAGATCCGTGACGCGCAAGGTGGTCGTCCTGACCTTCCCCGGCATCCAGGCGATGGACGTCGTGGGCCCGTCCGAGGTGTTCACCGGGGCCACGCTGCACCTGGCTGGCCAGGGACGCGTCGAGGAGGGTTACGCCGTCACCGTCGTATCCCGCGGCGGCGAACCGGCCAGCACCCTTACCGGCCTCGCGCTGGTCGCCCAACCGCTGCCCGACCCTCGCGAACCCATCGACACATTGGTCCTGCCCGGCGGCGTCGGCGTGGACGACGCCCGGCGCAACCCCGACACCCTCGGCTGGATACGGATTGCGGCCGAGCACACCCGTCGCGTCGTCAGCGTCTGCACCGGCTCGTTCCTCGCCGCCCAGGCCGGATTGATCGACGGCTGCATCGCCACAACGCACTGGGCGTTCGCCGGGCAGATGGCACGCGAGTTTCCCTCGGTGAGGGTCGATCCCGAGCCGATCTTCGTCCGTAGCTCCGACAGGGTCTGGACGGCCGCGGGCGTCACCGCGGGAATCGACCTGGCCCTGTCGCTCGTCGAGGACGACTACGGCACCGACGTCGCGCAGACCGTGGCCCGCTGGCTGGTGATGTACCTCCGGCGACCGGGCGGGCAGACACAGTTCGCCGCGCCGGTGTGGATGCCCCGCGCCAAGCGGGCGCCAATCCGTGTTGTGCAGGAAGCCATCGAGTCCGAACCCGGTGGCGCACACAGCATTCCCGAGCTTGCCCGTCGCGCCACGATGAGCCCGCGTCACTTCACCCGGGTGTTCACCGACGAGGTCGGCGAGGCGCCCGGCGCCTACGTCGAGCGGATCCGCACCGAAGCCGCCCGCAGGCAGCTCGAGGAGACCGACGACACCGTCACGGTCATTGCGGCGCGCTGCGGCTTCGGCAGCGCTGAAACCCTTCGCCGCAACTTCGTCCGACGGCTTGGCATTTCGCCCGACCAGTACCGCAAGACATTCGCCTAACAAAGGAGATGGCAATGAACCAGATCGCAATCGTGGTGTACCCCGGCTTCACCGCCCTGGACTTCATCGGGCCCTACGAGGTGCTCCGCAACCTGCCCGACGCCGAGGTGCGGTTCGTCTGGCACGCGCCAGGACCCGTCGCCGCCGACTCCGGTGTGCTGCTCGTCGGAGCCACGCATTCGTTCGACGAGACCCCGTCACCCGACATCATTTTGGTGCCCGGCGGGATAACGACCTTCGAGCACGCCCGCGACGAGAAGCTGCTCGACTGGGTGCGCCGGGCCAACGAGACGTCCACCTGGACCACGTCGGTGTGCTCGGGCGCGGTCATCCTCGCCGCCGCCGGACTGCTGGAGGGCCGCCGCGCCACCTCGCACTGGATGGTGCTGCCGATGCTGAAGCCGTTCGGTGTCGAGGCCGTGGGCGATCAGCGGATCGTGCACGAGGACAAGATCGTGACCGCGGCGGGCGTCTCGGCGGGCATCGACCTCGCGATGTGGCTGTTCGGCCAGATCTGCGGCGAGGCCAAGGCGAAGGCGGTGCAGCTCGCCATCGAGTACGACCCGCAGCCGCCATTCGACTCAGGCCATATGTCGAAGGCGTCGGCGGCCACCAAGGCCGCGGCCACCGCGCAGCTGTCGATGGAGACCATCAAGCACCATCAGCTGGCCCCGTCGGCGCAGCTGCTGTGGACCGCCGCGATCCAGCGGGTCCGGTCGAAGCGGGGCCGCAAGCGCAACTTGAGCACTGAAGTAGCGTCGTCGGGGTGAACCTGGCCCACGACGACCGCGGCTCGGGCGATCCGGTGTTGTTCATCGCGGGTCGCGGCGGCGCTGGTCGCACCTGGCATCTGCACCAGGTGCCCGAGTTCGTTCGGGCGCGCTACCGCGCCATCACGTTCGACAACCGCGGCGTCGGCGCGACCGAGAACGCCGATGGCTTCACGACCGAAACCATGGTCGCCGACACGGCGGCGTTGATCGAGAATCTCGACGCCGCGCCGGTGCGCATCGTGGCGGCGTCGATGGGCGCGTTCATCGCCCAGGAGCTGATGGTGGCGCGGCCGGAGCTGGTCACGTCTGCTGTGCTGTTGGCCACCCGTGGCCGCCACGACCGGACCCGGGACCTCTTCCACAGCGCCGAACGCGAACTCGCCGAATCCGGTGTGCAGCTACCAACGTCATATGACGCGAAAGTTCGCCTGCTGGAGAGCTTTTCGCCGAAGACCCTCAATGACGACGTCGCCGTGCGCGACTGGATCGACATGTTCACCATGTGGCCGACCAAGCCCACGCTCGGCTTCCGATGCCAGCTCGACGTCGCACCGGTGGGCAACCGGCTGCCGGCTTACCGAAGTATTACCGCTCCCGTGCTGGTCATCGGCTTCGCCGACGACGTCGTGCTGCCGCCGCACCTTGGCCGTGAGGTCGCCGACGCCATCCCGAGCGGCGGCTACCTGGAGATTCCCGACGCCGGTCATCTGGGCTTCATCGAGCAGCCGCAGGCGGTCAACACCGCGGCCCTGAAATTCTTCGCCGATAGTCTGTAGTGGTGAACCCATCGACGGCGCAGGCCCGCGTCGTAGTCGACGAACTGATCCGCGGCGGCGTCCGCGACGTGGTGCTGTGCCCCGGGTCGCGCAATGCGCCACTGGCGTTCGCGCTGCAGGACGCCGACCGTGCGGGCCGGGTCCGGCTGCATGTGCGCATCGACGAGCGCACCGCGGGTTATCTGGCGATCGGGTTGGCGGTGACCGAGCGGTCGCCGGTGTGCGTGGCGATGACGTCGGGCACCGCGGTGGCCAACCTCGGGCCCGCGGTGGTGGAGGCCAACTACGCGCGTGTGCCGTTGATCGTGCTGTCGGCCAACCGACCCTACGAGCTGCTCGGTACCGGCGCCAACCAGACTTTCGAGCAGCTGGGCTATTTCGGCACGCAGGTGCGGGCCAACATCAGCCTCGGCCTCGCCCCGGAATTGACCGGAGCTGCACCCGTCGATCTGCCAACGCTCAACGCGCAATGGCGCTCGGCGACGTGCCGAGTCCTGGCGGCCGCCACCGGATCTCGGAGCGCCAATGCCGGGCCGGTGCAGTTCGACATTCCCCTGCGCGAGCCGCTGGTGCCCGACGTCGAAGACCCCGGCAAGCAGTACGCACCGGAGGGCCGGCCCAGCGGAAAGCCGTGGACGTACACACCGCCGGTCACCTTCGATCAGCCTCTCGACATCGACCTGACACCCGATACCGTCGTCATCGCCGGGCACGGCGCGGGTGTGCACGAGAACCTCGCGGCGCTGCCCACTGTCGCCGAGCCGACCGCCCCGCCCCCAGCCAACCCGCTGCACCCGTTCGCGCTGCGGCTGATCCACCCGCAGCAGGTGATCATGCTCGGCCGCCCGACCCTGCATCGGCCGGTGTCGGCGCTGCTGGCCGACCCCTCGGTGCCCGTCTACGCGCTGACCACCGGCCCGCGCTGGCCCGACGTGTCGGGGAACTCGCAGGCCACAGGCACCAGAGCCGTCACTGCCGGCGAGCCGAACCCGGCGTGGCTGCATCGGTGTGCCGCGCTGAACCGGCACGCCGTCGACGCGGTCCGTGGCCAGCTCAAGGCCCATCCGCTGACCACAGGACTGCACGTTGCCGCGGCGGTAGCCGATGCCGTGCGGCCGGGTGATCAGCTGATCCTCGGCGCGTCCAACCCGGTGCGCGACGGCGCGCTCGTCGGGCTGAACACCCACGGCATCAAGGTGCGGTCGAATCGTGGCGTCGCGGGTATCGATGGCACTGTGTCGACGGCGATCGGAGCGGCGCTGGCCCACGACGGGCGCACCATCGCGTTGATCGGTGACCTGACATTCGTGCACGACAGCTCGGGACTGTTGATCGGGCCGACGGAGCCGACGCCCCGTAACCTGACGATCGTGGTGTCCAACGACAACGGAGGCGGCATCTTCGAACTGCTCGAGCAGGGTGACCCGCGGTTCTCCGACGTGTCGTCGCGAATCTTCGGCACCCCACACGATGTCGACGTCGGCGCGCTGTGCCGCGCGTATCACGTCGAGAGCCGGCAGATCGAGGTCGCGGATCTCGTTGGTGCGCTGGACGAGCCGGTCGACGGAATGCGAGTGCTGGAGGTGAAGGCCGACCGCTCGTCGCTGCGTGCGTTGCACGCGTCGATCAAGGCGGCACTGTGAGGCGAGCGAACGCGTTGTGGCGCAGTGTGATTCCGCAGTTGTCGGGCGAGCCGACCGAAACGCGTTCGCAGCGTGTCTTCCGCCGAATCCGCATCGGCATCGTCATCGCCGCGTGCCTGGTGACCCTGCAGTCGGTGCTGCTGGTGCTCGGCGCGTGGCGCGACGATCGCCAGATCGAACGTCATATGGGCGTGGCCGAGGCGAACGTGCTCAGCGCAGGCCCGCGGCGTTCGACGATCGAGTTCGTCACCCCGGACCGCATCACCTATCGTCCCGCACTCGGTGTGTTGTATCCGTCCGAATTAGACACGGGCATGCGGATTTACGTCGAGTACGACAAGAACAATCCCGACCTGGTGCGGGTGCAGCACCGCAACGCGGCGCTGGCGATCATCCCGGCAGGCTCGATCGCGGTGGTGGGTTGGCTGGTTGCTGGCGGGGCGTTGATCGGCCTGGCGTTCATCGAAAGACGGCTGCACACCGTCAAGACTGCATGAGCTTGTTCAGCCAGTCGTTGTCGTAGATGTCGATCTTCTCGTCCTTGGTCAGGTCGTAAACCGTTGGCGTGCCCATGCTCGACGACTCGATCTCGTACAGGAACTCAAAGTTGGTGTCGTCCATGTCCTTGACGTTGACCGCTGATTTGCCGCTCTTGATGTTCTTCGCGACCGGCTCGGGTACGCCGGCCTTCGTTGCAAACACCTGCAATTCGTCTCCGCTTGGCGGGGCGCCGCCAGGCCGCTGATGCGCCCACACATTCTGGACGAACCGCTGAAACTGGGTGCCGGTCGCCTTGACCTCGGGTGAACCGGCAGCCTCAGTGGCAAGGAACAGCGCGTTGCTGACCTGGCCCGAATAGCCGTAGGTCTTGTCGTCCATGAAGATCATCGGCCGGTAGGTCACCTCGAGCTGGCCGACCGCGATGTAGTACGCCAACTGGTCGCCGAAATCCGCCTGCAGGTCCGCGCAGTGATTGCATTGCGGCTCGGTGTAAATCTCGATTTTGACGGGTGCATTGTCGAATCCGGCGACGATGCCATAGCTGTCCTTGCTCACCCCGAGCGGCGCCTTGTTCGGATCTGGCTGCGCCGTGCCTGAGACCTGTCGGGTGCAGCCGACAGCGGCGATGAGCAGGCTTATTGAGAGCACCATTACGGCGCGGGAAATCCGCATGTCAACCGCCTTCCTTGGTGCGCACGATACTCGAATTTCGGGCGGCCGATCAGCTGTTCATCCGCACGAGATATTTGCGTGTCATATCCCCGAAGGCAACCTTTGAGACAGCCGCTGCTGGCATTCTCTTGGTGTGCGCGTTGCAATCGTCGCAGAGTCTTTCCTCCCGAATGTCAACGGCGTTTCGAACTCGGTGCTTCGGGTAATCGAGCATCTCCGCTGCACCGGCCACGAAGTCATCGTCATCGCCCCGGACACCCCGCGGGGTGAAGCCCCGGCCGAGAAGGTGCACGACGGAATCCGCGTGCACCGTGTGCCGTCGCGAATGTTCCCGAAGATCACGTCGTTGCCGCTCGGTGTGCCGCGGCCGCGGATGGTGGGCGTGCTTCGCGGATTCGATCCTGACGTAGTGCATCTGGCGTCACCGGCGTTGCTCGGCTACGGCGGAGTGCACGCCGCGCGATACCTGGGCATCCCGACCGTCGCGGTATTCCAAACCGACGTGGCGGGTTTCGCGGAGAGCTACGGCATCGGTGTCCTGTCCACGGCTGCCTGGGCTTGGACGCGCCACCTTCACAAGCGCGCGGACCGTACGTTGGCGCCATCCACGGCGGCGATGGAAAACCTTGCCGCACATCGTATCCCGCGCGTCTATAAGTGGGGCCGCGGCGTCGACATCACGGGGTACGCCCCGTCGGCGCGCGACGAGGAACTGCGCAGGCGATGGTCACCGGAGGCCAAGCCGATCGTGGGCTTCGTCGGCCGGCTCGCCCCGGAGAAGCACGTCGAGCGGCTGGCGGTGCTGGCGCAGCGAGACGACGTTCAGCTGGTGATCGTCGGCGACGGTGTCGACCAGGACAAGCTCAAAAAGACCCTGCCGACAGCGGTTTTCACCGGCGCGATGTACGGCGAGGAGCTGGCCGCCGCGTACGCAAGCATGGATGTGTTCGTTCATCCCGGCGAACACGAGACGTTCTGCCAGGCCGTGCAGGAGGCCATGGCGTCTGGCCTGCCGGTCATCGCACCCGACGCCGGGGGGCCACGCGATTTGGTCGCACCCTACCGCACCGGGCTGCTGCTGCCGGTCAACGAATTCGAAGCCAGGCTCACCGAATCCGTCGATCACCTCATCGCCGAACGGCAGCGCTACTCGGTGGCCGCCCGGCGCAGCGTGCTGAGCCGCACGTGGCCGGCGATCTGCGACGAGCTGATCGGCCACTACGAGGCGGTGCAGGGCAAGCGCCGCCTCAAGGCCGCCTGAATCTAGCCCTGCGCCTCAACGGAAACCGGCTGCCACTCCTCCCACGTCTTGAGCCGGCTCTCGTAGTCGGCCTTGGCCAGCTGCAACGGCAGCTCGCCGAAGAACACCCGCAGCGGAGGCTCGGGAGCGTCGACGATCTTCAACACGGCGCGTGCCGACGCGCGAGGATCGCCCGGCTGCGAGACGCGCTGGCTGCGGAGCCGCTCGGCCTCCTCGTGCGCCTCTGTGTAGTCCGGCAGCGGGGTGGAGCGCCTGGACGACGAACCGGCCCAGTCGGTCGAGAAGCCGCCCGGCTCGATCAATGTGATGTGAATGCCGAACGGCGCGACCTCTTGGGCCAGCGCCTGGGAGAAGCCCTCCAGCGCCCACTTTGACGCGTGATAGATCCCGACGTTCTGGAACGCGGTGATGCCCCCGATCGACGACACCTGCAGGATGTGCCCGCCGCGCTGCGCGCGCAGGTATGGCAGCGCGGCCTGCGTGACCCACAGTGCGCTGAACACATTGGTCTCGATCTGGTCGCGCGCCTCTTGCTCGGTCAGCTCCTCGATGAAGCCGAAATGCCCGTAGCCGGCGTTGTTGACGACGACGTCGAGCCGGCCGAAGTGGTCGTGGGCCTGCTTGACCGCTGCGAAATCGGCCTCGCGATCGGTCACGTCCAGCCGAATGGGCAATAGCGCGTCGCCGTACATCCGGGCCAGGTCGTCCAGCGTCGAGGTGTCACGTGCCGTGGCGGCAACCTTGTCCCCGCGCTCAAGGGCCGCGATCGCCCACTCCCTGCCGAAGCCACGCGACGTTCCGGTGATGAACCAAACTTTTTCGCTCATGCATCGGGTAATGCCCATTCTGGAGCTCCCGATTCCCGATTGAGCAACTCCACAGGTACCGTCGGCTCCGTGAGCCGGGCGACGCTGGACAAGGACCCCCACGAGGTCGCGTCGATGTTCGATGGGGTGGCGCGCCGCTACGACCGCACCAATACCGTGCTCTCACTCGGACGGGACAGGTTCTGGCGACGGGCGACTCGCTCGGCGCTGCGGATCAAGCCGGGGGACAGGGTGCTCGACCTGGCGGCGGGAACGGCGGTGTCAACGGTCGAGCTCGCGGTGTCGGGGGCATGGTGCGTCGCGGCGGACTTCTCGGTGGGCATGCTGGCCGCAGGCGCCCGGCGCGAGGTGCCGAAGATCGGTGCCGACGCGACGCGGCTGCCCTTCGCCGACGGCGTGTTCGATGCGGTGACGATCAGCTTCGGGCTGCGCAACGTCGTCGACCACTCGGCAGGCCTGCGCGAGATGGCCCGGGTGACGCGGCCGGGCGGCCGGTTGGTGGTGTGCGAGTTCTCGACGCCGACGAACCGGCTGTTCGCCACGGTGTACAAGGAGTACCTGATGCAGGCGCTGCCGCGGATCGCCACCGCGGTGTCGTCCAACCCCGAGGCCTACGTCTATCTGGCCGAGTCGATCCGCGTGTGGCCCGATCAGGCGGAGCTCGCGCGCCGAATCGCCGATGCGGGGTGGTCAGCGGTGCGGTGGCGCAACCTGACCGGCGGCATCGTCGCCTTGCACGCGGCGACGAAGCCGTTGCGCTAAAAGCTCAAACCGCGCTGGCGGCCGGATGTACCGTCGCGCCATGCCCTACGGTCGTCTCGCAGATCCCGAATCCACACTTGGCACCGATCCCCGTTCCGACCCACGAATGATCAAGGCGTTTGCGCCATATGGCCTCGACGGCCGCCGCTCGCCAGAGCCCCCACTGACACCCGATTCCCCGCTGCAAGACCGGTTGGCCTGGGCTGCCGAAACCGAGGAGGGCATGGTCGGCGTGCTCGGCACCTTCGCACAGGCCGTGCGGATACCGCAGGGAGTCACCACCACGACCACGACGATCGCCGGTGACGACGGCAACGACATCACGCTGTACATCAGCCGCCCGAGCGACGCGGACATCGCATTGCCCGGCGTAGTGCACATACACGGTGGGGGCATGGCCACATTGAGCGCCACCGATCCGGGTTACGTGCTTGGACGCGAATACCTCGCCGCCACCGGGCTTGTTGTCGTCGGCGTTGAATTCCGCAATTCGGCTGGCAAGCTCGGCACCCACCCGTATCCCGCCGGATTGAATGATTGCGCTGCCGCAATCCGCTGGGTTGCCAACAACCGCAAGGATCTTGGGATCTCGCATGCGATCGTGTCCGGTGAGTCGGGCGGCGGCAACCTCACACTTGCGGTGGCGCACAAGGCCAAGCGGGAAGGTTGGCTCAACGACATCGCCGGTGTCTATGCGCAGTGCCCGTTCATCTCAAACCGTTGGCTAGAGCAGCCTGACGAGCTGCCGTCGTTGAAAGAAAACGACGCGTACTTCCTGAGCGTCTTGGAACTGGCGCTATTCGGGTCGTTATATGACCCGGACAAGGCGCATGCCCACGACGCCGCGTGCTGGCCACTGCAGGCCGAATCGGAAGAGCTGGCCGGCTTACCGCCCCATGTCATTTCGGTCAACGAGCTTGATCCGCTGCGTGATGAGGGTCTGCTGTACTACCGGCGACTGCTGCGAGCGGGTGTCCCGGCAGTCGGTCGTGTCGTGGCTGGCACATGTCATGCCGGTGATCTGTTGCTGCCCGGCGCGATGCCCGAGGTGTTCGCGGCGAGCATGCGAGACGTCAGCGGCTTCGCGAAGTCAATCGGGTACCGCAATACGCAATCATGATTCCGGTGGTGGTGAGACGGTGGACTTGTCCACAGAATCGGACCAGCGCTAACGGGGGAGGAATCGCAAATGAGCCTGCACGCCGCTGGGGATCATGCCGACCGACACGGCGCGACGGTGGCGCCCGACTATCTGGCCCATTGGGTAGTCAAGACCACGCGCAGCGCAGAGATGGTCGCCTGGTATCGCACCGTTTTCGGGGCCCGCGTCATCCACGAGGACGATCGACTCGTCTTCCTGACGTGGGACGAGGAAAGCCATCGCCTCGCGTTGGTCAAGGTGCCGACCGTGCTGCGTTACCTGTTTCCGTTCGCACGACTGCGCCGCAAAATTCTCGGAGTCGACCACATCGGCTTCGGTTTCAGCTCGTTGGACCGGCTGCTTTCGACCTATGAGCGACTCAAGAGGGCGGGAATCACCCCGGTCTGGTCGATCAACCACGGTCTCACCACCTCCCTGTACTACGAGGACCCCGACGGCATCCGGTTGGAGTTTCAGACCGAGAACTTTCCCACTGGTGAGGAGACCTCCGACTACATCCAGGGCGCTGCCTTCAGGGAGAATCCGATCGGCGTCAACTTCGACCCCGACTACTTACTCGACCGGCTCCGCGGCGGCTCGGACCCAAGCGAGCTCGTACGGCAAGGAGCGGGCACCCGACCCGGCACAACGGCGCGGTCGAACAAGCGAGCCATCACCTGGAAAACGCTCTAGACGCGTACTTCCGGCTCACCGCCACACGCCGGTTGGTCCCACCTGACGCGCATCTGGATTCGAATCGGCCGACCCTGGGTAGAACAACGGATTGGAGAGGAACAAATGGCCGAAAAAGCACGACGTACGAGCCACCGTGAAGCCGTCGAACGGGTCCGAAAAGGGCAGAGTTTCGCGGTTAACCTGCCGGTCGTCGGCCACCTGCGCATTCCGCATCCCGAGCAGCTCGCCTATTTCGGAGCACTGGGCGTGCTCGCGGCGGTCGAGCTCATTGACTGGCCGATCGCGCTTGCGATCGCCGCGGGTCACATGCTGGCGGAGAATCAGCACAACCGCGCCTTGGAGGAAGTAGGCGAGGCGCTCCAAGACGCGTGACCAGCTCGTCACCACTTGCCATGGCTCGAATCAGCCCGTCGAAATCCACGCTTTGCAGCGCCGTCCTCGCACTTTCGCTGCAAAACGTTGACCTCAACGCGCGCCATTCAGCTGAACGGCGGGCGGCTGTCCAGACGATGTGACCCCGCGCCGGCCCGGCGCCACACCCGCGCAACCCAGTCGGCGTCCTCGTCGGTCACGAAGTTGCCCATCACCCGCACCGCGATGTTCATCAGGAACGACGACCGCATCGCGATCGGACCCGTCGACGGCAGGAACCGCGGAACGGTCAGCAGCAGCGCCAGCCGCCTGGCGACGGAGAACCCCCGCGCGTAGTGCTCCCGCAACAACGCGGGCCACGTCAACGTCAGCTCCCCGGTGCCGAGCAGCTCGGCGGCCAGCCGCCCGGTCTCCAGCCCGTAGTCGATGCCCTCGCCGTTGAGCGGGTTGACGCAGGCCGCTGCGTCGCCGATCAGCATCCAGTTCGGCCCGGCCACCCCGGACACCGCGCCACCCATCGGCAACAGGGCCGACAGCCCGGCGCGCGGCTCCCCGTCGAAGCCCCACTCGTCGCGGCGCAGCGCCGTGTAGTACGACATCAGCGGGCGCAGCGCCGCATCGGCCGGCCGCTTCGACGTCGCCAGCGCCCCGACGCCGATGTTCACCTCGCCGGTGCCCAGCGGGAAGATCCAGCCGTAGCCCGGCAGCACCTTGCGGTCCGGTGAGCGCAGCTCCAGATGCGACGTGATCCACGGCTCGTTGGCCCGCGGCGACGCGATGTACCCGCGGATCGCCACACCGTAGACCGTCTCCTGATGCCATTTGCGGCCCAGCACCCGGCCCAACGGGGAGCGGGCGCCGTCAGCGACGATCAGCTCGGTGCACCCGACCTCGGCGCCCGAGTCCAACAGCAGTGACGAGACCCGGCCCGACGAATCATGGCGTACGTCAACGGCTTTGACGCCCAGCATCATCTTGGCGCCGTCGTCGGCGGCGACCATGCGGATGCGGTCGTCGAGCTCGGTGCGGGGTACCGCGCTCGACGTCGACGGGAACGACGGCCCCGGCCAGCGAATCTCGACGTCGGCGCCGAACCCGGACAACCGCAGCCCGCGGTGCGCGATGCGGCCGTCAAGCCACGGGCCGAGCCCGAGGCGCTGCAGCTCGAGGACGCCCCGCGGCGTCAACCCGTCGCCGCACGCCTTGTCGCGCGGGAATTGCGCGGAGTCGATCACCAGCACGTCGCGGCCGCTGCGGGCAGCCCACGCGGCCGCCGCCGAGCCCGCAGGCCCGGCCCCGACGACGACCACGTCCGCGCTCGTGTTCATGTCTCCCAGTATGTTGGCAGGGTGAGGACACCAGCGAGCGTGGTGGCGGGGGTGGATTTCGGGGACCCCGCGTTTGCGCAGGATGTCCGCGAAGGGGTGGCCCGGATCGAGGACCTGATGGCCACCGAGCTGGGCAAAGCCGACGAGCTCATGTCCGAGGCCGTCCAGCATCTGTTCCAGGCCGGCGGCAAACGATTCCGCCCGCTGTTCACGGTGTTGTCAGCTCAGCTGGGGCCCGAGCCCGATGCGTGGCAGGTGACCGTCGCCGGCGCCGTCATCGAGCTGGTGCACCTGGCCACGCTGTACCACGACGACGTGATGGACGAGGCGCAGGTGCGCCGCGGCGCGCCCAGTGCGAACGCCCGCTGGAGCAACAACATCGCGATCTTGGCGGGCGATTATCTTTTCGCGACGGCGTCGCGGCTGGTGTCGCGGCTGGGTCCAGAAGCGGTGCGCGTCATCGCGGACACGTTCGCGCAGCTGGTCACGGGGCAGATGCGGGAAACCCGCGGCGCCGCAGAGGGGGTGGACTCCGTCGAGCACTACCTGAAGGTGGTGTACGAGAAGACGGCCTGCCTGATCGCGGCGTCGGGCAGGTTCGGGGCGACGTTTTCGGGGGCGGGCGAGGAGCAGATCGAGCGGCTGAGCCGGCTGGGCGGCATCGTCGGCACGGCATTCCAGATCTCCGACGACATCATCGACATCAACAGCGACGCCGACGAATCCGGCAAGGTGCCGGGCACCGACCTGCGCGAGGGCGTGCACACGCTGCCGGTCCTGTACGCCCTGCGCGATACGGGTCCGGGCGCGGACCGGCTGCGCGAGCTGCTGGCAAGCCCGGTCGAGAACGACGACGACCTGGCCGAGGCGCTGCGTCTGCTGCGCGCGTCGGCGGGGATCGTGCAGGCCAAGGAGACCGTGGCGCGGTACGCCAAGGAGGCCCGCGACGAGCTGACGAACCTGCCGGACGGGCCGGGCCGGCAGGCATTGGCCACGTTGGTGGACTACACGGTCAATCGCCACGGCTGAGGGGTCTTCCGGAACCCGGACAGGCTTGCTAAGCGTTAGATCAGCGATGACTGTTCTGGTTTGTTGGAGGAGGAAGCCACGATGACCTGGCACCCGCACGCCAACAGTGCCAAGACGTTCCTGTTGCTCGTGGGCATGTCGGCGCTGATCGTGTTCATCGGTGGGCTGTTCGGCAGGAACGTGATGATCCTGGCGGTGCTGTTCGCCGTCGGCATGAACGCGTACGTGTACTTCAACAGCGACAAGCTCTCGCTGCGGGCGATGCACGCGCAGCCGGTCAACGAGATGCAGGCGCCGTTGATGTACAAGATCGTGCGCGAGTTGGCGACGACGGCGCGCCAGCCGATGCCGCGGCTGTACATCAGCGATACTGCCGCGCCGAACGCGTTCGCGACGGGGCGCAACCCGCGTAACGCGGCGGTGTGCTGTACGACGGGCATCCTGCAGATCCTCAACGAACGCGAGCTGCGCGCGGTGCTTGGCCACGAGCTGTCGCACGTGTACAACCGCGACATCCTTATCTCGAGCGTGGCCGGTGCGATGGCGGCGGTGATCACGGGACTGGCCCAGTTCGCGATGTTCGCGCAGTTGTTCGGCGGCAACCGCGATGGCGGCGCGAATCCGTTTGCCCTGCTGCTGGTTTCGCTGCTTGGCCCGATCGCTGCGACGGTGGTGCGGCTGGCGGTGTCGCGGTCGCGGGAGTACCAGGCTGATCAGTCGGGTGCGGAGTTGACGGGTGATCCGCTCGCGTTGGCGAGCGCGTTGCGCAAGATCAGCGTGGGCGTACAGCAGGCGCCGCTGCCGCCGGAGCCGCAGCTGGCCGACCATGCGCACTTGATGATCGCCAACCCGTTCCGCACGGGGGAGCGGATCGGCAAGCTGTTCTCGACGCACCCGCCGATCGAGGACCGGATCGCACGCCTGGAACAGATGGCCGGCCGCGGACCGGGCCACTACTGAGTCTGCTGCGCCGCATGCTCGCACCCCTTAGGGTGTGGTCCGTGCTGAGCAGAATCCTGATCGGTGTGGCTGGCGGGGCCGCCGTCGTGGGCATACCCGCCATGGCAGCGGCCGACCCGGCATCCGTGCCGAACATCAATGCGTTTCCGGCGGCGAAGCCGTCGGAGTACGCGGTAAACGACGGCGCGTGGTACGCCTTCAGCGCGCCCGCCGGCGTGACGTGTGTGCTGGACAGGCAGAGCGGCGGTTACGGCTGCAGCGGGCCGATTCCGGCGGCACCGGGCGGTGCCAATTTGGTCAGCGCGGGCCCATCCGGCGCGGCCGGATTCGCCAACGCGGCGCGCCCGCTGTACGGCGTGGTCGAAGGAGCAAAGCCCTTGCCGCCGAACACCCGGCTGAGCTTTCGCACGATCACCTGCGGCACCGACGGCGTCGTCACAGCCTGCATGAACAGCATGGATCAGTCCGGCTTTGTCCTCAGTCCCGCGGGCAGCTACACGTTCTAGTAACGCTGCTGGTGGCAGCGGCGACGTTTAGGCTATGTCGGTGCTGAGCAGAACGATCGCCGTCTTGGGGGCCGCGGCAGCGGCCCTGCTCTGTGTGCCGGGCCTCGCTGCAGCGGACCCGCCTCCGGTGCCTGCACCGCAGCCTCCACCACCGCCCAACGTCAACGGGTTGGCACCGGTCAAGCTGTCTGACTACGCGGTGATGGACAACAACTGGTATGCCTTCGCGGCCCCGGGCGGGCTGACGTGTGTCATGCAGAAGGGAAACGGTTACGGCTGCAACGGCGCGATCCCCGGTGCCCCCGATGGCGCGAACCTGGTCAGCGGAGCCTACGGCGGCGTGCCGGCCTTCTACCACACCAATGGAACCGTGTTCGCCGCCGCGGGCGCGGTCAAGCCGCTTCCCCCGAATTCGCGGATCAGCTATCAAACGGTCAGCTGTGGCAATGACGGAACCGTCACGACGTGCGTCGACAGCCGCAATCAATCGGGCTTCGTGATAAGCCCGGTGGGCAGCTTCATCCTGAACGAGACGAATCCGCTGCTGGATCGTCCCGAGGGAACAAACCCGTACTTCCACTGAGCGTCGGCACGCTCCACCTGACCACTGTTCGCGCTGCGCTCAGAACCCCGCGCCGTGCACCTCGTGCCCGGGCTTCTCGGCGGCCAGGCCGCGGTAGGCATCCTCGACCGTTGAGCCGTGGTTGACGACGCCGTCGACCTCACGCGCGATCGGCATCGAAAGCCCGTACTTCTCGGCGAACTCCACGATCACGCTGGCGGCCTTCACGCCCTCGGCGACCTGGTTCATCGACGCGATGATCTCGTCGATCGACTTGCCCGCGCCGAGTTGCTCGCCTACGTGCCGGTTGCGGCTGCGCTGACTCGTGCACGTGACGATCAGATCGCCCATGCCGGCCAGTCCCGCGAACGTGTCGCGATGCCCGCCCATCGCCTCGCCCAGCTTCGACATCTCACGCAGCGCACGGGCGATCACCATCGCGCGGGTGTTCTCGCCGATGCCAAGCGAGTAGCCCATCCCGACGGCGATCGCGTACACATTCTTCAACGCGCCCGCCATCTCCACGCCGACGACGTCGTCGGTGGTATACGTCCGGAATCGCCTGGTGCGGAAGAGGTTTGCGAGATTGGCGGCGAGGTGCTGGTCTGGCATGGCCAACACCGCAGCGGCGGCGTACCCCTCGGCCACCTCACGCGCGATGTTCGGCCCGGCCAGGATGCCCGCCGGATGCCCGGGCAGCACCTCGTCGACGATCTGGCTCATCCGGTAGTTCGTGCCCTGCTCGAGACCCTTCACCAAAGACACCACCGGCACCCACGGCCGCAGCTCCTTGGCCAGCTCGGTGAGCACCGCGCGAAAGCCATGCGACGGCACGCCCATCACGATGACGTCGGCGCAGTCGGCGGCCTCCGAGAAGTCGGTCGTGGCCTGAAGCGTGAGCGCCAGCTCGACCTCGTCTCCGAGGTACTTCGAGTTGCGGTGCTTCTCGTTGATGTCGTTGGCGGTCTCCTCGGAGCGCACCCACTGCAGCGTCGGTCCGCGCCGGGCGCAGATGGACGCCACGGTGGTGCCCCAGGATCCTCCCCCGAGGACGACGACTTTGGGTTCGCGTTTCGCAGATGCCATGCCGATCAGCGTATGACCGTCACCTCGCATTGAGGGCAGCTTTGCATGCGACTCCGCTGCCAAGCTGCCGCTGGGGGTCGCGTGTCCGTGCCGGTGTCGGCGGCTCAGCGGTAGTTGACGAACTGCACCGCGACGTCGAGGTCGGCCTTCTTCAGCATGGCGATGACGGCCTGCAGGTCGTCGCGCTTCTTGGAGCTGACGCGCACCTCGTCGCCCTGGATCTGGGTCTTGACGCCCTTGGGGCCCTCGTCGCGGACGAGCTTGGTGATCTTCTTGGCGTTCTCCGAATCGATGCCCTGCTTGATGGTCCCGCTGACTTTGTAGGTCTTGCCGCTGGCCTGCGGTTCGCCGGCGTCGAAGGCCTTCATGGAGATGTCGCGGCGGATGAGCTTCTCCTTGAAGACGTCGACGGCGGCCTTCGCGCGTTCCTCCGTGGAGGACGTGATCACGATGGTCTCCTCGCCCTGCCAGGCGATGCCGGTGTCGGTGCCGCGGAAGTCGAAGCGGGTGGCCAGCTCCTTGGCGGCCTGGTTCAGTGCGTTGTCGACCTCCTGGTGGTCGACCTTGCTGACGACGTCGAACGATGAATCCGCCATTGGATTCGCCCCTCCTCGGTGGTTGGCTCGGTTTGTGTCTTGGGTACATCCTCGTTGTATCCTGCGAGGCGCACCAAACCCGCACCGGGCTTGTGCAGCACCCCAGGCAGGTTGCCCGAGCGGCCAATGGGAGCGGACTGTAAATCCGTCGGCTTATGCCTACAGTGGTTCGAATCCACTACCTGCCACCCAGCTCAGAGGCTATTTCGGTTTTTGACCATTCGTTCGAATCAGGTATCAAGCCCTACCACTCGACGCCGGTGGAGACGCAGAAGTCATTCTGCTCGGGGTCCGACATTCGAACCCAGCGGGTTCCCCCATAGCTCTGCACGCCTTCGTCGATGCGACGAGCGCCGAGTGCCTGAAGCCGGTGCACCTCGACCTCGACGTCGTCGACCACAATGTCGACGTGCATGCGGTTCTTGCCCGCTTTGGGTTCGGGTACCCCTTGAAGGAGTAGCGGTGAAGCGATCCCTTCTTTGGGAACGAGCACAGCCAGACTCGCGTCCGTGTAGTACTCGCGATAGCCGAGCGCCTCGCGCCAGAACTTAGCGAGCCTCTTTGGCGCTTCACAGTCGAGTACGAGTTCCACTGTTGCCTTGTGTCCCATCGGGTGCCTTCCGGTCGGAATACCACTCGGCCAGCGACGATAAGGATACGGGGCCAGGAACCTCGTTGTCCGGTGTGGGCACGCCCACAGGCTGTGGCCCGATGAGACCGTCGCGAACGTCCGCCAATCCATATGTTCTTTAGCAGCGTGGCGTCTTGGACGGATACGCGCAG
>DATARY010000175.1:0-2318 GCA_036263935.1 Mycobacterium sp.
TGTCATGCGAAGACTGGAGGGAACGTCGGAAGCGGCGAAGCTCGTTGTCACGCTGGCTCTGGCCCTCTCCATGGTCGGCATCGCGCAATGGATCTGGGATCCGCAGACCTACCGCGCGCTTCCGCCGCTGTTCGCGGGCCATACCCTCGCGATCGGCGCGATCCGTATTTCGTACAACGATGTGGTGGTCCTCGCCGTCGCCTTGGCGGTGGCCGTCGGCCTCCGGCTCCTCCTCTACCGGACGCGGATCGGTGTGACGATGCGTGCATCGGTCGACGATCGGACGCTGACCACGTTGAACGGTGCCAGCAGCGTCCGGAGCGCCCGGTCTGCCTGGATGGTCGGGTGCGTTCTGGCCGCCCTTGCGGGGATCTTGGTCGCACCGACCGTGACGCTGTCGGCGACGGCGCTCACACTGCTCATCGTTGACGCCTACGCGGCGTCGGTCATCGGCCGGCTGCGCAGCATCCCGATGACATTCCTCGGGGCCATCATCCTCGGACTCGCGGTGAGCTACTCGGTGGCCTACCTTCCTGCGAACTCCTACGTGCAGGGCTTCGAGGGGGCCGTGCCCGCGGTCGTGCTGTTCGTTTCGCTTCTGTTGCTTCCCCAGTCGCGGCTACGCGGCCATGGTCTCCTCCGCAGCCGCGAGCTTGCGCTGGTGCCGACATGGCCGGGCACGGCGGCATTCGGTGCGGGCGTCGTCCTCTTCACCGTCATCGTCGCGACGGTGGTCAGCCAGTCCGACCTGTACAGCCTGGATCGCGTGTGGGGCTTGGCGATCGTCGGCCTCTCATTGGTCCCGGTGGTCGGCTATGCCGGCCGCCTCTCGCTTTGTCAGATGACCTTCGCCGGAATCGGCGCCATCGTGGTGGGCCACATGGGCGGCAATCCGTTGTCCATTCTCGCCGCCGCAGGTATTTGCTCCGTCGCCGGCGTCCTCGTGGCCCTTCCCGCACTCAGGCTGTCAGGCATCTATTTCGCCCTCTCGACCGCGGCCTTCGCGACCGCCATGGACGCCTGGGTCTTCCCCCTCCCGGCCTTCGACCTCTTCGGACACCAGTTCGCGCCCTTCGGGTCGGGCTCCCTCAACTTCGTGCCCTTCCACATAGGCGGGTGGGCGCTCACGAGTAAGGAAGCGCAGTTCATCGTCGGGTCGGTCGTCTTCGTGCTGCTCGCCGCGCTGGTCGTCCTCGTGCGCCGTTCAGAGTTCGGAAGCAGGCTCTTCGCGTTCAAGGACAGTCCGGTGGCATGTGCCACCCTCGGAATGAACACACGGCTCCTGCCGATCGCTGTCTTTGCGATCTCAGCCGCCATCGCGGGCGTCGGCGGCGCTTTGTATGGCGAGGCTCTTGGCAGTGCGGCGCCTGACATCTACCAATTTCTCACCGGGCTGACCGTCCTCTTGACCATGGTGGTCGCGGGCATCGGCGCCGTGGGGGCCGGGGTCGGCACGGGGTATTTCCTGGGCGGCCCGACGCTGACCAACTTCTTCCCCTCGCTCACGCAGCTGCAGACGGTGCTCGTCGGGGGTAGCGCAGTGGGTGTGGGGACCTCGCCCAACGGTCTCATTCCTTCGGGTTTGCGGCCGGTATGGAGCTCCGTCGTGAGGCGCCGCGCGTTGTTGGGCGCGGTGATTCTCGCTGTGTTCCTCCTTTGGGGACTCCGCCTTGCCGGCGTGATCTCGAACGGGCCATTCGCGTGGGCGGTGTTGGCCATTGTCATCGTTTGCTCCATCGTTCCGTACGCGCTCGATCGACGGCGTGGGGACGCACCGGCCGCTTTCGGGATGCCGGCCCTCGCTCCATCGCGTCATGCCGTGCCCGGGCTGACAGATGCGCTCAAACCCCAGGAGCTCACGGCGAAGGCGGAGCAGGTCTCGACGACCGCAGGGACGGGGCCACATGGCGCTTGAGGTGCGTGGTGTCAGCGTGAATTTCGGCGGCCTCGCCGCGCTCTCGGACGTATCGCTCGAGGTTCCGGACGGCTCCATCACCGGGCTCATCGGACCGAACGGCGCCGGCAAGACGACCCTCTTCGACGTCATCACCGGCATGCGCAAGCCGAGTCGCGGCGACGTGACGTTCAACGGCCACGATCTGAAAGGGGTATCCCCCTATCGCCGCTCACGGCTCGGGTTGGGTCGGACCTTCCAAAGGCTGGAGCTCTTCGGCACGCTGACGGTCCGCGAGAACATCCGGGTCGCTGCGTCCGTCGGGCGCCGGCGCGCTCGGCAGTTCAGCGCCGGCCGGCATGAATCCGTCGACGAAGTCACGGACGGTCTCCTTCGACGCGTGCATCTCGAAGCGGTGGCCGAG
>DATARY010000234.1:0-13061 GCA_036263935.1 Mycobacterium sp.
GATCACCCGGACCAATGGCAACTGCTCGCAGACCAACCCGAACTGGCGATGAAGGCGGTTGAAGAGCTGATGCGCTTCTACCCCGTCGTGTTCGGCGCGATGCGCATGGCCGTCGAAGACGTCGAGCTCGACGGCGTCGTCATCCCCGCCGGAACGTTCGTCATGGTCAACACGGCCGCCGCCAACCGCGACCCCAGCGTGTACGACGAGCCGGATCGCCTCGACATCACACGCGAAGGTGCCGCACCGATGCAGACGTTCGGTGCGGGCGCGCACTACTGCCTCGGAGCCAACCTCGCCCGGCGTGAAATCGCGGAGGCGCTGGTCGTCATGTCGCGCCGGATGCGCAATCTGCGGCGCTCGGGGCCGGCGGCGTGGAAGCCGCTGGTCGGCATCGCGGGCCCGGCCGTTCTTCCCGTCGAGTTCGACGCGGCCTGAGGCGCTGAGCATCCGCACAGCTTTACTGCCCACGAGGCATACACTGCGAGCGTGCCGGCCGCTGACCGGGATCGATGGGCGCATCCATCACGATTGATGAGACAAAGAGGGTGGAAATGTCGCTCTCGAATACGATAACGTCACTCTTCAATAGGTGAGGGGAGTCATCGGTGAGTTCAGCCTCGGGTGGAACGGTCGCCACCCGCTACGCGGGTACCCGGGTCCCCCGCGTTGAGGACACCCGCCTTCTCACTGGTCACGGCACGTTTGTCGACGACATTCAGCGTCCGGGCATGTTGCACGCCTGCTTCGTGCGCAGCCCGTTCGCCCGGGCGAAGATCAACGGCATCGACGCGTCTGCGGCGCTCGCGACCCCCGGCGTGCGCGCGGTCTTCACCGCCGCCGACCTCAACCCGGAGGTCAAGCAGGCCTGGCATGCCGTTGCCGGCAAGGACATCGCGGACACGCCGCGCCCGCCGTTGGCCGACGGCGAGGCGAAGTTCGTCGGCGATCCCGTCGCGCTCGTCGTGGCGGAGAACCGCTACATCGCCGAGGACGCCGTCGAGTTGGTGGACGTCGACTACGCGACCTTGCCCGCTGTTGCCGACTTCACCCAAGCCATCGGGATGGCCGCGGAGGACGTGGTCGTGCACGCGGCCTACCCCGACAACGTCGCCGGCGGGTTTGGCGGGGCCCCGCCCGACGAGCAGACGTTTTCGTCTGCCGCACACGTCGTGTCGGAGAACATCTACCAGCAGATCTATGTGCCCGTGCCGATGGAGACGCGCGGCATCGTTGTGGAGTCGCCGGCCGGGTCCGAAGAGGTGACGGTCTGGGCGTCCAGTCAATCGCCGCACGAACTGCGCGCGTTCTGCGCGCGCATGTTGGGCATTGCGGCGCAACGCGTTCGGGTCATTGTGCGCGACACCGGCGGTGGCTTCGGCCAGAAGGTCGTCGCGACGCGCGAGGACATGTGCATCATGCTGGCCGCCCGCAAGCTGCCCGCGGCGCTGAAGTGGATCGAGGACCGGCGCGAGAACCTGATGGCGGCCGGGCAGGCCCGGCACGTCGACGGCAACGCGAGGATGGCGTTCGACGCCGACGGCAACTTCCTCGCCGTCGACATCGATTTCCTTCAGGACGTCGGTGCGTATCCGACGCCGTATCCGGTGCTGAACCAAGCGGCCATCGGCATGTTCTTCCCGGGGCCGTACCGGGTTCCAAAGGCCAGCTTCAACTACAAGGCGGTGTTCTCGAACACCAGCGGTCTGGTGGCGTATCGCGGTCCGTGGCAGTTCGAAAGCCTCGCGCGCGAGATCCTGCTCGACATCGCCGCCCGGAAAATGGGCATGGATCCCGTCGAGTTGCGCCGCCGCAACCTCCTTCGCGGTGACGAGATGCCGTACGTCAATCCCAACGGCATGCCGTACGACCATGTAGCGCCGGCCGACACATTCGAACAGGCCGTGAAGATCCTCGACCATGAAGGGTTTCGCAAAGAGCAGCGCGCCGCCATGGCCGAAGGCCGCTACATCGGCCTCGGGTTCTCGGCGTACGTCGAGCCGACCGGCGCCGCGACGGGCTACATGGGCACCGAGGGTGCGACGGTCCGCATGGAGCCCACCGGGAAGATCAACGTCTACGTGAACGGCGGCTCATCCGGAAACAGCATCGAGACCACCGTTGTCCAGCTGGCCGCCGACGCGCTGGGCGCCGAGATCGACGACGTCGCGACCATCCAGGGCGATACCGCGGTGACGCCGTACGGCGCGGGCTCGCAGGGTAGCCGCAGTGGTCCGATGACCGCGGGCGCAATCAACGAGGCGGGAACGATGCTGCGCAAACAGATCGTGGCGATGGCGGCCCACCGGTTGGGCGCCGAGGAGGCCGACATCGAACTGAGCGGCTCGAAAGCCGTTGTGCGCGACGATCCCTCGAAGACCGTGACGTTCGCCGATCTCGCCTACCGTTCGTACTACGAGCCTCAGCAGCTGCCGCCGGGGATGGCTGCGACGTTGGAGGCGACTGCGCGCTTCACCTCCAAGGCGCCCATCCATTGGGCCAATGCGACACACGCATGCACATGCGAAGTGGATGTGAAGACCGGCCACGTCACGCTGACCCGTTACATCGTCAGCGAGGATGTCGGCCCGATGATCAACCCGAACGTCGTAGAGGGCCAGATCGCGGGCGGCACGGTGCAGGGCATCGGTGGCGCGCTGCTGGAGAACCTCGCGTACGACGACGACGGAAACCCGCTCTCCTCAACGTTTGTCGACTATCTGCTGCCCACCGCAACAGAAGTGCCGTCAATCGAATTCGGACACATCGAAATACCGGGACCGGGGGTCGGCGGGTACAAGGGCGTCGGCGAAGGCGGGGCGATCGGCTCCACACCCGCGGTCATCAACGCGATCAACGACGCGCTAGCGCCGCTCGGCGTCACGCTGACCCGCCTGCCCGCCAGTCCCGCCGCGATAGTGGAGCTGATCGAACAGGCCAAAAGGTGAGGACCGAAAGTGGAATTAGTCAACGAATTTCGGGTGCCGGTGTCGGTCGAGAAGGCGTGGACGGTGCTGACTGACGTCGAGCGGGTCGCGCCGTGCATACCCGGTGCGCAGCTGCTGTCCGTCGAAGGTGACGACTTCACAGGTGCGGTGAAGGTCAAGGTCGGACCCATCACGGTGTCTTACAAAGGCGAGGCGACGTTTCAGGAGAAGGACAAGGCCGCACAGCGGGTGGTGATCAAGGCCAACGGCAAGGAGACGCGGGGCAGCGGGAACGCGGCAGCCCTGGTGACCGCCCAGTTGAAGGACGAGGGTGAAGCCACCTGTGTCGTGATCACCACCGACCTGACGATCTCCGGTAAAGCGGCGCAGTTCGGCCGCGGCGTGCTGGCGGACGTCGCTGGCAACTTGATCGCACAGTTCGCCAAGCGCCTGGAGGCCGATGTGCTCGGTGGCTCCGCACGCACTGCGCCGACAGTCGGAGCCGATGCTCCCGCAACCAAACTCGCTGCCACCGAGCAGGCCGAGGCCGTCGAATCCGTCGACCTGCTCAAGGTGGTCGCGGTGCCGATGGCCAAGCGGTTCGCACCCGTCGTGGCGGCGGTGGTTGCCGGTGCCGCGGTCGGATTCCTCGTCGGACGCCGGCGACACCGCGCGCAAGCACACCCGGCCGCCGAGGATCTTCTGGCCGCGCTGTCGCGGCTACTGTCATGAAAGCGGCCGCATTCGCCTACCACCGCCCCGATTCCGTCGAGGAGGCCGTGGGCCTGCTCGACGAGTACGGCGAGGATGCGAAGATCCTGGCCGGCGGGCAGAGCCTGGTACCGATGCTCGCCATGCGGCTCACCCACTTCGAGAACCTGATCGACATCTCGCGGATCGACGAGCTCAAGAGCATAGACCTCGGCCACGGCGAGGTGCGTATCGGCGCGGGGACCCCGCACGCCTTCGTCGGCATGGACGACGAGGTGGCCGACTCGGTGCCTCTGCTGACTCTCGCGACGCCGTACATCGGGCACTTCCAGATTCGCGCGAGGGGAACGCTCGGAGGTGCGATCGCACATGCCGATCCCGCGGCGGAGTACGCGGCCGTCGCGCTTGCGCTCGATGCGGAGATGGAAGCGACGTCATCGCGCGGCACCCACATCATTCCCGCGGCAGAGTTCTTCACAGGGCTGTGGGAGACGTCGCTGGAACCCGGCGAGATCCTGACCGCGGTGCGGTTTCCCGTGTGGGGCGGCCGGTCCGGATTCGCCGTCGAGGAGTTCGCCCGCCGCCACGGCGACTTCGCGATCGCGGGCGCCGCGGTGGCGGTCGAGCTGGACAGTGAGGATTGCGTAACCCGCTGCGGCATCGGTCTTCTCGGCATGGGATCCACCCCGCTGCGCGGATCGGCGGCCGAGGAGGCCGTGCTGGGCCGCTCGGTCGGCGATCTCGACGCACAAGAGGTCGGCGAGCTCGTGATAAGTCGACTGAACGACATCCCGGCCGACCTGCATGGGTCGGCCTCCTACCGGGCCAGGGTCGGAGCCACCATGGTGGCCCGCGCCTGGGAGTCTGCAACCACGGAGGCGAGCCGTGCATGAGTGGCCGGTCACGTTGACCGTGAACGGGCGGCCGACCGAGGCGACCGTCGAACCGCGCCTGACGCTCGCGGATTACCTCCGCGAAAAGTGTGGTCTCACAGGCACTCACCTCGGCTGCGAGCACGGCGCGTGCGGCGCATGCACGGTTCTGCTGGACGGGCAGGCCGTTCGGTCTTGCCTGATTTTCGCCGTGCAGGTCGATGGTCAGGAAGTGACCACGGTCGAGGGAATCGCCGGCGAAGGCGGCGAGCTGTCCCCGGTGCAGGCGGCCATGCGCGAATGCCACGGCCTGCAATGCGGCTTCTGCACACCGGGATTCGTGACGAGCATCACCGCGCTGCTACGCGACAACCCGACACCCACCGACGAGGAGATCCGCGAAGGGCTGTCGGGGAACTTCTGCCGGTGCACCGGCTACCAGGGCATCATCAACGCCGTGCACCGCGCGGCTGAAATGCAGGGATAGCGCCGCACATCTCAGCGACGTTCCGGCCCGCGCGCATCACGGTGCGGTCCGGCCGCACGATGGCCGCCGTACCGCCACCGCGCCGCAGCCAGCGGCCCAACTCACTGTTCGTCTCAACGATGAGGTCGACCGCTCCACGTTGCCTGACCCGCTCGCGCTGTTGCATTGTCAGGCATTCGGTGGTGATCAAGCTGAAACCACCCCCGAGCAAGTTGTCCAGCCGCTCGGACTTCAGGACGGGGTTGGGACAGAGCGTCCCGGCGAGCTGACGCGGACGCCGCGACTTGTGCACCAGCGCCGAGCTGCGCAACGGCGGCGTCTTGCTGCCGACGATGCGCGATCGTATCCCGGGAATGAGGTGCAGGCGTGGTGCGATCGTGCGCCGGAGCGCGTTGCCGAGCCGCCCACCCGCGGTCATCGCCCACCCTATTCCAAGCGCCAGCCAGATCATGGTGCGCGCGTGAGGTTTTCGCTCCTGCTCGTAGGTGTCCAAGACATCGGGCGACAGGCTGCCGTCGAGGACGCCGGCCAGTTTCCACGCGAGGTTCATTGCGTCCCGCAGCCCGGCGCCCATGCCCTGTCCGATAAAGGGCGGCGTGAGGTGGGCGGCGTCGCCCAGCAGAAAGACGTTGCCGTTGCGCCACCGATTGGCGATCTGCGCCCGGAAGGTGTACTCGGCGACACGCACCAACTCGAGATCGTCGTTCGGCGTCTGCCGAACCCACGGTGCGATCAGACCACGCAACGCGGCGAGCGTGCGAAATTGGTGGGCGCTCTCCCCGGGCAACAGACGGAATTCCCAGCGGTAGCGCGTCGGCCCGATCCGCATGTAGGTGGCGGCGCGTTCTGGATTGCACACCTGGTGCACGCCGTCCCATTGGTCCAGTTCGACGTCTGTGCTCACGTCGACAACGAGCCAGCGCTGCTGAAACCTCATGTCTTCCATTGCGACACCGATCGCGATCCGCACGACGCTGTTGGCGCCATCGCAGCCGAGCACGTATGCGGCGGCGACGCTGTGCTCGTCACCGCTGACCCGGTCGGTGTAGGTGACGCGCACGCCGCCGCCGGTCTGGAAGATGTCGGTGACTTCGGCGTTGACCCGCAGCTCGACCTCAGGGTGGTTCTTGAGGTTGGCCCGCAGCAGCGCCTCGAGCTCCGGTTGGTCGAACATGTTGGCCTGAGGGAATCCGTGGACGCTCTCATCCGGATCGCGCCGGAACTGCGCGAGGACGCGCATGTCGTGGTCGAGCAACCGCAGTCCGAGCGCGGGGCGGGAGATCGCCGCGAACTCGTCCGCCACCCCGAGCCGGGCAACGATGCGGTTGATCTCGTCGTCGAGATGGACGGCCCGCGGTTGCGGATACAGACCGTCCCACCGGTCGAGCACCCGACACGGCACGCCGTACTGGGCGAGCAGCGTCGCGGCTGTCATGCCGGTGGGGCCCGCGCCGACGATGACGACCGGCACCGGCTCCTCGGTCATGCGTAACTCACCACGGTGCGCTGGGTACCTAGTTCGATCGCGCCGTCGTCGGTGGCGACGCTGGCCTCGACGACATCGCCCTGCTTGAGGTACTTGGAGTTGTTGGCCTGTCGCTTGAAGAATGCCTTCCACTTCATCGCCGGTGGCAGCAGCGAACCGATGATCTCGACCGGCTTGGGCGGCGCGCTGAGCGCGGTCCCGACCGGCGTGCCGGTCAGCACGAGATCACCCGCGGCGAGGTCCTGGAACCGGGCCAGCGACTGCAGTGCCTGCAGCGGCTTGTACATCATGTCGTCCTCGACGAGCATGTTCTGCCTCTCCTCGCCGTTGACGCGCAGCCGCAGCCGCAGATCGCCGAAGCGCTTGAGTTCATCGGCCTCCAGCAGCACGAGCATGGGGCCGACCGGCGTGAACGTCGGGTACGACTTCGCTTCGTAGAACTGGGTTTGCGGCAGCTGGATGTCGCGGGCCGACACGTCGTTGGTGACGACGAGCCCGGCTATGTGGTCGGCGAGGTCCGCCTCGGCGATCGTCGTGCCGACCGGGATGTCGCGGCCGATCACCAGGCCGATCTCCACCTCGTAATCCAGGAACCGGACATGGCTGGGCTTCACGATGTCGTCGAACGGGCCGCTGATCGATGCCGACGCCTTGCGGAAGAAGGTCAACGGAATGGACTTGGGATCCATGCCGGCGTCCTTGACGTGCGAGGCGAAGTTGGTCATCTGGGCCACCACGCGGCACGGAGCGGTAACCGGTGAGACGAGGTCAAGGCTGCCCAGCGGCACGGTGTCAACGCTCTGTGCGGCGGCCTCGATGGCCGTCCGATCGGCGAGCAGTTCGCGCGTGGTCGTCGCGGCGGTGGCGATCTTGGCTGCGCCGGTGGGTGTTTGGACCCACCAGACGTCGCGGCTGCGCAGGACGGAGATGGTCATGAGTTGGCAACTTTCAGTAGGCCGCGCAGGCGGGTGATATCGAATTCGTTGTTTTTACGCAACGCGCTGATGATCGAACGCGCCTCGTGGGGCAGGGATTTAGGGCTCGTACCGAGAAAGTCGTTGGTGACGGGCGGACCCCACTGGGCCAGTCCCGATGCGGTGAACGGCGCCCAGCCGGGCTCGAGTGTGCAGTCGAACATGTCGCCGTCACTGAAGTGCTCGACGAGGAAGCCGTCCGGATCGCGCCAGTAGTCGAAGAGCTGGCTGCCCTGGATGTGCCTGCCTATCCCCCACGACCGGAAATAGCCTTGATCGGAAAGGAACTCACCGCCGGCTGCCATCGCGTCGAGGTCGCACACCTGGTACGCCGAATGGACGTAGCGGTTGGCCGGACCCAAAGCCATTGCGAGCGTGTGATGGTCGGTCGGCGTCACGCCGCGGTCACAGCGGATGAAGCTCATCGTCGGTCCCCGGTCGCGCTGACCCGGGTAGTAGAGGAAGTCGCTGACGATCATGCCGAGGTTGTCAAGGTACCAGTTCAGCGCCTCGCCGTACTTGGTGGTCTGCAGCACGACATGGCCGAGGCGTTGCACCGTGGCGGGCGCGTGTGGCGGGCGCTGGGGGGCGTTGGTGCGTTGAAGCTCGTGACCGAAGTTGAAGGTGTGCAGTGTCTGTGCCGGGAGGGACTCGAGTTCGTGGGTGTCCGCGACAACGTGCACGGGGATGCCGCTCGGATCGACCAGATCGACGGCGATGCCGCCGAGCGCCTCGGGCAGCGCACGTGTCGCGGCGCCGGTCGCGTCGGCCAGCCGACGGACGTCGGCGTCATCCTGGGCTCTGAAGGCGGTGCCGACGAATCGCGTTCGAGGGCCGCGTCGAACCAGTACGCACGGCGACCCGGGGTCGGTGCCGCGCAGGTGCAGTTCGTCGGCGGTGCGCATCACCGAGGTGAAGCCGAACGCCAGGGCGAACACCTCGGCACGACCGAGATCCGGCTTCTCGAACTCGAGCCAGGCGATGTCGTGCACCTTGATGACCGGATGTTTGGACCGTCCCGGGTGTTCGCCCTTGCCAGCGCCCTGCTCGCTGTGCAGGTCGTTGTGGGCGCCTACCAGGTCGTTCATGCGATCTCCTCTCTAACTGACGAAATCGTCACATACGATGGCATCCTCAGTCAAGCTGTTCTGACGAAATCCTCAGAAGTGAGACACTTGTTAGGATCACCGGAACGACGACGACCGAGGTGCGAAATGAGCGAGCAACCCGAGCAGCCGCAGCCCAGCCGCCTGGAGCGGCGGAAGCAACGCACCCGCGCGGCGCTTATCCGAGCGGCGCAGGGCTTCATCGCCGTCGACAAGCTCAATGTGCCGGTCCTGGACATCACGCAGGCTGCCGATGTCGGAATGGGGTCGTTCTACAACCACTTCGAGGGCAAGGAGGAGCTGTTCGAGGCCGCGGTCGCCGAGGTGCTCGATGCGCACGGCGCCCTGCTCGACAGGCTGACCGAGTCGCTGGAGGATCCCGCGGAGGCGTTCGCGTTCAGCTTCCGAATGACCGGCCGACTGTTCCGGCTACGTCCGCAGGAATGCCGGATCATGCTCAGAAGCGGCCCGGCGTTGATCTCATCCGATCGCGGTCTGGCGCCGAGGGCCCGGCGCGACATTGCCGCGGCGGCCGAGGCGGGCCGCTTCCACATCAGCGATCCCCGGGTGTCGATGGTGATTGCGGGTGGGGCACTGATGGGACTTGGCCAACTGCTGTCCGACGAGCCGGATCGCGATGACGCCGAAGCCGCCGACCAGGTGACCGAGGATCTGCTTCGCCTGTTCGGTCTGCCCGAGGACGAGGCCAGCGACATATGTCGGCGACCACTGCCGGATTTGAGCGACTTGGGCGAGCCGGGATCGGCTGCCTGATCTTCATTTTCACAGGAATACCCGGCATGGTTGATGCCATGAAGATTGGGTTCATCGGGTTGGGAAACATGGGTTCGGGAATGGCCGCGAACCTGCTGAAGGCCGGGCACGAGGTGACGGCGTACAACCGGTCGCAGGACAAGGTCGAGGCGTTAGCCGCCCAGGGCGCAACGCCGGCGCGGACCGTCGCAGAAGCCTGCGGTGGTGACGTCGTCATCACGATGCTGGCCAACGATGACGCCGTCGAGGCCCTGACGTTCGGCGAAGGAGGCATTGTCGCGTCGTTGCGTCGAGGCGCCACGCATGTGTCGGCGAGCACGATCAGCGTCGCGTTGGCGGAGCGGCTCACCGCTGCACACGCAGAAACGGGGCAGGGGTTTGTCGCCGCACCGGTGTTCGGGCGGCCCGAAGCCGCCGCGGCGGCGAAGCTTTTCGTGGTCGCGGCGGGCGAATCGGCGACGGTGCAAGGGGTTTCACCCGTGTTCGACGCGATCGGCCAGCGCACGTTCGTCGTGTCGGAGGAGCCGAAGGCCGCGAACCTGGTGAAGTTGAGCGGCAATTTTCTCATCGCGTCGGTCATCGAATCCCTGGGCGAGGCGATGGCGCTCGTTGCCAAGGCCGGCGTGGACAAGCAGGAGTATTTGGAGATCCTGACGTCGACGTTGTTCGGCGCCGCGGCCTACAAGACGTACGGCGGGCTCATCGCTCGCGAGGAATTCGAGCCGGCGGGATTCGCAGCCACCCTGGGGCAGAAGGACATCCGGCTCGTTCTCGCAGCGGGTGAGGAGCTTCAGGTGCCATTGCCGGTTGCCAGCCTTTTGCGCGATCGCTTCCTGACGCTGCTGGCCAACGGCGGCGGTGACCTGGACTGGTCCGCGGTCGGCGCGCTATCCGCCTGGGAGGCCGGTGGTTTGAGCCCGACGGTGCGCTCTTAGAGGGGAAGGCTATCCCACTGCTCGTCGGCGACATCGGGTATGCAGTGGTAGGCGATCATCGCAGTCCCTGGCTGCGCCACGCCACCGAAAACGTTGAGACAGGGACCCAGGGCACTCGTGAGCTGGCCGTTGGGCTGGGGATTCCAGCGCGCGTTGTTCGCGTTGGTCTGACAGGGCGAGAGGGTCACCGGGGTGTTGTCGGCTGCGTTGCTGATGCCAAGGCAATCCCCGGGGAAGGCCGCGCTCTCGATCTGACCGGCGGAGTTGAAAAGCCACCGCTGGGTCTTCGACCCATCGCATTGGTTGACCACCGTCGCGGTGTTGTTCCCATTCGGGGCGTCGAGACACCAATTGCCCAATCGGCTCTTCAACTGGATCGGGTCGGCGGCACCGGCCACACCTGCGCTTAGGAGCGCGACACCGAACACCGCGCCGACTACCATCGGGGCCCGCCGCGCGCCGCCCGCCAACATGGTCTCGAGACTAGTCCGTCAAACAGACGCCGACCAGGCCGGTTGTGCTAGCTGGACACCACGCCGCGCAATCCGTCTGCGCCGAAAATGGGCTCGAGCATCGCCGACATATCCGGCCCCCGGCGCAGCATGTGACCCCCGTCGACGTTGATCACCTGGCCGGTGATCCAGCTGGCGGCGTCGCTCAGCAGGAACACCGCCGCATTCGCGATGTCCTCTACTTCGCCGGGTCGCGGCAGCGGTGTGCAGGACGCATAGTCAGCGCTCAGCTCGGGTGAATCGAGAATCGGCGCCACCAGATCGGTGCGGATCAGGCCGGGCCGGATGCAGTTCACCCGCACCCATGATGGACCTAGCTCGTCCGCCGCCAGCTGCATCAGGTGGTCCACCGCCGACTTGCTCACCCCGTACGCACCGAACCACCTGTGCGTATTGCTCGCTGCGATCGACGAAATGCCGACAAAAGAACCACCACCGCCGCGCACCATCTCCCGTGCCGAATGCTTGAGCATGTACATCGAGCCGTTGATGTTCAGGTCGACCGTTCGTCGCCAGGCCTCGGAGTCGGTCTGGGTGATCGGGCCGATGGTCTCGCTGCCGCCGGCGCAGTGCACGACGCCATGCAGTCGGCCCGTCCACGCGGTGGCCGCCTCAACGACGCGGCCGACCTCGTCCTCGTTGGTCACGTCGGCGGGTTCGTAGAGCACCGAGCCGGCACCGTCGCCGGCCGCAGCCTTGATCTCGTCGGCCCCGGCGGACAGTCTGTCGGCATTTCTGCCGACCAGCATCGCGTTGCCACCTGCGCCCACCACCGTGGCGGCCACGCCCTTGCCGATTCCGCTGCCACCACCGGTGACCAGGAACGTTCGATCTGCCAACGACAGCTGCACAGGAACCCCTCACCGCCAAACTGAAACAGGTTCTGGTAATGGAACCATGCCCAGCTCCGGAGGCCTCAGGGTGTGTCGGGCCGAGACAGCTTCGGTGCGCCCAGCGTCCGCCAATCGGGGACGTTGGGCGGCAGTCCGACCGGATACCGGTTTTCGTTGTACGACGCCCAGTGCGCGTGGCCGAGTTCATGAATGTGGAAGGCGTGCCGCAACGCCTCGGTGAACCCCATCGCATCACTGGCGGCGTTTACCGAGTCCTTGATCAGCAGCGCCGCCATCGTCGGCCGCTCGGCAACCCGCCGCGCGAATTCGAGTGTCTTGTCCTCGAGTTCGTCACGCGGGAAGATCTTCGACACCATGCCCAGCCGGTACGCCTCATCGGCATCGATCGAATCACCGGTCAGCAGAAGCTCCTTGGCCTTGCGGGCACCGAACTCCCATGGGTGAGCGTAATATTCGACGCCCGGCATACCCATCCGCACACCGACGACGTCGCTGAACTTGGCGTCATCCGCGGCAACGATGAGATCACACGCCCAGATCAGCATCAGCCCCGCCGAGATGGCGTTGCCCTGCACCTGCGCGATGGTGATCTTGCGCAGATCCCGCCAACGGCGGGTGTTCTCGAAGAAGTAGTGCCACTCCTGCAAGTACGTTCGCTCCGCCACTGCGGGCACCGTCGCACCGTGCGACCGGAAAGTCGGATGTTGCGCCGGGCCCGGTTTCCGCTCGAGCAGCGCCTCCTCCGAACCCAGATCGTGTCCGGCCGAGAAGTTCTTGCCTCGTCCGGCAAGAATCACCACCCGGACGTTGTCGTCGGCCTCGGCCCGGCCGAACGCCGCATCCAATTGCACTAACAGAGTTCGCGATTGCGCGTTCTGAGCTTTCGGCCGGTTGAGCCAGATACGTGCGATCCGGCCATCATCGAGGGTCTCGTACGTCACCTGTTGGGGCGCACCGCCCCCGACTGGTTCGGCACTGGTCAGGTCAGGGCTCGCCACAGCGGACCACCTCGTTCGCTTTGGGTTGTTCGATGCATTGCACATTACGGCGTCGGCGCAGGTGCCGGTAAAACGGTGCCACAGCTACCTGACAGCTAACTCCCAGAATTAGCACGCGCGCACCAATTCTATTGACGATGCCGAAGCATTCCTGAGGTAGTGGGCGTAATGTTTCCGCCAGCAGATGGCCTCTCGCACCGCAATTTCCGGGTGCCCGAAAACGAACGACCAACACAACTAGAAAGCGTGGCGATGGCGACCTTGAAACTTCCCGCACGACGACTCTTCCTCGCCGGTGGATTTGCGGTCGCAGACGCCGCTGCCCCAAGTTGTCGCCCTCCAAGCTGTACCGACGGCGGGTCCTTCTGCGCCCAGTATTGGGGCCTGCTCATCGGGTGAGTCCGACGACACCTTCACCGGAACGT
>DATARY010000241.1:0-4349 GCA_036263935.1 Mycobacterium sp.
GCCCACCGCATCGTCGACCGTGCTCACGGTCGTCACATCGGCGGGCAGCGGCGGGCGCGCAACCATCACCACCGGAATGCCGAGCACCGCCGCGGCATCCAGCTTGGGCCTCGTCATCGATCCCCCGCTGTTCTTGGTCACAAGCGCATCGATGTGGTGCTCGCGCAACAGCATCAGCTCGTCGTCGTAGCGGTACGGGCCGCGGGACAGCACCACTTCGTGGCGACGAGGAAGGCTGTCGGCGTCGGGCGCGGTGACCGCGCGAATGAGAAACCAGGCATTGATGCCGCGGAAGGCGGCCGTCCCGGATCGGCCGGTCGTCAGGAAAACCCGCGAATAGCGCTTCTGCACAACGGTATTCGCGGCTTTCACCTCCGACGCCACCACAATCGCGTTGCCGGGCGGCCATCCGGGGCGGGCGAGTATCAGGTGCGGCACCCCCAGGTCGTGACACACCGCCGCGGCGTTGGCGGTGATGGTGGCGGCATAGGGATGGGTGGCATCAACCAGTGCGTCGACTTGATGTTCGGCCAGCCACCTTCGCATCCCCGCGATACCCCCGAACCCGCCGATGCGTACCTCACCTACCGGCAGCACCGGATCCGGCACCCGGCCGGCCAGCGAGCTGACCACCTCGACCTCCGGATGCAGCCGCGCGGCGAGCGCCCGCGCTTCAGAGGTACCCCCCAGGAGCAACACCCGCATCAGTGACGACCCCTGCGCACTCGTCCCGACGAATACAGGTAGCTGTCGGAAAAGCCGTCGGCGGCAAGCACATCACCCACGACGATGACCGCGGTCCGGGTGAAGCCGGCGGCGCGCATCTGCACGACCAGCTCGGCCAGCGTGCACCGCAACACCGTCTCCTGCGGCCAGCTGGCGAACGCCACGACGGCACAGGGGGTATCCGGGCGGTATCCGCCGGCCACCAGTTCCGGCACGATCGCATCGGTCTGCGCGGCGGCCAGGTGCAGCACCAGGGTGGAACGCGACGCCGACAACGTGCGAAGATCCTCCCCCTGCGGCATCGCGGTCGACAACGTCGCCACCCGCGTCAGGGTCACCGTCTGCGAGACACCGGGAAGCGTGAGTTCCCGCCCGAGCACCGCCGCGGCGGCCGCGAAAGCCGGTACGCCGGGCACGATCTCGTAGTCGACGCCGAGCGCGTGCAGGCGCCTGCACTGCTCGGCCAGCGCGCTGTAGATCGACGGGTCACCAGAGTGCAGCCGCGCCACATCGAGGCCCGCCGCGTGCGCGTCAGCCAGCTCGGTGATGATCTGGTCCAGGGTCAGCGGCCCGGTGTCGACCACACGGGCGTCCGGCGGGCACAGTTCGAGCAGGTCGTCGGACATGATCGAGCCGGCGTACAGACAGACCGGACAGCGCTGCAGCAACCGCTGACCACGCACGGTGATCAGGTCGGCGGCGCCCGGACCCGCGCCGATGAAGTAGACCGTCATCGCTTGGTCACCAGCCACTGCGTGACGGGCATCGCCGGGCGCCAGCCGGTGAATCCGCCGAGCGGCTCGCCGAGGTAGTGCTGGAACCGTCGTAGCTCGCCGCCTAGGCGTGAATACCATTGGGCAAGAACGGCCTCCGATTCCACAGTGACGACGTTGGCCACCAGCCGGCCGCCGACACTGAGCCGTTCGAAGCACATTTCCAGCAGCCCGGGCGCCGTTAGCCCGCCCCCGACAAAGACGGCCGACGGCGGCGGCGCGCCAAAGAACGCGTCGGGCGCCGCACCGCGGACCTCCACGCTGGCGCCGAACGCCACCGCGTTGTCGGCGATCCGCTTGCGGCGTTGCTCGTCTCGCTCGAATGCCACCGCGGTGCACCCCGATCCGCTGCGGCACCATTCGACGGCGATGCTGCCGGATCCCGCGCCGACGTCCCACAGCAGCCGCCCGGGCCGAGGCGCAAGGGCGGCCAGCGTCACCGCCCTGATCGACTGCTTGGTGATCTGGCCATCGTGGGCGAAACAGTCCTCGGGCAGCACCGACAACCGCCGATCGTCGGGCAGGTAATTCACCGCGACGACGTTGAGGTCGTCGACATCGTCGGGCGGATTGGCCGCCCACTCGCGGGCGGTAGCGTCACGGCGCCGCTCGGCCGGTCCGCCGAGCTGCTCGAGCACCGTGATCTCGGAATCTCCACGCCCGGTGTCGGTGAGCAGGCGCGCCAACGCGGCCGGACCGGCGCCGTCTCGCGACATCACAACAGCCCGCCCGCCGCGGCGGACCGCGGTATGCGGCTCGGCCGTGACCAGGCTGATGACTTCGGTGTCCTGCACGGCCCATCCGACCCGCGAGCACGCCAACGTCACCGATGACACGTGCGGCAGCACGGCGACGCGGTCCGATCCAAGCAGCCGAATCAGCGTGTTGCCTATCCCGTGCAGCAGCGGATCGCCGCTGGCCACCACGTGCACGTCGGCAACGGCGCCGTCGAGCAGTGTCTGCAGCGCAGGAAGCATCGGCGACGGCCATTCCCGCCGCGTGGCAGCGATCGTGTCGTCCAGCAATTCGAGCTGGCGCCGTGATCCGTAAATCACGGTTGCCCTTGCCAATTCGGCGCGCGCCGCAGGCGCCAGCCCGGCCATACCGTCGGCCCCAATGCCCACAACGACAATCATCGGTGTCCTCGGCTCTTCGCGCGAGCGCTCATCGCGGCATCCTCCGCCACACGAACCGCGGCGCCAGCCGCATCCCGATCGAGACCGGTCCAAGCCGCCTCGGGATCCACACCGTGCGCCTGCCCTTGGCCAGCGCCCGGGCCGTCGCGTCGGCCACCCGCTGCGGCGTGCTCGACATCGGCGCCGGGGTCATGCCGTCGGTCATGCGCCCGATCACGAATCCGGGGCGCACCAGCAGCAGGTGAACCCCGGACCCGTGCAGGGCGTCGGCCAGGCCGCTGCAGAAGCCGTCCAGGCCCGCCTTGGCCGACCCGTACACGTAATTCGCCCGGCGCACCCGCACCCCGGCGATCGACGAGAACACCACGATCCGTCCCGAACCGGAGCCGCGCATCGCGCCGGCCAACACGGTCAGCAGGCTGGCCTGTGCGACGAAGTCGGTGTGCAGGACCGCCGCCGCGTGGGCCTCGTCCTTCTCGGCGCGGGCCTGGTCGCCGAGGATGCCGAACGCCAGCACGGCGGTTCCGATCGCGCCGTGCTCGGCCACGATCGAGTCGACCAGCGGGGCGTGCGAGGCCAGGTCGTCGGCGTCGAACTCGCGCACCTGAACGGCCGCGGCACCGGCGGCACGCACCGCCGCGACCTGCTCGTCGAGGTGCTCGGCCCGGCGGGCCGCCAGCACCACCACCGTCGCACCGGGGGCCAGCCGCTTGGCCAGCTCGATCCCGATTTCGCTGCGGCCGCCGAAGATCACCACCGGGCCCGCATCCGTGTCCGTCACGGCTGCGATTTTGACCTCCTCCCCTTGCCTAACGTCGGGGGATTCCAACCCTGTCACGCCACAACGTGGTGTTGGAGCAGTAATTCCTCACGGTTTCCTGCTGGTTCCTGCTTCGACGACCCGTCCATGCCCGAGAGCTTGGTTAGGTCTTCACAGGCGGCGCGACCGCAAGCCCTGCGGCCAGAATGTTCTGTGCAGCGTTGACGTCCGCATGCGCGGTGTGTGAGCAGTAGGTGCACCGAAATTCCGCTTGGCTCTCGCGAGATTTTGGGTCCACATGGCCACACGCCGAGCAGCGTTGCGACGTGTACTGCGGTGGCACTGCTAGCACTCGGCTCCCGGTATAGCGGGATGCCGAAGCCAGTGCCAGAGCGAACTGATGCCATCCCTTGGAGAGAATGGCGCCGTTGAGCCCGGCCTTAGCTTTGACGCTGGTGCCGGGCCGATCGATTGTTCCTTTCGCCGAACGAGTCATCTGCTTGATTTTGAGGTCTTCAAGCACCACAAAGGCGGTAGTAATCGCCAATCGGTGAGCGGTTTGAGCGCAGAAGTCCTGGCGGCGGCGGCGTTCCCGTGCCCGGATCTTGCCGAGAATTACTCGTGCCTTCTCCCGATTGCGCCCGCGAACGGCAGAGCGGGACAACTGCCGTTGCAGGCGCAACACCCGACGCCTCTCTCCGGCGGTGACGAACTCCGCGTCGAAGAACTGCCCGTCGCTGGTTGCCACGGCTACGACCACGCCCCGGTCCACCCCGACCGCCGTAGCGGGCCACTCATGGGCCCGTTGCGTTTCGCAACCATCGTCGATGAGAAATGAGACGAACCATTGCCTACCGTCGCGGGTAAGGGTAGCCGACCGGATCACCGCCCTATCCATAGGACGTGACAACCTGAACCGCAGCCACCCCAGCTTGGGCAGCTTCACCTGTGCAT
>DATARY010000077.1:0-25776 GCA_036263935.1 Mycobacterium sp.
CCTTTTGTGCCAGCTCGATGGCCGTGCGCGCCCAGTGCGGCGTGGCGCCCGCCAGGCCACACGCCGGGGTGATACCGATCCGCTCGCGTAGCACCGACCGCGCGAAGCCAAGCCGGTCGGTGACGGCGACCGCCGCGTTGGCCATCTGCTCGGCCGATGGCCGTGCGTCGGGCGCTGCACTAGGGACGACACCCAGCATCACCGTGCGGTCCGAATCGACGAACTCGCCGACACCGTCGAGGTCCGCCGCCGTTAGTGTCGACGCATCGACCGACAGCGCGTGAACCGTGCTGCGCTGCAACATCTTCCACGGTAATCCCGATGCACAGCTGTGCAGCAGCACCTCGGCGCCGGCCGTCGCCACGCAGTCGTTCAGAAGATCGGTGGCCACCGACTCGTCGACCGGGTGCACCGCCGTCAGGCTGGTCACCCCCGTCAGCCGGCCTTCCAGTGCTGCCGGCAGCGACGGCTCGTCGAACTGCACCACGACATGGGTGTCCAACCGCCGGGCCAGCTGCGCGCGGTGCGCCGACACCCCCTCCGCCAGCGACATCGCCAGATCGCGCACCGCGCCCGCATCGGTGATCACGCGGTGCCCACCCGGCAGCTCGAGCTGTGCCGCCAGCGTGATCGGTCCGGGCGCCTGCACCTTCACCGTCCGGCTCGCACCCCGCAGACCCGCCTTCTCCCATGCCTCTTCGAGCGCGTCGAGGTCCTCGTCGAGCAGGCTGGCCGCGCGGCGCGTTACCGCGCTGCGGCCGGCTGCGATGCGGTAGCCGCGGGGCACGGTATCGATGCCGATGTCGACGAGCAGCGCACCGGCCCGACCGATCATGTCGGCACCGACGCCGCGCGCGGGCAGTTCCACCAGGTGCGGCAGGGTGTGCAATTCACCGATGACCACCTCGGCGGCCTGCCGCGGCGACGTCCCGGGCCACGACCCGATGCCGGTCGCTGCGGCGAAAGCACTCACTCGTTGAACAGTATGCGACCGGGCTAACCTCGATTCGGGAAGGGGACGCGATGCCGATACCGGCCAGGCCGCTGGTGGTCTGGTGCGCAGCGATGTTTCTGGCTGCCGGTTGCACCCAGACCGTCGACGGTCGCGCGCTGCGGGCCGTCCCGGGTATCTACGACGGCTCGTTGTCGCCGATCGAGGTGGACACGATCATGCTCGACCAGTCGCAGATGCGCGCGATCACCGGGGCCGGCGACGATCTCACCATCATCCCGACCATGGACGCCAAGGTCCCCGTCGACATCGAGCCGCTCGAGCAGTCGGCGCCCAAGCGATGCCAATGGATCTTCGCCGAGACCCAGACGTTCGGCCCGGAAGTCGAAGAGTTCCACAAGACGACGTTTCAGAACCCACCCCGCGGGGGGCTGATCTCGGAGGGTGCGGCGGCCTACCGCGACCCCGGCAGCGCCCACCGTGCATTCGACGACCTTGTCGGCATGGTCGGTGGTTGCGGCTCGACGACATTCGGGCCGATATTCGTCGGTGATTGGACGGCCAATCCCGATTCCCTGCAGACGCGTCCCGCTAACGGCTGCGGGCGGGATTACCGGGTGAAGAACGTGGTGTTGGTCGAGGTGACGTCCTGTGCATTCCCCGGTTCGGTGCCCGACATCGTGATGACGAACATGCTGGCCAAGGTGCCCGGCTAACGTCTGATCGTCGCGCTGCCGATCACTTCGTCGCCATCGTGGTCCTGGCGGTAGAGGACCATGGTCTGACCCGGCGCGACTCCGCGCAGCGGGCTGCGCAGCTCGACAACCAGGTCACCGTCGCGCCTGACGGCGACACCGTCGGCGATGCCGCCGTGTGCCCGCACCTGCACGACGCATTCGACCGGACCAACCGGTGCCGCACCCGAAGTGAACACCGGCTTGTCGCCGGTCAGCGTCCACACCTCCAAATCGGCCGCGTCACCGACGTGCACCGTGCCCGTGTCCGCGTCGATCCCGGTGACATAGCGAGCACGCCCGTCGGGTCCTGGGCCCGCGATGCCGAGGCCCTTGCGCTGCCCGACGGTGAAGCCGTGCACGCCATCGTGTTCCGCCAGCACGGTGCCGCCCGCGTCGACAACAGCACCGCGGCGCACACCGATCCGTGCGCCGAGGAATGCGCGTGTGTCCCCCGACGGGATGAAGCAGATGTCGTGGCTGTCGGGTTTCTCGGCGACCGCCAGTCCCCGACGGGCGGCTTCCTGACGGATCTGCGGCTTGGGCGTGTCGCCGATCGGGAACATCGCGTGCCGCAGTTGGTGGGCGGTGAGCACCCCAAGGACGTAGGACTGGTCCTTGTCACGGTCGACGGCGCGGCGCAGTCGACCCTCGGACAAGCGCGCGTAGTGGCCGGTGGCGACGGCGTCGAATCCGAGTGCCAGCGCACGAGCCGACAACGCGGAGAACTTGATTCGCTCGTTGCACCGCACGCAGGGGTTCGGTGTTTCGCCGCGGGCGTACGACGACACGAAGTCGTCGATCACGTCTTCCTTGAAGCGGTCTGCGAAATCCCAGACGTAGAACGGGATGTCGAGGACGTCGGCGACACGGCGAGCATCACCGGCATCCTCCTTCGAGCAGCATCCCCGCGAGCCGGTGCGAAGGGTGCCGGGTGCGGCCGACAGCGCCAGGTGAACACCAACGACGTCGTGGCCGGCGTCGACCATGCGGGCGGCGGCGACAGACGAGTCGACGCCGCCGCTCATCGCCACCAGAACTCGCACTACTCAACAACTCCCGAGCTAGCCATCGCCGCCTGCCGAGCTCGGTCGACGACCGCGGGCAGTACGGCCAGCGCGGCGTCGACGTCGGACTGGGTGCTGGTGTGCCCCAGCGAAAGTCGTAGCGAGCCGCGGGCGCTGGCCGGATCGGCGCCCATTGCGATCAGCACGTGCGATGGCTGCGCGACGCCGGCCGTGCATGCCGAGCCCGTCGAGCACTCGATCCCTTTGGCGTCCAACAGCATCAGCAGCGAATCACCTTCGCAGCCACGGAACGTGAAGTGCGCGTTGCCCGGGAGCCGTCCGGCGCCGGTGGCTCCGTTGAGGTAGACGTCGTCGATGGTGGAGAGCACGCCGTCGACGAGCCGGTCGCGCAGCGCCTGCACCCGGACGCGATTGGCGTCGAGGTTCGTCACGGCGACGTCCGCGGCCGCCGCCATTGCCACCGCGCCCGCGACATCCGGTGTGCCCGAACGGACATCACGCTCCTGTCCGCCGCCATGAAGCAGCGGCACACAGTTGGTGCTGCGCTTCAGTAGCAGTGCCCCGACACCCGTTGGGCCGCCGAACTTGTGGGCGGCGATGCTCATGGCCGAAAGACCGCTGCCGGCGAAATCGACCGGGATCTGGCCGACCGCCTGGACCGCGTCGCTGTGCATGGGCACGTCGAATTCGGCGGCGATGGCGGCAAGTTCGGCGACCGGCATGATGGTGCCGACTTCGTTGTTGGCCCACATGATCGACACGAGCGCGACGTCGTCGTGGTCCTGCAGGGCTTCGCGCAGGGTCGCCGGCGCCACCGATCCATCGTCAGCGACCGGCAACCACGTGATTTCGGCGCCCTCGTGTTCGGCCAGCCACTCCACCGCGTCGAGCACCGCGTGGTGCTCGACGGGCGCCGCAACTATCCTGCGCCGCTGCGGCGACGCATCGCGTCGCGCCCAATAGATGCCCTTGACGGCGAGGTTGTCGCTCTCGGTGCCACCGGCGGTGAAGATCACCTCAGAAGGGCGCGCGCCCAGCAGCATGGCCAGGGTCTCGCGGGCCTCCTCCATCCGGCGCCGCGCCACCCGGCCGGTGCCGTGCAGCGACGACGCGTTGCCGACGGTGGCCAGCACCGTCGTCATCGCCTCGATGGCAGCGGGGTGCATCGGGGTAGTGGCGGCGTGATCGAGGTAGACCGGCTCGTGCGAGGTCATAGCCGTTCCAGGATAGCGGCCGTAGAACGACTACCCGGATTCCTGGTCAGGCCGCCAGGGCATGACCGTGCACGTGTTGTTGCGACGCATCGCCACGGACCGCGGTCTCGCAGCGGGTGGTGAGATCCCGTCGGTCGGTCCCGGGCAACTGCAGCGACTCGACCTGCACGCGGACGATCGTGCGTTGAGCGGTGATGAGCCGGCGGATGGACGCGAGCAGCCCGTCGTCGCCGACATAGGCAGCGACGGTCGACGGCCGGCCGTCGCGATGGTGGTACGTCAGCCGCAGCGGCTGGACCGGCCTGCCCGCGTCGACAGCGGCCTGGAACATCGCCGGCCGGAACGCGCCGTATGCCAGGCCGCACCAGGTGGTGCCTTCGGGGAAGGCGACGACCGTCTGGCCGGCACGCAGGTGGCCCGCGATGGTGCCGACCACGTCGGGCAGACGGCGCAGGTTGTCCCGCTCGATCGGGATGACCTTCATCAGACGCGCGAGCAAGCCGAGGCCCGGCCAGCTGATCAGCTCGGACTTGGCGACGAATCGTCCTGGCATCACCGAACCGATCGCGAAAACGTCCACCCATGACACATGCCCACTGACCACAAGCACACCCTGCAGATTGCGAATCGGCCCACCGGACACGGTGATTCGCACCCCCAGGCAGCGCAACATCGATCGGCAGTAGCTCCGCTGGAGGTGGGAGCGACCCGGCAGTGGAATGGCCAGCAGTGGTGTGGCCGACAGCAGGAGCACAGCGAAGGTGGCCCGCACCGCAGCGCGCCACGCGACGGCCACAGGCTGACCGGGCGTTGCGGCGCCTGCTGTGACGCAGCTGGCGTCGCACGACGCCCGCGGCACCCAGGAATCCTCGGTGATCACGACGCGAGCCCGTCGGCCATCGCGGCCGCCGCGCCCACCGACCGCAGTCTTCGCAGGTAGCGGGTGTCGGCCTGGCGTTTGTCCAGCAGCGCGGGGAAGTCGCCGACGCCGAAGTCGGGATCGTGGGCGGGATCCCCGCAGACCTGTGCGCCCAGCCGCAGGTAGCCGCGCATCAGCGCAGGCACAGCCACTCGGGCGGGCGGCGTGATGTCGTCGAGGGCCTTGCCATCCACGGTCACCGGCCGGTAGGGGTACACCGTGTACTCGGCGGGGGCGGCGTGGCGGCGACGCACGAAATCGCGCACGCCACGGATCTGGCTGCCGGCTGTGTCTTCGTTTGTGCCGCACACGGGGACCGACACGCAGCCGGCGACGTAGTCGTAGCCGCAGCGATCCAGGTAGGCCAGGATGCCGGCCCACATCAGCAGCACCACGCCGCCGTTTCGGTGGTCCTCACGCACCACCGCGCGGCCCATCTCCACAAGGGAGGGCCGTAGCGGATCGAGGTTTTGCACGTCGAATTCGGTTGCGGTGTAAAGCCCGCCGGCGGCGATGGCCCCTGGCGGCGGCAACATCCGGTAGCAGCCAACAAGTTCGCCGGAATTGTCCTCGCGGACCAGCAGGTGGTCGCAGAACTCGTCGAAACGGTCGGCATCCCGACCGTCGGTGGCACCGGTCAGCGCGAATCCGGGCTCTGAGGTGAACACATCGTGACGAAGGCATTGCGCGGCTTCGATGAGCGCGGGGTCGGTGGACAGCAGCAGGGTGTAACGAGGTGTTTGGGCTGATGGGGTCGCCGGATCTGCGGCAATGAGTACAGAAGCAGTGCTCATGGCTGCACGGTCGCCGACAGGAACAGCGAGACGCCTACGCGCGCGTGACGTGTTCGTGCACGTTAAATGACGAATTGGGCGCGCTCAGGTGTGCAAAAACACACTCCCCACGCAAAGCGGGGCCCAGAGCGCGTCCAATCGCGCGAAAGAGTTACCCCTTGCGGGCTTTGACCGCCTCGGTCAGCTGCGGAGCCACCTTGAACAGGTCGCCCACGATGCCCAGGTCGGCGATCTCGAAGATCGGTGCCTCTTCGTCCTTGTTCACCGCGATGATCGTCTTCGACGTCTGCATGCCGGCGCGGTGTTGGATCGCCCCGGAGATACCGAGCGCGATGTAGAGCTGCGGCGACACGGTCTTGCCGGTCTGGCCCACCTGGAACTGGCCGGGGTAGTAGCCGGAGTCGACGGCCGCGCGCGACGCACCAACGGCGGCACCGAGCGAGTCGGCCAATTCCTCGATCACACTGAAGTTTTCGGCGCTGCCGACACCGCGACCACCCGACACCACGACGGTGGCCTCGGTCAGCTCCGGGCGGTCGCCGGCCACCGCGGGCTGGCGGGAGGTGATCTTCGTCGCATTCTCGGCCTGCGCCGGCACCTCGACGTTGACGACCTCACCCGCGCCTGCGGCGGGCTCGGCCTCGACCGCACCCGGCCGCACGGTGATCACCGGAGTGTCCCCGGTGGCCTCGGCCTCCACGGTGAACGCCCCACCGAAGATCGAGTGGACGCCCTTGCCGCCTTCCTTGACCTCGACGACGTCGACAAGCAGACCGGAGCCGATCCGGGCGGCCAACCGGCCCGCGATTTCCTTGCCGTCCTGGTTGGCGGCCAGCAGCACGCCGGCGGCGCCGGTCGACTCGGCCAGCGACGCGAGCACGTCCACGGACGGCGTGATCAGGTAGTTCTCTGCGTCGTCGGACTCGGCGACGTAGATCTTCGCGGCGCCCGCCTGCTTCAGTCCGTCGGTCAACGACGCCGCCGCGCCCGGCTTGGCCACTACGACTGCGGAGGGCTCGCCCAGCTTGCGGGCGGCGGTGATCAGTTCGGCGCTGATCTTCTTCAGCGCGCCGTCGGCGTGCTCAGCAAGCACGAGTACTTCAGCCATGTGTCTTCGATGTCTTTCGGTGTGGTCAGGGAAGGTGGACTAGATGATCTTTTGCGCAACCAGGTACTCGGCGATTTTGGTGCCGCCGTCGCCCTCGTCGGTGATCTTCTCGCCCGCGGTCTTCGGCGGCTTCGGCGTCGACGACAGCACCTTGGAGCCGGCGTTGGCGACGCCGACCTCGTCGGCCTCGACACCGATGTCGGCCAGCGTCAGCGTGGTCACTTCCTTCTTCTTGGCGGCCATGATGCCCTTGAAGGACGGGAAACGCGGCTCGTTGATCTTCTCGTTGACGCTGACCACCGCGGGCAACGATGCCTCGATGGTAAATACGCCGTCGTCGGTCTCGCGCTCGCCGGTGACCTTGCCGCCCTCTACCGACACCTTCCGCAGGTGGGTCAGCTGGGGCAGCCCGAGGTACTCGGCCACGATGGCCGGAACGGCACCGCTGACACCGTCGGTGGCCTCGTTGCCCGCGATCACCAGCTCGGTGCCTTCGATGGTGCCCAGGGCACGGGCCAGCGCCCATCCGGTCTGGATCACGTCCGAGCCGTGCATGCCGTCGTCGAGCAGGTGCACCGCCTTGTCGGCACCCATCGAAAGGGCCTTGCGAATGGCCTCGGTCGCACGCTGCGGGCCGGCTGTGAGCACCGTCACAGTGCTCTCGGTGCCGTTGGCGGCTTCTTTCTCCTTGATCAACAACGCCTCTTCGACGGCGCGCTCGTTGATCTCGTCGAGCACGGCGTCGGCGGCCGCCCGGTCGAGGGTGAAGTCGCCGTCGGTCAGCTTGCGCTCCGACCACGTGTCTGGGACCTGTTTGATCAGGACCACGATGTTCGTCATGAGTCTGGTTCGTCCTCCTCGAAGAGGCCGGGCGGCCGGCCTGCAATACCACGCTTCAAGCAACTAACACCATGTTACTCGTCGGTAACTTTTGGTGGTTCGCAGGAACACCATAGCTGGTCGAAGGTTGTGTTCTAGCAGCCCGTAGGCGGTCAACCGTTCGCCATCGGGCAGATCCGCGTTAGCCTGCCTTCCAATGAGCCCATTCGTCACCGGTTCGGCGGGCAGGAGCGAAGCGACCGGGGGAAACCTGTCGCCGCTTGGGGATCCGCCGTCCGACGCTGCCCTTGAGCTGACCGGCGAGCGCACCATTCCCGGGCTCGCGGAGGAAAACTACTGGTTCCGCCGCCATCAGGTCGTCTATGAGCGGCTGGCCGACCGCTGCGCGGGACGCGACGTACTCGAGGCGGGCTGCGGCGAGGGCTACGGCGCCGACCTGATCGCCGGCGTGGCGCGCCACGTCATCGGACTGGATTACGACGAGTCGGCGGTCGCGCACGTGAAGGCCCGTTATCCGCGGGTGGAGATGCGCTACGGGAATCTCGCCGAGCTGCCGCTCGCGGACTGCGAGGTTGATGTGGTGGTCAACTTCCAGGTGATCGAACACCTTTGGGATCAGGGCCAATTCGTTGCCGAATGCTATCGGGTGCTGCGCCCACACGGCGTGCTGCTTGTGTCGACGCCGAACCGGATCACCTTCTCCCCCGGTCGCGACACCCCGATCAACCCGTTCCACACCCGTGAGCTCACTGCCGCCGAGCTCACCGAGTTACTCACGTCGGCGGGGTTCGGGATCCAGGGCGTCTACGGGGTTTTTCATGGTCGCCGACTGGTCGAACTCGACACCAGACACGGCGGTTCGATCATCGACGCCCAGATCGCCCGCGCGCTGGCCGCTGCGACATGGCCCGCGGAGCTCCTTGCCGATGTCGCGTCGGTGACCACAGACGACTTCGACCTCATCAATGCGGCCGATCGTGATATCGACGACAGCCTCGACCTGGTCGCGATCGCGGTGCGGCCGTGACGGACAACGAGCCCGTACCCGGGCTGTTCACCCTCGTCCTGCACACACATCTGCCTTGGCTGGCCCACCACGGCCGTTGGCCGGTCGGCGAGGAATGGCTCTACCAGTCGTGGTCGGCCTCCTACATACCGCTGATGCGGGTGCTGCGCACACTGGCCGCCGAGGACCGTCACCATTTGGTGACACTCGGCGTGACCCCGGTTGTCACCGCGCAGCTCGACGACCCGTATTCCTTGGCCGGCATGAATCACTGGCTGGCCAACTGGCGGCTGCGGGCCTTGGAAGCAACGACGCTTCGTCATCGGGAGTCACTCCGCGAGTTCGGGATTCGAGAACACGCCGAAGCCGATCTCGCGCTCGACGAATTCGCGACGCTGTGGCGACACGGCGGCAGTCCGCTGCTGCGCGAGCTAATCGACGCCGGAACGATCGAACTTCTCGGCGGCCCGCTGTCACACCCGTTCCAGCCTCTGCTGAACCCGCGGCTGCGGGAGTTCGCCCTGCGCGAGGGCCTTGCCGACGCGCAGCAACGTTTCACACATACACCGCGGGGCATCTGGGCGCCTGAGTGCGCATACGCGCCGGGCATGGAAATCGACTATGCCGCAGCCGGTATCGGCCACTTCATGGTCGATGGGCCGTCACTGCACGGCGACACGGCGTTGGGTCGGCCGGTCGCCGACTCGGGCGTCATCGCATTCGGGCGCGATCTGCAGGTCAGCTACCGGGTGTGGTCACCGAGGTCCGGCTACCCCGGCCACGCCGCCTACCGCGATTTCCACACCTATGACCACGTCACCGGTCTGAAGCCGGCCCGCGTCACCGGTCGCAACGTGGCGTCGGATGCCAAGGCGCCGTACGACCCCGCGCGCGCCGACGCTGCCGTAGACGTGCACGTCGCGGATTTCGTTGACATGGTGCGGAATCGACTGGTCTCGGAGAGCGGACGGATCGGCCGGCCCGCCCACGTCGTCGCCGCCTTCGACACCGAACTGTTCGGCCACTGGTGGTACGAAGGCCCGGTGTGGCTGGAGCGGGTGCTGCGTGCGCTGCCCGCCGCCGGGGTGCGTGTCGGCGCGCTATCCGACGCGATCGCCGATGGTTTCGTCGGCCATTCGGTCGAATTACCGCCCAGCTCTTGGGGCTCTGGCAAGGACTGGCAGGTCTGGGCGGGCGAGAAGGTCGCCGACCTGGCTCAGCTCAACGTCGAGGTGGTCGACACCGCACTGACCACCGTGGACAAGGCGCTGGAGCAGTCCGAGTCGCTCGGTTCGCCCACGCCAAGGGATTTCGTCGCCGATCAAATCCTGCGCGAGACGCTGCTGACCGCGTCCAGCGACTGGCCGTTCATGGTCAGCAAGGATTCCGCCGCCGACTACGCCCGCTACCGTGCTCACCTGCATGCACACGCGGCCCGTGAGATCGCCGGCGCGTTGGCGTCGGGCCGCCGCGAGCATGCGCAACGGCTCGCCGACGGCTGGAACCGCGCCGATGGCCTGTTCGGCGCGCTCGACGCGAGACGGCTCCCCCGATGAAAGTCCTGATGGTGTCGTGGGAATACCCACCGGTGGTCGTCGGCGGGTTGGGTCGCCACGTGCATCACCTGGCGACCGCCCTTGTCGCAGCCGGACACGAGGTGGTTGTGCTGAGCCGCCGCCTGTCGGGGACGGACCCCAGCACGCACCCGTCGACCGATGAGTTCGCCGAGGGCGTCCGCGTGATAGCGGCCGCGCACGACCCGCACGAGTTCGACTTCGGTGCGGACATGATGGCCTGGACGCTGGCCATGGGTCATTCGATGGTCCGCGCCGGGCTTGGCATGAGGACGGATGGGCGAGGGTCCAGGCCGTGGCAGCCCGACGTCGTGCATGCCCACGACTGGCTGGTCGCCCACCCCGCCATCGCGCTGGCCGAATACTTCGATGTGCCACTGATTTCCACGATCCACGCCACCGAAGCCGGGCGCCATTCGGGCTGGGTGTCGGGCGCGATCAGCCGGCAGGTGCATGCCGTCGAGTCCTGGCTGGTGCGCGAATCCGATTCGCTCATCACGTGTTCGGCATCGATGAGTGACGAAATCACCGAGTTGTTCGGGCCCGGGCTGGGCGAGATCCGGGTGATCCGCAACGGTATCGACGCTGCGCTGTGGCCGTTCGCGCGACGGCGTCCGCGGGCCGGACCGGCGCAGCTGCTGTACTTGGGGCGACTGGAGTACGAGAAGGGCATTCACGACGCGATCGCGGCGCTGCCCCGGATCAGGCGCACACACCCGGGCACCACGCTGACCATCGCGGGCGAAGGCACCCAGCAGCAGTGGCTGGTTGAGCAGGCGCGAAACCACAAGGTGCTCAGGGCCACGAGGTTCGTCGGCCGACTCGATCACGAGCACCTGGTGCAGCTGCTGCACGGCGTCGATGCCGCGGTACTGCCCAGTCACTACGAACCGTTCGGCATCGTCGCATTGGAGGCCGCGGCGACGGGCACACCCCTGGTGACGTCGAACGTCGGCGGTCTCGGCGAGGCGGTGATCAACGGGCAGACCGGCGTCTCATACGCGCCGCGCGACATCGCCGGCCTGGCCAAGGCGGTGCGTGAGGTGCTCGACGATCCGGACGCGGCTCAGCGCATGGCCATCGCCGCCCGGGAACGGCTGACGTCGGACTTCGACTGGCACACCGTCGCCGACGAGACCTCGCAGGTGTACCTGGCCGCCAAGCGCGGCGAGCGCGAACCACACCGGCGTCGGACGATCGTCGAACACGCGCTGCCCGACCGCTAGATAGTTCGATCGGCGTCGAATCATTCCGTGCCTAGCGTGAGGCCATGGACTCCAAAAGGTTCATCCTCGATACCACGTTCACCCTGATCGCGGCCTACCTCGGACTCTTCGTCGGGCTGATCGACGCCAACGCGATCAACCTCGCGCTGCCCGCTGTCCGCAACGACCTGGGCGGCGGCATCTCCGGCGCACAGTGGACGATCGACGCCTACAACATCACCTTCGCGGCCATGCTGCTGACCTCCGGTTCACTCGGCGACCGGTTCGGCAGGCGCACCGTCCTGCGCCTCGGTCTGGCGACCTTCATCGCCGCTTCGCTGGTGTGCGCGGCGGCCCCCGCACTGCCGGTGCTGCTTGCCGCTCGTGCGATTCAAGGCGTCGGCGCCGCGCTGATGCTTCCGCAGGGTCTGGCCATTACCGCCGCGGCGTTTCCGAACGCTGTCGAACGCGCACGAGCGACCGCCGCGTGGGCGATGGCCGCCGCGCTGAGCACCGCGATCGGCCCCATCCTCGGCGGCGTGCTGACAGACAGCGTTGGCTGGCGCTACATCTTCTGGATCAACGCGCCCGTAGGCATTGTCGCGTTGCTCATGACCTACCGCTACCTACCCGAATCACGCGACCCCAGCGCCGCCACCATCGACCTCCCGGGACAGACCCTGGCGCTGCTCGGGCTCGGGGCGCTGACCATCGTCCTGGTCGAGGGACGAACCATGCCGCCCTCCTGGGGCACCGGCCTGGCCGTCGTCGCCAGTGTCGGCATCACCGCATTCATCTGGAGACAGCGCCGCGCGCCCCGCCCGATGTTGCCGCTCGACCTGTTCCGCAGCCGCAGGCTGGTCGCCGCGCTCGTCGCGACGTTCGCGATGACGTTCGGCATCTACGGGCTGCTGCTGGTGAACAGCTTTGCGTTCCAACAGCAACGGGGCGCCAGCGCGTTGGTCACCGCGCTGTGGTTTCTGCCGATGCCGCTGGTCTATCTCACCCTCATCCCGGCCGTCAACGCGCTTGCCCACCGCGTGGGCCCGCGGCTGCCGATGACCGCGGGCCTGTGCTTGATGGCCTCGGGGTTGGCGCTGTATGCGATCGTCGGGCCGCGGGCCGGTGTGTGGCTGCTGGCGTTGTCTTTCGTCCTGGCCGGAGCGGGTCTGGCGCTGAACACCGCCCCCGCCGTCGGCCTGGCCATGTCGGCGGTCCCTGTGCAGCGCGCCGGGCTGGCCTCCGGGGTGGTGAACCTGGCCCGGCTGGTGGGTATCACTGTCGGTGTGGCGGTGTTGGGTAGTGCACTGGCGGCCGTCGGTGGCGCCGGCGGTGTACGAACCGCGCTGCTGCTCGGCGTCGTTGTCCAGCTGGCGGGCGCTGTTGTGGCGCACCGGTTGGCCCGGGCGAAGACCGGTGCCGCGACGACCGCGAAGGAGGTCTGTCATGCGTGACGGCGCCGCACTCCCGGCGAGAGGCGACGCCGACATCGCCGCATTGGCCGCACTGCTGGCGGATCCGGCCCGGTGCAAGATACTGCTCGCGCTCGATGACGGCCGGGCGCTGCCGGCCAGCGTGCTCGCCGACGAGGCCGGCATCAGCCGGCCGACCGCCAGTAGCCACCTCGGCAAGCTGACCGACGCCAGACTGCTCGCCGGCGAAACCCATGGGCGTCACCGCTATTACCGGCTGGCCGGGCATGAGGTCGGCGAGCTGCTCGAGCAGCTGGGCCGCCTCTCGCCCGCCCGCCCGGTTCGATCGCTGCGCGAAGGTACCCGTGCCGCGCGGTTGCGCTCGGCCCGCACCTGCTACGACCACGTGGCCGGCCGGCTGGGCGTCCGGGTCATGTCCAGCATGCTGGACCGCGATGTGCTGGTCGGCGGCGACGGGTTATATGACCCGCGGCGAGACGCGCACGACGCGCTGAGCAGCCCCGGTCACGACATCCGATATGAGCTCACCGATGTCGGGCGGGACTTCCTGGCCGAGGTCGGTGTCGAATTACCAGCCGGCAGAAGGCCACTCGTGCGTTACTGCGTCGACTGGACCGAGCAGCGGCACCACCTGTCCGGGGCGCTGGGCCGAGCCTTGCTCGATCACTTCCTGTCGGCGGGCTGGGTGAAGCGGGTGCCGCGCGGGCGGGCATTGACCGTCACCGATACCGGTCGCACCGCGCTGGCCGACTGCTTCGGCATCATGTGGTGACGGCGTCGAACAGCTCGTCAAGCGAGACGAACTCGGCCTGCCCCGACCTCAGTTCTCGCGCCGTCGCGTGGTGCCAGAACGCCACCCGAACATCCCAGCCGCGCTGGCGCAGCGACTCGATCACGGGCAGATAGCCGCGATCGCCGGCCACCAGCACCGTGGTATCGCCGGGCTGCATGCGTTCGTAGGAATCCACCATGACCCGTGTCGCGAGCGCGACGTCGACGATGTCCTCCGCGTGTGGTTCGGACACCAGAATGTCGAAGCCCTGCTGTGTGGCCAGGGTCCACAGCGAATCGTCCTCGTGCGGACGAAACCCGAAAACACTGGAACCGCCGATGATTTCGCTCGCGGGGCCGACCGCCTGAACCAGCTTTCCGAGGTCGCAGCTCCAGGAATGGTCCGTCACATCGCGGGTGATCGCATCGTGCATATCGAATGCCAGACCGGTATTCACCGCACTCAGCCGCTTGCCCTCGGTACAGAGGTTCGAGTTGTCGACGTATACATACAGCGACATGTACGCCAGCCTCTCACGCGTGTGCTCGGCGGCCTAGCGGGTCGCCTTCTTGCGCTCGATGTCGGCCAACGCGGCGGCCAGCTCGGCGCGTTCGGCCGCCGACGTCTCCCACGCCAGCTTCCGGTTCTTGACGACCTTGGCCGGCGCGCCGACCGCGATCGAGTAGTCCGGGATGTCGCCCTTGACCACCGCATGTGATCCGACGACGCAGCCCCGGCCGATCGTGGTGCCGCGCAGGATGGTGACCTTGGTCGCGATCCAGGTGTCCGGCCCGATTCGAACCGGGCCCTTGACGATGCCCTGGTCCTTGATCGGCAACTCGATGCTGTCCATCCTGTGGTCGAAGTCGCACACGTAGACCCAATCGGCCATCAGCACCGAATCGCCCAGCTCGATGTCGAGGTAGGTGTTGATGACGTTGTCGCGGCCGAGCACCACCTTGTCGCCGAAACGGAGCGAACCCTCGTGGCAGCGGATGGTGTTCTTGTCCCCGATGTGGACCCAGCGGCCGATCTCCATCGTCGCCAGCTCGGGTGTGGACTGGATCTCCACGCCCTTGCCGAGGAAGACCATCCCGCGGGTGATGATGTGCGGGTTGGCCAGCTTGAACTTCAGCAGCCGCCAGTAGCGCACAAGGTACCAGGGTGTGTAGGCGCGGTTGGCCAGCACCCAGCGCAGCGACGCGAGCGTGAGGAACTTGGCCTGTCGCGGGTCGCGCAGCCGCGAACCCCGCCAACGCTTGTGCAACGGCGCACCCCACATCGTCGTCATGGCCGGAAAGCCTACGCGAGCGCGCCTAGCGCGAACGGTTACCCTCACGTGGGCTCGAAGGAAGGAAACCGTGTTCCGGCAATTGGTCGTTGTGGCGTCAACAGCGCTGATCACGGGTGCACTGGCCGGTTGCGGGAACACCGACTCCTGGGTGGACGCAAAAGAGGCGTCCGGCTGGCCCGCGCAGTACGGCGACGCCGCCAACAGCAGCTACTCTCCCGTCGCGGGCGCCCCGGCCGTGAGGCTGGAGTGGCGGCGGTCGGTCAAGGGTTCGCTCGCCGCCGCCGTCGCCCTCGCATCCGGTAGCTATCTGGCCGTCAATGGGCAGACATCGGGCGGTTGTTCGTTGATGGTCTGGGAGGCCGACAGACTCGCCCGCCAACGGTGGTGCACCCGGTTGGTACAGGGCGGTGGCCTGTCCAGCCCGCTGTTCGACGGGTTCGACAACCTCTATATCGGCCAACCCGGCACGATGCTGTCGTTCCCGCCGACGCAGTGGATCCGGTGGCGCCAGCCGGTGATCGGAATGCCCTCCACGCCAAGGATTCTCGACCCCGGACAGCTGCTGGTGGTCACACACCTGGGCCAGGTGCTTGTGTTCGACGCGCAGCGCGGCACCGTCGTCGACGCACCGCTGGACCTGGTCGACGGCGTCGACCCCACCGATTCACAGCGCGGCCTTGCCGACTGCCAGCCCGCGCGGCCCCGCTGCCCGATCGCCGCGGCGCCGGCGTTTTCGTCGGCGACCGGGGTCATCGTCGTCGGCCTGTGGCAGCCGAATGCCGCGGCACCGATCCTGGTCGGGTTGCGCTATCGCCCCGACCAGACCCCCCTGATCACCCGCGAATGGACCAGCGACGCGGTCGGCGGTGGGCCCCTGGCCAGCCCGGTGCAGTCCGCGGACGGGTCGACGATCTACGTCAACGGCCGCGACCAGCACCTGTGGGCGCTCAACTCCGCCGACGGCAAGCCGAAATGGTCGGTACCACTTAACTATCTGGCGCAAACCCCGCCGTCGGTGTCACCCGATGGCCTGATCGTCGCGGGTGGCGGCCCGGGCGGCAGGCTGGTCGGGGTCCGCGACGCCGGTGATCACGGCGAAGTCATCTGGACCCGCGACGACGTCGACCCGCTGACGAGCTCGAGCCGGGCCGGCGCCGGGATCGGCTACACCGTGGCGCGCGACGGCGACAAGGGGCAGGCGCTGCTGATCTTCGACCCGGCCGACGGCCACACGATCAACAACTATCCGTTGCCCGACGCAACGGGCTGGCCCGTCGGGGTTTCGATCGGCCATGACCGCCGCATTGTGACGGCCACCAGCGACGGCCAGGTCTACGGGTTCGCCCCGGCATAGCTCTACGCCAGCAACGGCGCGAGTAGCGCCCGCGGCACCGGCGCCTGGACGGGACCCGTGGCCTCGGCGAACAACTCACCCTGGCTGAAGAAGAAGATCACCGCGTCGTCGGTCAGAGCGAAGTTCTTGTAGTTGGCGGGATCGAGGCCGTCGGTGGCCTGCACCGGATCGACCACCCCCTGCTGTTTTTTCAGGTACCTGTTGACTTCGGGATAGATCACGTCGAGTGGCTTGGTGCCCGGCTTGAACAGCGTGTCGAACGTGATCGGCGCGCGCTTGGCCAGATCCCAGTTGAACGCCTCGAAGAACGTCTGCGGGTGGGCGCCGCCGACGTTCTGCCAGACCGTGAACACGACGCTCTGCGTGCCGCCCGTCGGGGTGCCCGAGTGGTAACCGGCGCCCTTCGCGTCGAGCTGATAGGGCAGGTTGTACGAACCCGGCATCTGCGAGACGTTGACGAACCCATCACGGGCCTGCTTGAGATATGCCGTCAACGCCGGTTGGTCGGGATAGTCGTTGGGGAACGTGAAGTCGAGCGTGTAGGTCGGGGTCTTGGTGTGCACGGCGCAGATGCCGTCCGGCCCCACCGCCCCGCCGAGATCGGCGCACGCCGACTGGGCCGCGACAACAGGGGCTCCGATCGCGGCGGTCATGACACCAGCCGCCAGTAGGGCAGCCACAGGGAGAATGCGCATCGTCGGACGTCCTCGCAGCCGGCACCGGTTCCGATACCGGCGCATCACTGCCAGGGTACGTGGCGTCTCAACGTGATGGACGACAAATGAATGCCGTTGCCCGGCTTGCCGCCCCGGATCCGATGCGGCAAATCACGACCGAGAGGTGTTGGGATCCGCGTAGCCGCAGCCGCGGCCGCAGCGCATCGGGATCGACGTCGAGGCCGCGGACCAGGATTTCGAGCGCGCCGGCATCGCGGGCCGAAAGGGCCTGGCGCAGTCGCCGTTCGCTGTACACCAGTTCCTCGAACACCTCGAAACCGCGCACCCCGTCCGGCAACTGGTCGCCGGACAGATAGGCGATGTCGGGATCGAGCTGCCACATCCCGTGCCGAGCTGCGTACTGACGAACCAGGCCTGCGCGCACCACCGCGCCGTCGGGATCGACGATCCACCGGCCGGCAGGCGCAACCGCGCAGTCGTCGGGCTCCGCGTCGGTGATCTCCTCGCCACTGTCGAGCATGGTGGCGCGCCGGGTGATCCCGTCCGCCGCGAGTCCCGCCGACCACAGACACGCCTCGCGCACGCCCCCCGCCAGTGAGGTCACCTCGATCTCACCCGCGAAGCCCAGTCGTGGCAGCTCGCCGAAATCGAGTCCGGGAGCGCATTTTACGACGAGGTCGCGACCCCGGTATGTCTGCAGCAACCGATCCAGCGCGGGTGTGTAATCGCGTGGGTCGAACCGGCGCCGTCCTGCGCTTCGCCGGGCCGGGTCGACGAGGACCACGGTGTCGCGGGTGACCGGACGTAGCGCGTCGGCTCGACATAGATCCACGGCCGAGACGTTGTGACGGGCCATCGCGAGACGCACAGGATCGATATCGCTGCCGACCGCGAGCGCGGCCGAATTCTGCAGCGCCGCAAGCTCGGTGCCGACCGAGCAGGTTGCATCGTGCACACGAAGGCCAGCGAGCCGACGCGCCCGGTGCTGGGCCACCGGTTCGGCGGTCGCCTGTTGCAGCGCCTCGTCGGTGAAGAGCCACTGGGACGGGTCGGCGAATTTCGCGGCAGCCTTGCGCCGCAGCGTCGTCGTCTCCACCAGGACTGCGGCGCGATCGCCGAAACGTGTTCGCGCCGAGGCGATATCGGCAATTAACGTGGCATCGGTGAGCGGCAGGGCGGAAACCTCACACAACGCCTGCGCGCCGGCTTCGTCGCACAGATAGGCGACGTCGTCGAGTCCGAAAGTTACTACGGCTTGACCCCGGTCACCATGACGTTATAGAACCAGCCCTTCGGCACCACCAGCCGCCACAGGTTGTCGTCGACCCAGCTGAGCGTGATCCAGCTGTTGAATGCGAACCTGGCGTAGCCCCAGCCCAACCGGCCGGGCGGCACCGCGGCCTCGAGGGTGCGCAGCGGCCAGCCCAGCATCGCGGCGGTGAACTCCGTTGTGGCGCTCGTAACCTCGACCGCGCCGGCATTGATGGCCGTCCGCTCCAGCTCGCCCGGATCGAACGTGTGTAGGTCGACGATCGCCTCCAGCGCCGCTGCGCGGGACGACTCGTCGAGCTCCGCCTGTGGTCGGCGCCAACCCGTCAGCCCCGGCAGCTTCGTCGCGTTGGTGATGGTGCGCCACGTCAGTGTCGAGAGCGCACGGGCGTAGCCATTGCCGACCGTCGTCGGCTCGCCGGCGAACACGAACCGCCCGCCCGGCTTGAGCACGCGGATGACCTCCCGCAACGAAAGCTCGACGTCGGGAATGTGATGCAGAACGGCGTGGCCGACGACCAGATCGAAGGTGTCGTCGTCATACGGGATGCCCTCGGCGTCGGCGACGCGGCCGTCGATGTCCAGACCCAGGTTTTCGCCGTTGCGGATCGCGACCTTGACCATGCCCGGCGACAGGTCCGTCACCGAGCCACGACGCGCCACCCCGGCCTGGATCAGGTTCAGCAGAAAGAACCCGCTGCCGCAGCCCAGCTCCAGCGCCCGGTCGTACGGCAGGTCGCGAAGCTCATAGCCGGGCACGGTCGCGTCGAACAGGTCGCGGGCGTAGTCGACGCAGCGCTTGTCATAGGAGATCGACCACTTGTCGTCGTAGCGTTCCGCCTCCCAGTCGTGGTACAGCACCTGGGCGAGCTTGGAGTCGTGGCGGGCCGCCTCCACCTGCTCCGCAGTGGCGTGCGGATTGGGGACCGGAGCCGCCTGGCCGGCGACATTGGCGTCAGCGTCGAAACTCATGCAGGGCAGCCTAGAGGTCGAAGGTGGCCTTGGCGGCAGCCAGTGCCTGCAGCGGATAGTCGAGTAACCGCTGCGCCCAGGCCACGGCCGCGTCGTAGACGAAGTCAGGGGCCACCATCTGGTCAATGAGTCCGATGGCCAGCGCCTCCTTGGCGTCGATGAACCGCCCGCTGAACACCAGGTCCTTGGCCTTGCTGATGCCCACCGCAGCTGCCAGCCGCGCGGTTCCGCCTGCCGGAACCAGCCCCGCCAGGATCTCGGTCGCGCCGAACTTGACGTTGTCGCCGCTGACTCGCCAGTCGGTCGCCAGGGCCAGGTTCAGCCCGCCGCCCAGGGCATAGCCGGTGATTGCCGCCACGGTGGGCTTGGGGATCGCCGCCAGCGCGTCGACGGCCTCTCGGCAGACCCGGCCGGCCACACCGGCCTCCTCGGCGTTCAGGGTGCGCAGTTCGGGCACATCGTCGCCGGCGCAGAAGATCTCATGCCCGCCGAAGACGATGACGGCGGTGATGTCGTCTCGACGGCCGAGCTCGGCTGCAGCACCGACGATTTCGCGGTACGCCTGACGGGTCAGCGCGTTGGTTGGCGGGCGCGACAGCAGCAGTGTCGCGATTCCCGGCTGCTCGTCGCTGACGTGGACGGAGACGAATTCGTTCATGCAAGTGGAGTGTCGGGGCCGTAGGCGTCGGGCGCGCGGTGCTTGCGGGCCGAGTTGTAGCGATCGCTGTCGAAGAACTCGATCTCCCAGTTGCCGTTGTTCTCTGCGAGGTGGGGTTCAACCGCGACGATCCGGCGTTCCACCCCAAGCACTTCGGCGACGGTGCGGCCGTTCAATGAGTCCAGCTGCGTCCAGGTCGGCGGCAGCAGGAAGGTGCGCGACGCCGCGAAATCCTCGAGGGCCGCGGACGGCGTGATCCAGTCGGCGCGGTCGGTTTCGGTGTTGTCACCGTCGGCGCGCTGGCCCGCGGGAAGCGCTGCCACAAAGAAATAGGTGTCGTAGCGGCGGGTGCGCTCTTCCTTCGGTGTCACCCAGTTCGCCCACGGCCGCAGCAGATCCGCGCGCAGCACGAGGTTCTCGCGACGCAGGAACTCCCCGAACGACAGCGATCGATCCGCCAACGCCAGCCGGGATTCGCGATAGACCGACGCGTCGCCGACAATGCCGTCGGGATCGTCGGCCGGACCGGCGAACAGCACCCCGGACTCCTCGAACGTCTCGCGCGCCGCCGCGCAGACCAGCGCCTCGGCGAGATCGGGTTCGACACCGAACCTTCCGGCCCACCACGCCGGGTCCGGACCGATCCATGCGATGTCGGCGTTGCGGTCACGGTCGTCGACGCCACCGCCGGGGAACACCATCACACCGGCGACGAACTCCATCGCCGAGTGCCGTCGCATGAGGAACACTTCGATTCCCCGGGCGAGGCCCGGGCGCTGGTCGCGCACCAGCATCACCGTGGCCGCGGGCCGCGGGGTCAGGGGCTTTTCGGTCATTGTCGCCTCCTGTGCGCGGGGCGGCTCCTGGCCCGGCGCGCGAAATAGCGTCCGTCGACAACGTCGAGGGCGATGGACTGCCCAAACGCCGTTGACAGGTTCTCGGCTGTCAAGGCGTCCGGCAGCAGGCCGGAATCGACGACCGTGCCCTCGGACAGGATCAAGCAGTGCGAAAAGCCGCGTGGAATCTCCTCGACGTGGTGGGTGACCAACACGAGGGCCGGAGAGTCGGGATCGTTGGCCAGGTCTTCGAGCCGCGCCAGCAGTTCCTCGCGCCCGCCAAGGTCCAGCCCTGCGGCGGGCTCGTCGAGCAGCAGCAGCTCCGGATCGGTCATCATCGAGCGCGCGATCAGCACGCGCTTGCGTTCACCCTCCGACAACGTGCCGTAGGTGCGGTCGGCCAGGTGTTCGGCGCCGACGCTCTCGAGCATGTCGACGGCCTGGGCGTAGTCGACGTCGTCGTACTTCTCGCGCCAGCGGCCGAGCACCGCGTAGCCCGCCGAGACGACCAGATCACGGACCACCTCCCCGTCGGGCACCCGCTGCGACAGCGCCGAGCTGCTGAGGCCGACGCGCGATCGCAGCTCGGACATGTCGACGCGGCCCAGCTTCTCTCCGAGCACATATGCCGTGCCCGACGACGGATGCTCCAGGGCCGCGGCGATGCGCAGCAGCGACGTCTTGCCCGCCCCATTCGGCCCGATGACGACCCAGCGTTCGTCGAGTTCGACTGACCAGGTGACGGGTCCCACCAGAGTTTGGCGACCGCGGCGCAGTGTGACCTTCGCGAAGTCGATCAGCAGGTCGGGGTCGGCTGCGTCTTCTTCGGCGACTGGCACCCGACCATCGTGCCGTACTCGACACCTGTCGTCTCTGCCGGGTCGCCGATGCGATTTCCGCGCGATTTGGATCGCTGAGCGCTCCTTTTCGCGCCCAAATCGCTTGCGTCCGCTACGGATGCCCAGCCGCTGACCGCGAGGATGCGCTTCGGGGTGACGCGCAAGATCATCTGGACGAGCGGGCCGATCCCGACCGCATAGAGGACGGTGCCGACGCCGACAGTGCCGCCGAGCAGCCACCCGACCGCAAGCACCGTCGCCTCGATCGATGTCCGGACCAGCCGGACCGACAAGCCGGTGCGCACCACGAGTCCGGTCATCAGCCCGTCGCGGGGGCCGGGGCCGAGGCCGGCGCCGACGTAGAGGACCGTGCTGAGCGCGTTGAGCACCACCGCGCCCACCATCATCGCGATGCGCACCGGCAGCGACGTCGGCGGCGCCAGCAGCCACAGCCCCGCGTCGACCGTGACGGCGATGACGATGACGTTGGCAACGGTGCCGATGCCGGGTCGGTTGCGCAGCGGGATCCAGGCCAGCAGCACCGCCACCCCGACCACCGCTGATGCCACCCCGATAGTCATCGGCGTGTGCACGGTCAGCCCCTGGTGAAAGACGTCCCACGGATCCAGACCCAGGCCCGCTCGCACCATCACCGCCATCGAGAAGCCGTAGCCGCTCAGGCCGACCAGCAGTGCCGTTCCGCGCAGGGCGGCGCTACGCATGGTGCGGGTAACGAATCCGGATCAGCTCCAGCTCGCGGCGTACGCGTTCGGCATCGCGGTCGACGAACTCGGCGGGCAGGCACTCCACCGGCCTGAAGATCTTGCCCCACAGCCGGGCCAGTGGTGATGTCCAATGCGTGCTCATGCCTCGATGGTGACCGTCGACTGGCTTGCCATTCAATAGCCAGTCAGTCCATACTGGCCTTGAAATGGCAGCGGATATGGTGGCTCGGGCGCTCGACATCGACCTTTTGGCCCGTGAACTCGGCAATTGGCGGACGTCCAGTCGCAGCGGACCGGTGTATCGGGGGTTGGCCGACGCGATCCGGCTGTTGATCGTCGACGGCCGGCTCCCTGTCTCTGCACGACTGCCCAGCGAGCGCGCGCTGGCCGATGCTCTGCACGTCTCGCGCACCACCGTCACCGCCGCCTATGCCCAACTGCGCGACGACGGATACCTCAACGCCCGCCGCGGCGCCCGCAGCACCACCGCGCTGCCGGTCTCCGCCGGCACGGCCTTCACCGCGTCGGCGCCCGCGACGGTCAGCCTCGCCGAGGCGACGCTGGCTGCACCGGCAGGCGCGATGATGGACGCCTACGCAGCCGCAGCCCGTGAGGTGATGCCCTACCTGCACGACATCGGCGTCGAGCTGACCGGGGTAGTCCCGCTACGCGAAGCGATCGCCGAAAGATATTGCGCCCGAGGGTTACCCACCGAACCCGACGAGATCATGGTGACCACCGGCGCGCTGCACGCGTTCGGTTTGATCCTGACCACCTACACCCAGCCCGGCGATCGCGTGCTGGTCGAGCAGCCCACCTATCACGGTGCGCTGTCGGCGATTACGACCACAGGGGCGCGACCGGTGCCGGTCGCGATGACCGATGACGGTTGGGAGCTCAACGCCGTCTATGCCGCGGTCCGTCAGCTCGCGCCGAGCCTGGCCTACTTCGTCCTCGACAACCACAACCCCACCGGCATGACGCTGTCCGAGCCGGGCCGGAGACGTCTCGGCAAGATCGTCGCTGAAACCCGCACCCGCACCGTCGTCGACGAGACGATCGCCGACATGTGGTTGGACCGGCCGATTCCCCCGCCGATGGTGGCTTCGATGACGTCTCGGCGCGACCTGGTGCTTACCATCGGATCCGTGTCGAAGTCATTCTGGGGCGGCCTCAGGATCGGCTGGATCCGCGCTGAACGCAGCACGCTGGCGACCATCGCCACAGTGCGCCCGTCCATCGACATGGGCACGGCAATCGTCGAACAGCTAGCAGCCGCACGACTTTTCGCCAAGGCCGACGAGCTCTTGCCGGAGCGGCGCGAGCTGTTGCGCCATCGCCGTGAATTGCTGAGAGCCTTGCTTCGCAAGCATCTTCCCGACTGGTCGCCCAGTCCAGGCCATGGCGGAATGTCGCTATGGGTGCGGTTGCCCGCGCCGACGAGCTCTGCCCTGTCTGCGGCGGCTTCGCGGCTCGGGCTGGTCGTGCCGCCCGGCCCGCGCTTCGGCGTCGACGGCACACTGGAGCGGTTCATCCGGGTGCCCTACACCCTGCCCGACGACCGGCTCGCCGAGGCGGTTGAACTGCTTGCCCGCGCCTGGCACAGCGTTACCGGCGCGAGCATCACCGAGCCGCACGCGGTGGTCGTCTAATCGTCGGGGATCTCGACGCGCCGCACGACTCCGTCGACGGCATCGGCGGCCTCGATCTCGCCGCGCGTGATGCCGAGAATGAACAGCACCGTATCCAGATAGGGATGGCTCAGCGAGGCGTCCGCGACCTCCCGCAGCGCAGGCTTGGCGTTGAATGCCACGCCCAGCCCCGCCGCGGCGAGCATGTCGATGTCGTTGGCGCCGTCGCCGACGGCTACCGTCTGCTCCATCGGAACACCGGCCTGGGCCGCAAAGTCCCTCAGCGCCTTGGCCTTTCCGGGCCGGTCAATAATGGGGCCGACCACCCGGCCGGTCAGTTTTCCGTCGACGATCTCCAGCTCGTTGGCCGCGACGAAGTCCATCTTCAACTCGTGCGCCAGCGGTTCGACCACCTGGCGGAAGCCGCCGGACACGATGCCGCAGTGAAAACCCAACCGCCGCAACGTGCGCAGCGTGGTTCGCGCGCCGGCCGTGAGCTCGATCTGCTCCCCGACCTCCTCGAGCACCTCGGCGGGCAGGCCGGCCAGCGTCGCGACCCGGCGGCTCAACGATTCGGCGAAGTCCAGTTCGCCTCGCATCGCCGCCTCGGTGATCTCGGCGACCGCAGCGTGCGCGCCGACCCGGTCCGCGAGCATCTCGATGACCTCGCCCTGGATCAACGTGGAGTCGACGTCGAAGACGATGAGCCGCTTGGCCCGTCGCGCCAGGCTGTAATCCTCGAGCGCTATGTCGACACCTTCGTCGACGGCCACCCGCGCCAGCGCCGTCTGCAGCTGCCCGTCGGCGCCAGGCGGTATGGACACTCGCAATTCCAAACCCGTCACCGGGTAGTCGGAGACACCCCGGATGAAGTCGATGTTGACGCCGAGCCCGGCGACCTCGCGCGCCACCACACCGAACGACTCGGCGGTGATCGGGCGGCCCAGCACGACGATGGTGTGCGTCGACGGCTCCCGCATGACGGGCAGGTCGACGCTGCGCTCGATCGTGACGTCGAGGCCGACACCGTGGATGGCCGCCTGCACCTCGTCGCGCAGCTCGGGTCCGCCGGCTGCCTCCGCAGCGCCGGCGACCAGCACGCCCAGCGTCAAACGGCCCCTGATGACGACCTGTTCGACGTTGAGGAGTTCGACCTTGTGTCTTGACAGCACCTCGAACAGCGCTGACGTCACACCTGGCTGGTCATGTCCGGTGACGGTGATCAGCACCGACACCTTGGGCGTGCTCACCCGGCGGCGCCGCTACGAACCATCAGACGGATTGGTCCGCTTCCGCGGCTTCGGCGGGAGGGTGGCCGCGGCCGACGTGAGCTTCGGCGCGCATCCGGTCCACCATGTGTGGATAGTGCAGCTCGAAGGCCGGGCGCTCGGAACGGATGCGGGGCAGTTCGGTGAAGTTGTGCCGCGGCGGCGGGCAACTGGTCGCCCACTCCAGCGAGTTTCCGTAGCCCCACGGATCGTCGACCGTCACCGGTTCGCCGTAGCGCCAGCTCCTGAAAATGTTCCAGACGAACGGGAACATCGACACGCCCAAGATGAAGGCGCCCACCGTCGAGGCGACGTTGTAGGGCTGGAAGCCGTCGCTGGCCAGGTAGTCGGCGTAGCGGCGGGGCATACCCAGGTTTCCCAGCCAGTGCTGCACCAGGAAGGTGGTGTGGAACCCGATGAACGTCAACCAGAAATGCAGCTTGCCCAGTCGCTCGTCGAGCATCCGGCCGGTCATCTTTGGGAACCAGAAATAGATGCCCGCGAACGTGGAGAACACGATGGTGCCGAACAGCACGTAATGGAAGTGCGCGACCACGAAATAGCTGTCGGTCACGTGAAAGTCCAGCGGCGGGCTGGCCAGCAGCACACCGGTCAGGCCACCCAGCAGGAAGGTGACCAGGAAGCCCACCGAGAACAGCATCGGCGTCTCGAAG
>DATARY010000153.1:0-7676 GCA_036263935.1 Mycobacterium sp.
GTTGAAAACCGTTCGGTGACTGGACATTACAACCTTCCGTAGCGCGTGAGCGTCGACGGTCCAGAGCTCTCGATGTGAACAGTCGCCCGCTCGAGACATCCCCCAACACCCTCGTCGGTCACCCAGGACTGGACGCTGAGCACCATGCCCTCCTCCACTACGGCGTCGCGGCCACGGCCAAGCCCGATGAGCGGCGGCTCGGCTCCAAGGCCCAACCCGTGGGCCAGCGGCACCGGAGACTCTGGGTTGCCTTCGCCTTCCCAGGCGCGGTAGAGGTCGGCGCCGCTGTTCCCGGGACGGCACGCGGCAATCAGCGCGTCCATCGAATGCGCACATCGGGCCGCCAGATCCGCCGGCCCCTGGCCGGCCGAAGTCCCGGCTACCCGCGTCCGGGCCAAGCCGGCCTCGTATCCGGCGTACAAGGCGCCAGGCGCGAGTACCACTAATTCGCCATCCCCGATGGGCCGGTCAGATGCCAGATGCCGGAACTCGACCGGACCGCGCGTGGGCGTGGCGAAGCACACGCTTTCCGATGGCGAAACCGGCGCGCCGAGGCTCGCGACCCGCTCGTCGTGGATGCCGAGCAGTTCCCGCTCGGTGATGCCCGGCCGCAGGGCACCCTCGAGCGCGCTCAGCGCCGCCTCCGCGATCGCCGACGCCACGTCCAGACAGGTGATCTCGTCGTGCGTCTTGATCCGTCGCGCCGTTGCCATCACCGGGGCGGCGTCGACCAACTCGGCCGTGGTGACGAGTTGGGCGATCAACCCGGCGAACCTCGGCGTCAGCCCGTCCGTGCCGACCCGCCTCGCCTCGCGCACACCGGGAATCTTCGCCAGGTCGGCCGCGAGGTTCACCGGGTTCCAGCTCATCCGGTACAGGTCCTCGTAGTCGATCTCGGGTGGCACGCCCTCGTCCCATGTCGACAGCAGATGCACCCGCGCAGTCTCCTTCACCACCACCGCGACGGGGGCGAACGGAAGCACACCGGAGCGCCCGAGTTGGCGAGCCCCCGACACGTAACGCACGTTGCCGACTCCTCCGACCATGAGGGCATCGAGATTGTGACTTTCCATGCCGGACAACACTTTTTCGCGGCGGTCCGCACGAAGGCGGGCAAAGTCGACACGGGCGTCGTCCTCGAGGCCCATCGTTCCGACGAGCAGACCGCGGTCCCGCGGGACGGGGCTCATGCACTCACCCCGTACGGTTCGTAGCTCGAGCCACTCAGCTTGATCCACCCCGTATCAGTCACGGCTACAATGTCTTCCGAGCGGTAGCCGGCCGCGCCGTCCTCCCAGATGACCGGTTCGAAGACGGCAACCATTCCCGGTTGCATGATGAGCCGTTCGTCGAACTGCTCACCGAGGTCGGTTCCGATGAGCGGCATTTCCGCGCTGTCGGTGCCGATGCCGTGAGCCAGATAGAAATGGTCGATCCACGGGCGAACACCGTCATTGGCTTCAATCGCGGCCCTGCCCAGCGCCAGTGCCGACACCCCGGATTTGAGGATGTCCAGCGCGGCATCGACGACGGCCCGCCAACGACGGAACTGCTCCTGCTGCTTGGCATTCGGGACAGGATCGGCGCTGGTGATCCACGTCCGCCCGTAGTCGGAGGCGTAGCCCTCCCAGGTGATCCCCGCGTCGACCCAGATGATGTCGCCTTCGCGCAGGAACCGATCCGTGGTCACGGTGGGGTAGGCCAGATCTCCGTGCAGGGTCCACGGTCCGCGCTCACGGGTCGCGGCCATCACCTGCCAGATCGGATCGATTCCGTTCCCGGATGCGCCCAGCTCGAAGATTCGGCGGAGGAACACCGCGCTCAGGTCGATCTGCCGTACGCCGGGACGCAGGATCTTCAGCGCGTCGACCATCGCCAGCTCGTTGAGCAACTGCGCATTGCGGATGCAGGCCACCTCGTCCGGTGTCTTGATGAGCTTGGCCGCACTCACCACATCCGCCGCATCGATCCAGTCGGCGTTGGGCATGGCCCGCAGTAGCGCGTGCGTCTGGTGGTCGATGCCGATGCGGGCGCCGGGACCGAAGTGGCCGCCGATGGCGCTGGCGAATTGCTCGATGCCGTCGTCGAGGTCCGGGAACAGCGGGCCATGCAGGTGGTCCTCGGGAAGGTCGGCGGGCGCTCCGTCGGCATAGAGCGTGTAGACGTGAGGCGCTGCGTCCGCTTTGACCACGATCGCCACCGTGCGGAACAGCGCGGCCCGGTCACCGTCTTGCGCTGGCTCGGCGACACCCGTCGCATAGGCCACGGAGCTGGACCCGAGCAGAACCAGACCGTCGACGCCCTGCGCATCGAGCTGGTCTTGCAGTCTCCGGAAACGCTCCCGGCGCATTCGGGCGAGGTCGGGCATGGCAGGGATCGGCACTCCGCCGATCGTCGCACCTGCTGACCAATCGTCGATGGTCCTACCTCCTTAAAGATGCAAAGATAGCGTAATGGGCCGTCCGGACGTCAGCGCCGACGCGATCGTCGACTTCGATCATCACTCAGACGAGTTCAACCTCAGCGAACGGGAGATAAACGCCGATCTGCGCCGCCGGTGCCCGGTCGTGTGGAACGAGAAGTACGGCGGATTCTGGTACGCCACCAGTTACGAGGCGGTGGCTCAGGCCGCGCGGGACGGGGGCACGTTCGCGCACAAGTACGAACCCAACGCCGCCGACGGCGTCAACTACCAAGGGGAGATGGGCGTTCCGCGTCCCGAAGGCCAACCGCCGCTGGGCATCGGCGAGGTCGACGGCCCCTACCATCTGGCGTTGCGCAGGGCCCTCACGCCGTTTCTCTCGTCGGGAGCGGTCGAGCGAATGCGGCCGTTCATGAAGCAATCGGTGCACTGGTTTATCGACCAGCGGATCGCCGACGGACACATGGACCTGGTGCTCGACTACGCCAGTCCCGTTCCGGCGATTCTCACCATGCGGTTGATGGGTCTGCCCCATGACAACTGGCGGCTCTACGCAAACCTCTTCCACTCGGTCATGGACGCTTCCGACGGCGACCAGTACAACAAGGTGATCGCCGAGGTCCCCGCAATGATCGACGGCCTGTTGAAATTCGCGGCGACCCGTCGCGCCGATCCAAGGGATGACCTGACGAGCTTTCTCGTTCAGTTCGAGTTCGACGGGAAGCGATTGGACGACAACCAACTCATCGACATTCTGTGGAATCTCATCGGCGGCGGCGTCGACACCACGACGTCGCTGACCGCCCTGAGCCTGCTTCACCTCGGCACCCACCCCGATTTGCGCCAACAGCTCATCGACCGGCCCGAGCTCTACACCACCGCTGCCGACGAGTTTCTTCGCTACTGCTCGGTGAACAAGACGCTGAGCCGCACCGTGAGTCGCGACACCGTCCTGGGTGGTCAACGGCTTCGGCGCAACGACAAGGTCCTCATCAGTTGGTTCGCCGCCAATCACGACGAGCAGGAGTTCGAGCGCGCCGATGAAGTGATGCTGGACCGCTCACCCAACCGCCACGTCGCATTCGGGCTCGGGCCTCATCGATGCATCGGTGCTCCGCTGGCGCGGGTCATGTTCGAGGTGATGGTGAAGGCGGTTCTCGACCGCATACCCGACTACCGGGTCGACCTCAGCAGTGTCCATCGCTACTCGGGCAATCCGAGCATGACCGGGCTGGGCAGGCTTCCGGTCACATTCACGCCCGGGGCGTCGCTGGGGACATCGCGCCCCACCTAGAAGAGCGCGAACTGCTGGCCGGCCAGCGTGGTGTCGGTGAACTCCTCGACGTCGATGCCGCCGACGACGCCGCCGAGGTACTGCATGAAGTCGGCGTCGCTGACCAACGGAACACCGAGTTCATGGGCCTGATAACCCTTCCCGTGCTCGGGCTCGGGCTCGTTGCAGATGACCAGTGAGGTCTCGGGATCGACGTTGTCGGTGTAGGAGAGCCCGGCGTGGACGATTCGCTCGATGAGCTCCTCGTGGGTTCGGCTCACTTCGGCCGACAACGCGACGCGCATGCCCTGGACGAGCGGCCGGCCCGAGACGAAGCGACCGGGGTTGACGTACGGGCAGGGCAGCCGCGAGGCCAGCATCTTCAGCGGACGCAGCTCCTGGTGAGTGACCTGGCCGGTCGGCCACCGTCGTCGCGTGACCGGACGCACCGGCAACCAGACCTTGCGTTCACGCGCGCGGACCAGCACGGGTTTGAGGATCTGGGCGAGCACCATCGCGTCGTCGAGCGCGTCGTGCGGCTTGATCTGCGTGATGCCCCAATGGGCTGCGAGCGTCTCGAGCCGCAGATTTTCGGTGCCGAGCTCGAGCCGTCGGGTCAGCTCGACGGTGCACATCACGTCGTCGATGGGCAGCTCCGCGGCGACCAGCTCGGCCTCGGCGGCCAGGAACGAGTAGTCGAATTCGACATTGTGGGCGACCAGCGTGCGGCCGCGGAGAAGGTCGACAAGCGTGTCGACGATGTCACCGAAGCACGGCTGGCCCTCGAGCATCTCGGCAGTCAGGCCGTGCACGTGGGTGGGCCCGGGATCCACGCCGGGGTTGAGCAGCGTGTAGAGGCTCTGCTCGACGTTGCCGTCATCCGCAAGGGCCAGGGCCGCGATGCTGACGATCCGAGCCTGTCCGGGCCGGAACCCCGACGTCTCGACGTCGACGACGGCCCAGCCCGCGCCGGGTTCGGCCGCCGGCCGGCCCCAGGAGCCGCTCGGCCGGCGACATCCGGCGTCAGTTTGGCTCACGTTTCGAGGATGGCATGGTGCCCCGACATCGCCGGATCGCTGGCCAGCGTGTCGTCCACCTAAAATGCCGGGGATGATCACCGCTCGTGGACGTGTCGCGCTTGCGGCCGGAGCCGGCGCACGCTGGGCGTCGCGGGTCACCGGACGCGGCGCAGGCGCGATGATCGGCGGCCTGGTCGCGATGACGCTGGACAAATCCATCCTCCGCCAGCTCGGCGAGGGCCGCCGCACGGTCGTTGTCACCGGCACCAACGGCAAGTCGACAACCACCCGGATGACGGCCGCGGCACTGGGCACGCTCGGACCCGTCGCCACCAACGCCGAGGGCGCCAACATGGACGCCGGACTCGTGGCCGCGCTGGCCGGATCCCGTGACGCGTCGTTGGCGACGCTGGAAGTCGACGAGATGCACGTGCCGCATGTGGCCGACGCCGTCGACCCCGCGGTCATCGTGTTGCTGAACCTCTCGCGTGATCAGCTCGACCGGGTCGGCGAGATCAACCACATCGAACGCACGCTGCGCGGCGGGCTGGCCCGCCACCCGTCGACAGTGGTGGTCGCGAATTGTGATGACGTCCTGATGACGTCGGCGGCCTACGACAGCCCGCACGTTGTGTGGGTGGCGGCGGGCGGCGGCTGGGCGAACGATTCGGTGAGTTGTCCGCGCAGCGGGGAGATCCTCGTGCGCGACGGCAGCCACTGGTACTCGACGGGCACGGACTTCAAGAGGCCAAGCCCACAGTGGTGGTACGACGACGCGAATATCTATGGGCCCGACGGTATCTCGCTGCCAATGACGCTGGCGCTACCGGGAACAGTGAACCGCGGCAACGCGACCCAGGCGGTGGCGGCAGCGGTCAACTTGGGTGCCGATCCGGCCGCCGCGGTGGCCGCGGTGTCAGGCGTCGACGAGGTCGCCGGCCGGTACAGCACGGTGCAACTCGGCGCGCACTCCGTTCGGATGCTGTTGGCTAAGAACCCCGCCGGCTGGCAGGAGGCGCTGTCGATGGTCGACACGGACGCCGGCTCGGTGGTGATCTCGGTCAACGGGCGGGTGCCCGACGGCGAGGACCTGTCATGGCTGTGGGACGTCAACTTCGAGCATTTCGTCGACCATCCCGTGGTGGCCGCGGGCGAGCGCGGGACAGACCTTGCCGTGCGCCTCGGATACGCCGGCGTCGAACACACTTTGGTGCACAACGCCGTCGAAGCGATCACGTCGTGCCCCCAGGGACACGTCGAGGTCGTAGCCAACTACACCGCGTTCCTGCAACTGAATCGGACGTTCGGGCGGCCCGGAAGGTCACCCCGTGGCTGAATCGACGGTGCGGATCGGCCTGGTGCTGCCCGATGTGATGGGCACATACGGCGACGGCGGCAATTCCGTGGTGTTGCGTCAACGGTTGCGGCTGAGGGGGTTTGACGCGGAGATCGTCGAGATCACGCTGTCGGATCCGGTGCCATCGGAGCTCGATCTCTACACGCTGGGCGGCGCAGAGGATTACGCCCAGCGGCTGGCCACCAAGCACCTGATCCGGTATCCGGGGTTGCAGGGCGCGACTGCGCGGGGCGCGCCGGTGCTGGCGATCTGCGCGGCGATCCAGGTACTGGGACATTGGTATGAAACGTCGTCGGGTGAGCGCGTCGACGGGGCCGCCCTGCTGGATGTCACGACGTCGCCGCAACCCGAGCGCACCATCTGTGAGGTGGTGGCCGAGCCTCTGGTCCCCGGGCTGACCGAGCGGCTCACCGGTTTCGAAAACCACCGCGGCGGTACGGTTTTGGGATCCTCTGCCTCGCCGCTGGCGCGCGTCGTCAGCGGAGCCGGAAACCGGACGGGCGATGGCATCGACGGTGCAGTACAGGGCAGCGTGGTCGCCACGTACCTGCACGGCCCCTGCTTAGCCCGCAATCCCGAGCTTGCCGACTACATGTTGAGTCGTGTTGTGGGCGAGCTGGCACCGCTGGAGATCGACGAGGTCGCGCTGCTGCGACGGGAACGCCTCGCCGCTCCCCGCCGCGCCTGACCCAACTCGTCGAAATCGACGTTATGCAGCGAAAGTGCGAGTGAACCTCTGCAATTCGTTGATTTCGACAACGCAACCACGGCTAACCAACGCCGCTTCGACTCTTGCCAACCATTCCGCTGGTCGTTCCTCCGCGATGACCCGGATGACGATCCATCCCATTGCTTCCAGCATCCGCAGCCTCGCGATGTCTTTGACGTACTGACGACGGTCCTTGCGATGGTGATCCCCGTCGTACTCGACTGCCACCTTGAACTCTGGCCATCCCATGTCCAAAAAGGCGATGGGCCGAGAACCCTCCAGAACGGGTATTTGTGTCTCCGGCCGCGGGAGGCCGGCATCGTGCAGCCACAGGCGGATTCGGCTTTCGCGCGGCGATGCGGCGCCCCGGTCGACCAGCGGGAGTAGCTCGCGCAGCTGGCGAATGTCGCGAGCGCGTGGATACCGCTCAGCGAGTCGCATAACGTCGTCGACCGAGAACTCCTGGTTCCACATCAGGGCATCGAGTCGGGCCAGCGCCTCTGGCCGATCTAGGTGGCGTCCCAGATCGAAAGCCGTTCTGACTCTTGTCGTTACAGGCAATCCGGACACTCGGGTGATCTCGTCGTCGGCTACCCGTTCGGTCCGCGGTACCAGCCCATTCTGCGGCCGACACTTCACGCCGACTAGCTCAATCGGGTGCGTCGGATCCGCCCACGGAGCACCGTGCAGCGCCGATGCGGCCACGCCGGCGACGACGCCCTTGCGACCGGACGCCAACCATGCGGCGATCGCCCGATCACGCAGCGACACCTCGGCGCCCTTCGGGACATAGACGCCGCGATAGATGGCGATGTACCAACGCCGTAGTTCGTGACGTGTCACCCGTCCCGCCGCGACGGCCTCACCGCCGAGAATCACTTCGCTCATGCCGTGCA
>DATARY010000159.1:0-21095 GCA_036263935.1 Mycobacterium sp.
TGCTCGAGTAGCGGCCGACCGTCATCGGTTACCTCGATTCCGCTGTCGGCGAAGGCGACGGTTCCGCCGGACGATTGTGCCGGGACCGTGAATGCCGGTGGCACAAAGCTTTCCGAACGGACGTTAGCGCAGTATTCGCGAACGGCGTGCACGAGTTGGGGCGGGCCGCACACGTACACCGCGTCGGGCTCGGGCCGTTTGTCGCGGCTCGGCCGCGGTGGCATGGCGGCTGCCAGGTGGTCGGGACCAAACCGGCCGTCAAGATCCGAACCGGCGGTCGAGCGGGTGTACCCGTGCAGCACCCGCACATTTGGCATGTCGGCGAGCTCGTCGCGGTAGGGGGCCTCCTCGGCGGAGCGCGCGTAGTGGATGAACGCGACTTCGCCGGTGAAACCCTCGGCGCGCAGCGTGCGCAGCATCGACATCACCGGGGTGATGCCGCTCCCGCCCGACACGAACAGGATGCGCTGGGGTCGGACGGCGGGAAGGACGAAGTCGCCGCCGACCGAGTCCAGTCCGACCACCATCGCGGGCCGGGCATGGTCATAGAGGTAGTTGGAGACCAGCCCGCCGTCGTGGCGGCCGATCGTCAGTTCGATGTGTGCGGCGCCCTCGGCGCTGGCCGGCGAGTACGGACGGGTACGGCGTCGGCCGTCGATCTCGACCGTGAGGTTGATGTGCTGACCGGCACGAAAACCGGTGAACGCGCGGTTGGGCTCGAGTGTGAGGGTGACGCTGCGCGGGGTCTGGCGCCGCACCGCGACCACTTTCGCGCGGGCGTCCGCCTGGGTCCAGGTAGGGGCGACGAGCTCGGTGTACCGGTCTACGCCGTGCGGACCGGTCAGCATGTCGACCAGCGGTGACCGTAGCACCCGCCGCGTCAACATTTCAGTGAACATATGTACACTGTGAGCCAGTTTGTGGCTGCACGTCAACCCGTTCAAGCAGGTTGTGGTATGTTTCACACAGTGAACAGTCGTACGCCCAGTTCACGGGCGGGCCGATCGAGCCGCTCGGGGAGATCACAGCCCCGGGAGAGTTCGCGGGATATCCCCCGGCAGGCCCTGTCCCGCGAGGAGCGCAAAGAAGCGACCCGGCGGGCAATCGTTGCGGCGTCTCTTCGACTGCTCGAGGAGCGCAGCTTCGCGGCGCTGAGCCTGCGTGAGGTCACCCGGGAAGCGGGCATCGTGCCCGCGGCGTTTTATCGGCACTTCGAGTCGATGGAAGCACTTGGCCTCGTACTGATCGACGAGTCGTTCCGCGCGCTGCGCGATATGCTGCGCGGCGCGCGAGCAGGCAAGCTCGATCCGAACCGGGTAATCGAGTCCTCGGTCGACATCCTCATCGACGGCGTCAACGAACGCCGCGAACACTGGCGCTTCATCGGACGCGAACGCAACAGCGGCGTCACCGTGCTGCGCTACGCGATTCGCACGGAAATCCGTTTGATCACTTCAGAATTGGCGATCGACCTGGCTCGCTTCCCGGGCCTCAACACCTGGAGCGGTGAGGACCTCAACATACTCGCCAGCCTGTTCGTCAACTCGATGATCGTGATCGCAGAGGCCATCGAGGATGCCCATGACCGCGCTGCTATCGACGAGATCAAGCGGATCGCCGTCAAACAGCTCAGGATGATCGTCGTCGGCGTCACAGGCTGGCGCAGCACAGGCTGAGTTAACCTGGAGTTAGCGTGTGGTGCATGCCACAGCTTGAATCGACCTATCCCCGGCCCGAGATTGCCGTTCTGACGCTCAACCAGCCGGACAAGCTCAACGCGCTGTCGTACGAGCTGGTCGAGGACTTGCACGCCGCGCTCGACGGGCTCCGCGCCAACAACGATTGCCGGGTTGTGGTGCTGACAGGCGCGGGACGCGGATTCTGTTCGGGTCTGGACCTCACCGATCCGAACCCGTCGGCGGCGGGCGGCGACACGGAATTCCCGCGATCCGGGATGCGCTGGCAGGAACGGATCGCCGACCTCACCGCGCGGATACACCGCTTGCGCCAGCCGGTGATCGCGGCGGTCAACGGCGTCGCCTATGGCGGGGGCTTCGGCATCGCGCTGGCATGCGATATCCGTATCGCGTCCGAATCAGCCCGGTTCTGTACGCAATTCAATTCATCAGGCTCGGGCTCGGTGGCTGCGACATCGGCGTCAGCTACACCCTGCCGCGGATCATCGGCGCCGGGCCTGCCTTCGATCTAATCCTCACGGCGCGTGTGGTCGACGCCGACGAGGCGCTGCGGCTTGGCATCGTCTCTCGGATGGCACGGGACTCCTCGGTGCTGGAAGAGGCGATGGCCATCGCCGAAACACTCTGTGGCTACGGCAAGTTCGGCGTCGAATCGACGAAGCAAGTGCTCTGGGCCAATCTGGACGCGGCGAGCCTCGAATCGGCACTGCATCTGGAGAACCGCAGCCAGATCCTAGCGTCGACGAGCGGTGAGGTCGCTGCCTTCAGCGAGGCGTTCCGCCACCGTCAGCGATAATGACCTGGCCGGTGATGTAGCTGCCGGCGTCAGACGTCAATAGCAGTGCGGGGCCGACCATCTCGTCCGCAGTCGCCAAGCGGTTCATCAGCGTCGCGCCGACCATTCCGGCAACCGCTTCCGGCGGGTTCTGCTGCATCATGTAGGTGTCGACCGGCCCGGGCGCGAGCGCGTTGACGCGGATCCCGAACTGCGCGAATTCGGCGGCCATCGACCGGGTGAACGACATCAGTGCCGCCTTCGCCGATGCGTAGATGGACAGCATGGGCGCGAAGATGAACGCGCCAATCGACACCATGTTGAGCACCGCAGCGTGCTCGCTGGCCTTCAGGTGCGGCAGCGCCTCCTGGACCAGGAACACCGGGCCACGCAGGTTGACCTCGTACGACTTGGTCAACGCCTCGACGCTGATCTGGCCCAGCGGCTGCGCCAGCGGGTTGGCGGCGTTGTTGACGACGACGTCGATGCCGCCGAACTCGTCGGCTGTGCGCTCGACAAGGGCTTTGAGGTCGTCGAGCTCGCCAAGGTGCGTCGGCAGGCCGATGGCCTGGCCACCAAGGTCCCGAAGGTGACGGGCGGCCTCCTCGCAGGCGTCCGGTTTGCGGCTGGCCACGACTACCTTCGCGCCTGCCAGAACACAACCTTCGGCCAGCGCGAGGCCGATGCCCCTTGTGCCGCCCGTCACGATGACGGTGCGATCGGTCATGTCGAACAAACGGTCAAATGAAGCGCGATCCACGCCGTCAGTAGAACAGATCCGGGTGTGACGCCACGTATTGCGCCACCGATTGCGCCGGCGTACCGGTGATCCGCTGGACGTCGTCGGTCGCCCTGTCGTACCGACCCTCGCGATGCAGTAGCGCCATCTTCCCGATGTGCTGCGCGATGTGCTCGGGCAACCGCAGCGGTGCCAGCACCCGGGTCTGCCACTCGTCCAACGGCATGTCCTCGGCCGTGATTGTGCGACCCACCGCCTGCGTGTACTGCTCGGCCAGGCCTGCAATGTCGAGCACATCGGGACCGGTGAGTTCATACACCTTGCCGAAGTGATCGCCGGGATGACGCAACAGCGTCGCGACGACGCGGGCCACGTCCTCCGCGGCGACCGGCGATGTACGACCGCTTCCGAACGGCAACACCAGCACTCCCCGCTCCCGAACCGTTTGTGCGCCCAAGATCGCGAACAAGGGATTCTCGAGGAAAACCGTTGGGCGGACATGGATTACCGGCAGATCCGACCAATTCAGCACGTGTTCGGCCAGCCAGTGCAGCCGCTGCTGGCGCGACTCCTCTGTGCTCGTCAGCGTCATCTGCGACACAGTCATTTGGGACATGTTCACGATCGCGTCCAGGTGGCCCCGCTCGAGCGCCACCGCGCACACCTCGGTGGTGGCCAGCAGGTAGTCCGGCGACACACTCATGTTGAAGAACATCCGTCGGACGCCGTCCATCGCCTCGAGGATGTCAACGGCGCTGGTCAGGTCACCGACGACGACCTCGGCACCCAGCGCCCGCAGCTGTTCAGCACGATCGTCGTCGCGCCGCACCATCGCCCGCACCGATTCGTCTGCCTCAAGGAGCATCTCAACGACCTGACGGCTGACGTTGCCGCTGCCGCCTGCTGCGCCCGTGATGAGATACATGGCGCTAGTCGGCCAAGGTCCAGATCGAGGTGGCGATCAGGTCACCCCGATCCAGCCCGGCAACGCGATGTTGGTGCACTTTGAGGTACTCCTCGTTGCTCACCATGTCGAGAAAGGCCGCGGGAGACGGGTACTCCACGACGATAATTGCATCCCACCAAGGCTTCTCGCCCTCGCCGACGACCACGGTTGGTGCGGCGCCCGCGTAACGGACAGTCCCGCCGACCCGCTGCAGATGCGGGGCGACCTCCTGGACGTAGCGGATGTAGCTCTGCTGGCCACCATCGGCCCGGAACTGCAGCAGGTTGATCATCACGACCGGTTCGCCGGCCGGCCGCGCGGCAAGCGCAGCCAACTGCTCCGGCGTGGGCTCCAGTGATGTGCTCATCGGCTAGATACATCGACTCCTTCGTGGTCATCGAGAACTGCCGGCCAGCTCGCGAGGGGAGCAGCCATTTCGTCGATTGTGGCAGCGAGCGCGCCCTGCCGTGGCCGAACGCACACGCGAACTGGCGAGCGGACCGTCGGGCGCCACCTCAATCACGGTCGGGTACAGCGGATCCCCAGGATCGGCGTATAGCTCTCAGGCTTTGCCCGCCGTCCGGGTCACTGTTGAGCACTGACGAACCGCCTGAAAGCCGAAATGGCCGCGGGGGGCGCCAGGGCGTACAGATTTTGCTCCCTACGGAAGTATCGCACGCCTGAGGGCCTGGACCGGCGCCGACGATCCCGCGCGGCCGACTCGATACCCGCTGGTTTAGCATGGCTTCTGGAATTGCGATTTGACGATCTCCGTTATTGTGCACACGATGGAAAGTTACTGTGAGGAACTGCGTTTAGGGTATCTATAGCGATCTTGTTTGACTAGGCTACATTGCCATCGGCAGCCGCATCCTCCCGGTCTGTTTCGGACCAATTCGTAGGGAACCGCCGGATTCCTTCGTCACCGACTGGATCGATTCGTTTGCTGTATAGGAGCGGTGTGCGGGGTCAGGCGGGGGCACACACCGCACGTCAGTCGTTATCTGGGTCTCAACCTTGGGAGTACTACTCATGGCCGGTGGCTTCGAGCCGTCGTTTCATCGCGAAGTCCAACCGGAACGATCTCCCATCCGTTACGAACGACCCAAACGCTCTCGCGGTCAACGTGGTCCCTGGTTTTGGGTGCGATTGAATCCCCTGTGGATCAGCCGTTTTGCAGCGGTGAGCTTCGCACTGTTACCTGTGACCATGATGGTCAACACGCCGGCCAACGCCGTGGTGGCCTGGCAACCGAAGACGCCACCCCTGTCCACGCCGTGGACACACCTGGTGGGACCGGACAACGCGCTGCCCGAATACCCGCGCCCGCAGATGGCACGGACCCGCTGGCTGAACCTCAACGGCGTGTGGAGCTACACCGGGCGGTCCGAACGGGACGCCCTGGCCGCGCCCCCCGCGGCAGACGCGTACCACGAGCAGATCCTGGTCCCGTATCCCACGGAGTCAGCACTGTCCGGTGTCCAGCGCCACGACGACCAAATGTGGTATCGCAAGGTCTTCAAGTTGCCGGCTGCCTGGCGCGGGCAGCGAGTGCTGCTGCACTTCGGCGCGGTCGACCAAATCGCGACCGTCTGGGTGAACAACCAGGAAGTGGCGCACCACGAAGGCGGGTACACGGAGTTCAGCGCCGACATCACCAGGGCGCTGGGGTGGCCGGGGCCGCAGGAGATAACCGTGCGGGTGGAGGACCGCAACGAATCCAACCCATTCCCGCTCGGCAAGCAGCGCAACAACCCCGGCGGGCTCTTGTACACCGGCGCGTCGGGAATCTGGCAAACGGTGTGGATGGAGCCGGTGCGCGCCGCGCACATCGACAAGCTCGACATCACCCCTGACCTGACGAGTATTACTGTCACGCCGAGGGTTTCCGGGACGAGAAACGAGCACGCCGTTGTGATCGTCTCCGAACCGGGCCGCGGTGTGGTGTCGATCTCGTCCGGCAAGGCGGGTCAGGCGATACGTCTGCCGATACCGAAGGCGCACCTATGGACTCCCGATGACCCGTATCTCTACGACCTCAAGGTCGGGCTCGTGGGCCCGTCCGGGAAGGTTGTCGACGAGGTTTCCAGCTATTCAGGATTGCGCACCATCAGCACGGTGCGGGACGCGAAAGGCAGGCCGCGGATCGCGCTGAACGGGAGGATCACCTTCCTGCACGGCCCGCTGGACCAGGGGTACTGGCCCGACGGGATCTATACCGCGCCCACCGACGATGCGTTGAAGTTCGACCTCGAGCGGATCAAGGAGCTGGGGATGAATTTCGTCCGCAAGCACGCAAAGGTGGAACCGGCGCGGTGGTATTACTGGGCGGACAAACTCGGGCTGATGGTGTGGCAGGACATGCCGTCACTGGACGTGTCGCTCGATGTCGCGACGGGCCCAGCCCCGGATCCGGTTCCCGCGGCGAAGGCGCATTTCGAGAAGGAGCTGTCGGAGATGGTCGATCAGCTGCGCAGCGTTACCTCGATCGTCGGCTGGGTGACGTTCAACGAGGGCTGGGGCGAATACGACACGGCCAGGATCGCGAACGCGGTGAAGGCCGAAGACCCCACGCGGATGGTGAACGCGAACAGTGGGGTGAACTGCTGCAAATCGCGCCCCGATAGCAGGGCTGGGGACATCTACGACGATCACACCTATGTCGGTCCCGGCCGACCGGTGGCGCACGATGAGCACGACCCCCGGGTCATGGTGGACGGCGAGTACGGCGGCCTCGGGCTGGCGCTCGACGGGCACCGGTGGCCGGGACGGCCGCAGGCCTACGAGATGACCGACAGCCTTGCACGGCTGACCGAGCGGTACATCGAGGTCAGCCGGGACCTGGAGAAAGTGGCTCGGGACAGCGGTTTGTCGGGCGCGATCTATACCCAGACGACCGACGTCGAAAACGAAGTCAACGGGTTTCTGAGCTATGACCGGTGGGTGTGCAAGGTGGCGCTTCCGGCGGTGGCGGACCGAAGTCGCGCGGTGATCGCCGCGGGGGCACAGGTAGGCGACCCGCCCGACCGTCGGTGATGGCGGCTCACCCCGAGTTTCCGGTTGACAACGTGCGCCTGCTGACGAACTCGCGCTGATGTCCACTCACTGGATCCCTGAACTCAAGGCCGTGCGCAAGCAGCTGCAACGGCCTCGAGAAATCGTCCGGCGGTACGTCAACCACGTCGGGATAGAGTGGATCCCCGACGATCGGCAGACCCAGCGACGCCATGTGCACACGCAACTGATGCGTGCGTCCCGTGCGCGGGGTCAACCTGTACAGCCAATTGCCGAGATGCTCGACCAGCGTCTCGGCATTCGGCTCACCCGGCTCCTCGACAGCCTGCAACTGCCCGCGCCGCTTCATGATTCGGCTGCGCACCACCGTTGGCAGCTCAAGATCCGGGTCGACGCCGGCCTTCGCCAGATACGTCTTCCGCACCGCCCCCCGCGCGAACAGCGTCTGATACCGGCCGCGCAACTCGCGGCGCGTCGTGAACAGCAGCACTCCGGCGGTCAACCGGTCCAGCCGGTGCGCGGGGCCGAGCTCCGGCAGACCCAGCTCGCGGCGCAACCGCACGACCGCTGTCTGCGCGACGTGGCGCCCGCGCGGCATGGTCGCCAGGAAGTGGGGCTTGTCGACCACGACGATGTCGTCGTCGCAGTACAGGATCGGGATGTCGAACGGCACCGCAACTTCGTCGCGTAATTCCCGGTACAGGTACACGTGCGCGCCCGCCCGCATAACTGTGGCCTCACTCACCGCCGTGCCATCGGCAGAGACCACTTCTCCGGCAAGCACTTTCGCGCGCGCCGACGCGCCGAACCGCGACTCCAGCTCGGCCAGCACCGGACCACCGAACAACCGCACGCGCGCCGGGCCCAGCCCGTCACGCACCGGCAATGGCGCTGGTTTCAATTCAGTGGAACCGGTTCCAGGATCTCCGCGCGCGCCTCTGGAGCGGCGGCACGCAGCGCGTCCGCGGACTCGTCGTCGGGCTGCTGCTGGGACCGCACCTCGGCGTCGACTCGCGCGCAATAGGTGGCGACCTCGCGGTCGACGTCCTCGGCGCTCCAACCCAGCACGGGGGCAACCACTTCGGCGACCTCACGCGCGCAGTCCACGCCGCGGTGCGGGTACTCGATGGAGATCCGCATCCGGCGGGCCAGAATGTCTTCGAGGTGGAGCGCCCCCTCTGCCGCGGCGGCGTACCAGGCCTCCACCTTCAGGTAGACCGGCGCCGCGGTGATCGGCATCAGCAGTTCCGGCCGCCCCTCCGCCATCGCGAGCACCTCCCCGATGAGCGACCCATACCGGTCCAGCAGGTGGCGCACTCGATACGGATGCAGGCCGTAATGCGCGCCGACGCTTTGGGTTTGGTTGACCAACGCAAAGTAGCCGTCGGCCCCCATCAACGGCACCTTGTCGGTGATCGACGGGGCCACCCGGGCCGGGATGTACTCGGCGGCCGCGTCGACCGCGTCCTCACCCATCACCCGGTAGGTGGTGTACTTCCCGCCTGCGATCGCGACCAGGCCGGGCGCCGGCACCGCGACCGCGTGCTCACGGGACAGCTTGGATGTCTCCTCGCTCTCCCCCGCCAACAACGGGCGCAGCCCCGCGTAGACCCCGTCGATGTCGTCGTGGGTCAGCGGCGTGGCCAGCACCGTGTTGACGTGCCCGAGGATGTAGTCGATATCCGCCTTGGTGGCCGCCGGATGTGCTAGGTCGAGATTCCAGTCCGTGTCGGTCGTCCCGATGATCCAGTGAGTGCCCCACGGGATGACGAAGAGCACCGACTTCTCGGTGCGCAGGATGATCGCCACCTCGCTGACGATCCGGTCGCGCGGCACCACGATGTGCACGCCCTTGGAGGCGCGCACCCGAAACCTGCCCCGCTGCTTGGACAGCGCCTGGATCTCGTCGGTCCACACGCCGGTGGCGTTGACCACGACGTGCCCGCGGACGTCGGTGACGGCACCGTCCTCGGAGTCTCTGATCCGCACGCCGATCACCCGGTCGCCCTCGCGCAGCAGCGACACCACCTGTGTGGAGGTCCTGACCACCGCGCTGTAGTGCGCCGCGGTGCGCGCCACCGTCATGGTGTGACGAGCGTCGTCGACGACGGTGTCGTAGTAGCGGATGCCTCCAATCAGCGACGTGCGCTTGAGCCCGGGTGACAACCGCAATGCGCCAGCACGGGTCAAATGCTTTTGCGCCGGAAGGGATTTCGCGCCGCCGAGCTGGTCATACAGAAGGATGCCCGCAGCCACATACGGGCGCTCCCACCACCGTTTGCTCAGCGGGAACAGAAACGGCAGCGGCTTAACGAGGTGCGGCGCCAGCGTGGTCAGCGACAACTCCCGCTCGTGCAACGCCTCGCGGACCAACCCGAACTCCAGTTGCTCGAGGTAGCGCAGACCACCGTGGAACATCTTCGACGAGCGACTGGACGTGCCGGAGGCGAAGTCGCGTGCTTCGACCATCGCCACCTTGAGTCCCCGGGTGGCGGCGTCCAGTGCCGCGCCCGCCCCGACCACGCCGCCGCCGATCACGACGACGTCGAATTGCTCGCTGCCGAGCCGCTCCCAGGCCTGTTCCCGCTGCTTGGGACCCAGAAAAGTCTGCCCGTTGCCCGGAGCGGGGATCGGGTCGATCACTGGAAGTGGCTCCTTGTTACTGGTCGGTACGGTTTGTCGATTCCCAGGTTACGTGCAGATCAGTCCAGATCGTCGTGCGCCATCAACCTCCGCGCCGCCTCGACGATCGATCCCGACAATGACGGGTACACCGACAGGGTCTGGGCCAGGTCGGTCACCGAGAGGTTGTTCTGTACCGCCAGCGCGATCGGCAGGATCAACTCCGAGGCGATCGGTGCCACCACGACGCCGCCGATCACGACACCGGTCGCCGGGCGGCAGAAGATCTTCACAAAACCGAGGCGCAGCAGCGACATCTTGGCCCGCGCATTGGTGTTGAGCGGCAGCATCAGGGTGCGCGCCGGCACGATGCCGCTGTCGATCGACGTCTGCGGCACCCCAACAGCGGCGATCTCCGGCCGGGTGAACACGGCAGCCGCGACGGTGCGCAGCCGAATCGGCGAGACGCCCTCGCCCAGCGCGTGATACATCGCGATGCGGCCCTGCATGGCTGCCACCGAGGCGAGCGGCAGCAGACCGGTGCAGTCCCCTGCCGCGTAGATCCCGGCCGCCGAGGTTCGCGAAACCCGGTCCACCGTAAGGTAATTGCCCGGTCCGAGCTCGATCCCGACGCGCTCCAGCCCCAGCCCGCCGGTGTTGGGCACCGAGCCGACCGTCATCAGGGCGTGGCTGCCTTCGACGGTGCGGCCGTCGGTCATCGTCGCCAGCACACCGTCGGCGGTGCGGATGACCGACTCCGCCCGCGCGTTCTTGACCAGCTGCACGCCGCGCGCGGCGAATGCCTGCTCAAGGACCGCTGCGGCGTCGGAGTCCTCGTGCGGCAGGATCTGGTCGCGGCTGGCCACCACGGTCACCCTGACCCCGAGCTCGGTGTAGGCGTTGCAGAACTCCGCACCCGTGACCCCTGAGCCGACAATGACGAGGTGTTCCGGCAGCTCGGCGAGGTCGTAGAGCTGCCGCCAGTTCAGAATGCGGTCGCCGTCGGGCTTTGCGTTCGGCAGGACACGCGGGCTGGCACCGGTGGCGATCAGCACGACGTTGGCCTTGAGCACGCCGACCTTTCCGTCCACGGTGGTGACCTTGACCCGGTGCAGGGCCATGCCTTCAATTTCGTCGACGAATTCACCACGACCGTGCACCACGGTGACGCCCGCACGCAGCAGCTGAGTGCCGATGTCGGCCGATTGCGACCTGGCCAGCGTCTTGACCCGGTTGTGGATCTGTTCCAGCGAGATCTTGGCGTCCTCGATCGCAATGTCGAAGCCCAGGCCGGAGGCTCGTCGCAGCTCGGTGCGCACACCGGTCGACGCGATCAGTGTTTTGGACGGCACACAGTCCCACAGCACGCACGCGCCACCGATGCCGTCGGCGTCGACGACGGTGACCTGCGCGACCTCGGGCCCGCGGCCCGCCGCCACGAGCGCGGCCTCATATCCGGCGGGCCCACCGCCGATGATCACGATGCGGGTTGCCACGGGGCCTAACCTAGCCAAGGGCGCGGTTCATCGCCCAGCCATTGGTTGAGGCCTTAGGCTTTCCCCGTGCCGCTGTATGCCGCCTACGGATCGAACATGCATCCGGAGCAGATGCTGCAGCGCGCTCCCCATTCACCGATGGCGGGAACCGGGTGGCTACACGGATGGCGGCTGACGTTCGGCGGCGAGGACATCGGCTGGGAAGGCGCGCTGGCCACGATCGTCGAGGATCCGGCCTCGAAAGTCTTCGTCGTGCTCTACGACATGACCAAAGAGGACGAGAAGGCCCTCGACCGCTGGGAAGGCTCAGAGCTAGGCATCCACAAGAAGATCCGGTGCCGGGTAGAGCGGACGTCGTCGGACACCTCGACCGACCCGGCACTGGCATGGCTGTATGTGGTTGACGCCTGGGAAGGCGGCATGCCGTCGGCCCGCTATCTTGGCGTCATGGCCGAGGCAGCCGAAATCGCCGGAGCCCCACCGGAATACGTCCACGACTTGCGAACCCGTCCGGCTCGTAACATCGGCCCCGGCACCTAGCGATTGACTCGAGTCTAGAACGCGGCAGCCTGGTCGACGATGTTGACCAGCACGCGCACACCGACCGCCAGCGACCGCTCGTCGACGTCGAATGTCGGTTGGTGCAGATCCAATTGCGGGCCGCGGCCCGTCCACACGCCCAGCCGTGCCATCGCGCCGGGCACCTCCTCGAGATACCAGGAGAAGTCCTCGCCGCCGCCCGACTGACGGGTGTCGCACAGCACGTCGGAGCCGACGGCCTCGATCGCGTGGGTGAGGATGCGGGTCGAGATCTCCTCGTTGACCACCGGCGGCACGCCGCGACGGTACTGCACGCTGTGCTCGATGTTCAACGGCGCCAGCAGTGACGTAACCGTCTCGCGCACAATCGATTCCAGCGTCAGCCAGGTGTCGCGGCTCGCGGTGCGGATGGTTCCTGCGAGGGTGCCGGACTGCGGGATCGCGTTGGCCGCCACGCCCGCATTGACCGCACCCCACACCATCACAGTGCTGTTTCGCGGATCGATGCGACGCGACAGCACGCCGGGCACTCCGGTGATCAGCGTGCCGATCCCATACACCAGGTCGCCGGTCAGGTGCGGGCGTGACGTGTGCCCGCCGTGGGACTGCAGCGTCACCTCGATCTGATCGGCCGCCGATGTGATGGGCCCGGGCCGCACCGCAACCTTGCCGACCGCCAGTCGAGGGTCGCAGTGCAGGGCGAAGATGCGCGAAACCCCGGTCAGCGCCCCCGCCGCGATCGCGTCGATTGCCCCGCCGGGCATCAGCTCCTCGGCAGCCTGGAAGATCAGCCGCACGCCCACAGGCAGCTCGGGCACCGACGAAAGCGCCAGCGCCGTGCCCAGCATGATCGCCGTGTGCGCGTCGTGGCCGCAGGCGTGCGTGACGTTCGGCACCACCGACGCGTACGGCGCACCCGTCCGCTCGGGCATCGGCAGCGCGTCCATATCGGCCCGCAACGCAATGCGCGGGCCGTGCTCAGGGCCGAAGTCACAGGTCAGACCGGTGCCGCCGGGCAGCACCTTGGGGTTGAGCCCGGCATCGGCCAGGTGCGACGCGACGAACTGCGTGGTGGCGAACTCTTGACGGCCGAGTTCGGGATGCGCGTGGATGTGTCGGCGCCACGCCACCAAATCGTCGTAGTGGGCGTTCAGCCAGAGCTCAGTGGATTCGCGCAGGCTCACGATGCCGCCCGCCTCGCCTGCCGGTCCAGCACGCGGTCCCGCTGGGCCGGCGTCTCGGCGAGGCTGACAACCGTGCGTCCCAGCATGATCGCGCCCTCGACGACGGCCTTGTCCGCGCTGGGTCCGGCCGCCGCGGCGGCGAATGCCGGCTGGTGGATGGACGCGCCGTTGGCCTCGATGCCGACGATCGGGTGAATGCCCGGCATAACCTGCGTGACGTTGCCCATATCGGTGCTGCCCAGCGGCATTGTCGCCTCGAGGTTCTCATCGACCGGCCGGCGGCCCAGCCGCAGCATCTCGATGCGGAATGCCGAGGCCAGCCACGGGTCCGGCGTCAACTCGGCGTAGGCGGGCGCCGTCTCGGTCACGGTGCGCTCGCAGCCGGTGGCCGCCGCCCCCGCCGCGAAGCAGCCCACCATCTTGTCCTCCAGCTGGTGCAGCGACTCGGAGTTGACGGCGCGCATCGTGTACCGCATTTCGGCCCGGGCGGGGATGACGTTGGTGGCCTGCCCGCCGTTGGTGACAATCCCGTGCACCATCTGCCCGGGCGCCAGATGCTGACGCAACAGCCCGATGGCCACCTGCGCGACGGTGACGGCATCTGCAGCGTTGACCCCGAGATAAGGCGCCACCGCGGCGTGCGACTCACGGCCCGTGTAGGCGACCGTCACCTCCGACAAGGCCAACGATCGGGCCGCGGCTATGTCGATCGGACCGGGATGCAGCATCACCGTCGCGGCGATGTCGTCGAACGTTCCGGCCTTGAGCAGCAACGCTTTTCCGCCGCCCGCCTCTTCAGCCGGTGTGCCGATGAGCGCTACCGTCAGGCCCAAGTCGTCGGCGACCCCGGCCAGCGCGAGCGCGGTGCCCACCGCCGAGGCGGCGATGATGTTGTGCCCGCAGGCATGTCCGATGCCGGGAAGCGCGTCGTACTCGGCGCAGATCCCGATGACCAATGGACCGTTGCCGTAATCGGCGCGGAACGCGGTGTCCAATCCGCCGGGCGCCGCGGTGATTTCGAAGCCGTATTCGGCGACCAATGCCTGTGTTTTCGCGCAGCTGCGGTGTTCGGCGAACGCGAGTTCAGGCTCGGCGTGAATCGCGTGCGAAAGCTCGACCAGATCGCCACTGCGCCGCCTGACAGCGTCTTCGACGCTCAGCGATGCGGTGGCGGTGGGCATCCTTGCAGTATCTCACTAGGGCCCGACCGTCTACGCTACAGCTAAGCTCCGGCATTGTGACCGATGCGGACGGGCTGGCTGCCGACGCGGCGGCCGCCATCGGCGAGCGCACCGGCGTCGGCGGGCATGATGTCGCGGTCATCCTTGGGTCCGGCTGGGCACCGGCGGTCGAGCAACTCGGTGACCCGGTGGCGGTGGTGCCGATGGCCGAACTGCCCGGCTTCGCGCCGCCGACCGCCGAGGGGCACGGCGGCCAGGTGCTGTCGCTGCGCATCGGCCAGCACCGCGTGCTGGTGATGGTGGGCAGGATCCACGCGTATGAAGGACACGAACTGCGACACGTCGTACACCCGGTGCGGGCAGCTTGTGCCGCCGGCGTTGAAACGGTCGTGCTGACCAACGCGGCAGGCGGCCTTCGCGAGGACTACACCGTCGGCCAGCCCGTGCTGATCAGGGATCACCTCAACCTGACCGCTCGGTCGCCGCTGGTGGGCGCGCAGTTCGTCGATCTGGTCGACGCGTACTCGCCGCGGCTGCGGGCGATCGCCCACGAGATCGACCCGTCACTGGCGGAAGGGGTGTACGCGGGCCTGCCCGGTCCGCATTACGAGACGCCCGCGGAGATCCGGATGCTGCGCACGCTCGGCGCCGACCTGGTCGGCATGTCGACGGTGCACGAGACGATCGCAGCGCGCGCGGCCGACGCGCAGGTGCTGGCGGTGTCGCTGGTGACCAACCTGGCGGCCGGGATGACGGGCCAGCCGCTGAGCCACCACGAGGTGCTGGAGGCGGGCCGTCAGCCCGCGACGCGGATGGGCGCACTACTTGCCGGAGTCATCGCGCGACTGTGAACGCGCTCGCTCACCCACACCACTGCGCGCGCCATCAGCGGCGCCCCGAACAGCATCAGCAGGATCCGTACCACTTGGACGGCGGTGATGAACGTCACGTTGGAGCCGGTTTCGACGGCCGTTGCCAGCACGGCGTAGACCCCGCCGGGGCTGGTGGCCAGGTAGCCCTCCAGTGGTGTGAGCCGGGCGAAATGAGCCAGCACAGCGCCCAGGCCGGCGGTTGCCACACCGAGCGCGACGATCAGACCGACCGCCGCGGGAAGCAGGCGCCCGACCGCACGCAGCGATTCCGGCGTGAACGCCAGCCCCGCCTGCCAACCGATGAGCATGTAGGCGAGCTGAACCAGCACCATCGGGACGGCCAGGCCGAACGACAGGCCCGTGAGTTCCAGTACGACGGTCAGTGCCATCGGCCCGAGCAGACCCGCGCCGGGCAGCCGGATCAACCGGCCAACGGCGGCGCCGACCAGCACCAGCGCGATGAGCAGTCCGATGCTGAGATACCAAGGGGCAGTTCCGGTTTGGCCAGCGTTCACCGAAGCATGAGACTTCTCGGCGTGATAGACCGAGGTCACCACCACAGGCATCGATGCGGTGACCAGCGCCACGCGCAAATATTGCACGACGGACACGACGCGATCGTCGCCGCCGAGTTCGCGCGCGATGGCGACCAGCCCGGACGCACCGCCTGCCACCAGAGCCAGCGATCCGGTCAGCGGCGTCACGTCGCGGTGCAGCCCGAGCAGGGCCCCCGCCACCAAACTCAGCAGCAGGGTCGCGACGGCGACGGCCACCACGATCGGCCAGTCGGAGCCGAGCGCCCCGAGGGCGTCCTTGTGAACCATCGTGCCGATGTAGACGCCGAGCGCACCCTGCGCGGCGATGCCCGCCCCCCGGGGTACTCGGCGGGGAGCAAGCGACACGAGGGCGAGTGCCACGCCGACAACCAGAGCGGCGAAGAGTGCGGCCGACGGCACGCCGAGGCGGGTGAGCGGGAGGGTGACTCCGGCCGTTACCGCTATCAGCAATGCCCACCTGAATAGCCCCCGCACCGTAATCATGTTGATTACAAACATAACCTTGCTAATCATCTGATGCAACGCGGGTGACAGCGACTATTCACCAAGGTATAACTTGGCTATGACGTCAGTTGCCCCAGCCGCGCCGCCGTCGTGGACCGCAGCCACCGAGCTGCGGGAATCGATGATGGCGGTGTCACGGCAGATGCGCAGGCATCGCCCCGACCACGGCCTGACCCTCACCCAGTTGGAGCTGCTCAGCGAAATCAGTCGGACGGGCGTGACGACGCCGGCCGAACTCGGCGCCCGGTTGCATGTCCGGGTGCAGTCGCTGACCGACAGCATCAACGAGCTGGTGAACCGCGATCTGATCGGGCGCCGACCCGATGAGACCGATCGACGCCGCCAGCTCATCGAGCTCACCGACGCGGGGAGCGCGCTGCTGGAGGCCGACCGCGCCGAACGCGACGCCTGGCTGCACGCGACCATGCGCGACAACCTGTCGCAGTTGGAGTTCGACCTGCTGATGCTGGTGGCTCCGGTGCTCCGCAAGCTGGCGTATGCGGACTCGAAAGTGGGCACACTAACCGCATGACTCTGACGCGGACCGCAGCGGACGTGCAGGCGTGGATCTCGCATGACCCTGACCCGCGGACGGCGGCGGAGCTGGTGGCGTGCAGCGACGACGAACTCGCCGAGCGGTTCGCCAGACCACTGACGTTCGGGACGGCGGGTCTGCGCGGTCCACTGCGCGGCGGGCCGAACGGGATGAACCTGGCCGTCGTCATGCGAACCACCTGGGCGGTGGCCAAGGTACTCAAGGACCGCGGCCTCGGCGGGTCGCGCGTGGTGGTCGGTCGCGACACGCGCCATTTTTCCGAGGAGTTCGCTCTCGCAGCTGCCGAAGTCCTTGCTGGCCAAGGGTTTTCTGTCACGTTGATGTTCGCCGCCGTGCCGACGCCGGTGGTGGCGTTCACCGTTCGCCAGCTGGCAGCCGCTGCGGGCATACAGATCACCGCCTCGCACAACCCACCCACCGACAACGGGTACAAGGTCTATTTCGAGGAAGGTTTCCCGATCGCGCCGCCCGTTGACCGCGAGATCGAACAGGCAATCGCCAACGCGCCGTTCGCCGACGAGATCCCCCTGCAGCGCGTCGACGTGTCGGGCGTCGACGAGGTCCAGCGCTATGTCCATCGAGCGGCGCAGGTCCGGCGCACCCACGCATCGATACGGGTCGCGCTGACCCCGCTGCACGGCGTGGGCGGCGAGTACGCGATGGACGCGCTCACAAAGGCGGGCCTGACCGACGTGCACGTGGTCGAGAGCCAGTTCGAGCCCGACCCCGACTTCCCGACCGTGCGCTTCCCCAACCCGGAGGAACCCGGCGCGGTCGACGCGCTGCTGCAACTCGCGGCCGATGTCGACGCCGACATCGCCATTGCGCTCGATCCCGACGCGGACCGCTGCGCGGTTGGGGTTCCGACACCGCAAGGCTGGCGCATGCTGTCGGGAGACCAGACCGGCTGGCTATTAGGCGATTACATCCTCTCGCAGTTCGAGCCCGGCGCCGTGACGGAATCCGTTGTGGTGGCCAGCACCGTGGTGTCCTCGCGGATGCTTGCCGCGATCGCCAAGGAGCACGGTGCCCGGCACGTCGAGACGCTGACCGGGTTCAAATGGCTGTCGCGCGCCGACGCCGATCTGCCGGGCTGCACGTTGGTCTACGCGTACGAGGAGGCGATCGGCCATTGCGTCGATCCCGCCGCGGTGCGGGATAAGGACGGCATCAGCGCCGCGGTGCTGGCCTGCGATCTGGTGGCTGCGCTTCAAGACCAAGGCCGCACCGTGCTCGACGCGCTGGACGACTTGGCGCGCCGCCACGGCGTGCACACCACGGCCGCCGTGTCGCGAGGTGTCGCCGACGCCGATGAGGCCGCCGCGGTGATGAATCGCCTGCGTGCGGCGCCGCCGTCGCGCCTGGCTGGTTTCGATGTATCCGTCACCGACCTCCTGCAGGAACGCGGCCCGCTACGAACCGATGCGGTGATCATGTCTGGCGGTGACGACCACACCTCGGTCCGGATGGTGGTGCGCCCGTCGGGGACCGAGCCAACAGTCAAGTCCTACATTGAGGTTCGTTTCGGGATCGACGACGACCTCGCTGTTGCGCGAGTGAAGGCCCGCGCCCTACAGGACGAGCTGGTGGCCGTCGCCCAGCGCCTCTAACGAGGGCCGAACTGGCGATCGCCCGCATCGCCGAGTCCCGGCACGATGTAGGCGATCTCGTTGAGCCGGTCGTCGATGGTTGCGGTGAACAGCCGCAGGTTCGGCGCGACCTTCTCCAGCGCCGCCAGTCCTTCGGGCGCGACCACCACGCAGATCGCTGTGATGTCAACGGCGTTGCGCGAATGCAGCAGCCCGATGGTGTGTGCCATCGAGCCGCCGGTCGCCAACATCGGGTCGAGCACCATCACCGGCTGCGTACTCAGATCATCGGGTAGCGACTCCAAATACGGTATGGGCTGATGGGTTTCCTCGTCGCGCGCGACGCCGACGAATCCGACACGGGCCTCGGGGATCAGCGCATGCGCCTGATCAACCATGCCGAGCCCGGCGCGTAGCACGGGCACCAGCAGCGGCGGATTCGCCAGTCGAACTCCGGTCGTCTGCGCCAGTGGTGTGCAAACCGGGACGGTTTCGGTGGCCGCGCCGCGGGTCGCCTCGTACACCAGCATCAGGGTCAGGTCGCGCAGCGCTGCCCGAAACGCGGCGTTGTCGGTGGCCTCATCACGCAGTGTGGTCAGGCGCGCAGCCGCCAGCGGGTGGTCGATAACGCACACATCCATGGATGCCGACCCTAATGGAACCGGTGCGGTCGTGAGTCTCTCTCACGACGTCGCCGACACACACGACGCGATCACCTCTATTGCGATGTGAGGAACCGGCGTCGTGCTGAGACGTGATCAGTGGCCGAGCCCAGCCGCCAGTAGATCCAGGAATGAAACGTGCTCGTGAGCAACCCCGAATGCCGAGGCGCGAAGCATCGTTCGTTGCGCCCACGCGTTGTGCGGTTTGCTTTCGTTCATCTTGTTGCGGTAACTGGACGACGTCACCCCGCCGCCGTTGTTTGTTCGGATTATGTCGGTGGCGTCGGTGAAGTCCTCGTGGGTGACCACGGACAGTGCATGGACGGCGGCAACGTGCGATGGGTGGATGACGGTCTTACCGAGGAGCCCATTCGCCCGGTCCAGGCGGACTTCACGGATGAGCGCGTCGAGGTCGTTGACGATGAGGCGGGCCCGTTCGGTGTGATCCGGGCACCGGCACCGTTCCAATTGCGGTTTGAAATGCAGCTCTGCACCCGAGAAGTGCTCCCACACCGGTGCGGTGACCGGGTAGCCGCCGAGGTGGCGGCCAAGGATGTTGACGATGTCGGCGATCGCATCGGCCACAACACGGACGTCATAGACAGTGGTATCGCGGAAGCGGCGCAGCCCGAACAACGAGGACAGGTCGGTGGCGCCGATCCGTACGGCGAGGACGTGGTCGCGATGTTCGTCGAGTAGTTCCTGCACCTCAAGCAGGCCCGTGATGCGCCGCTCGGCGTGGATCACCTCAGGGGTTTCGAGGACTGGCATCGCCCACAGCCGACGGCCCGCTGTGATGCTGGCCTGAGCGACCGATTCGAGAAACCTCGCACCGGTCTGCGCGCTGAACTGGGTAGCACGAACCCGGTCACAACGTGCGCGGCATCGTCCAGCCGGTCGATGAGCGTCGGGATTTGCTCGGGTGCTCGGACCCGGACAAACAATAGTGGCCCGTCGATGGCTTCCTGACCGAGGTCGCGCAGTTGGTTCACGAGGTTGGGTCTCAGGTTTGCGAGGTGCTCGTCGGTGACAGCGTCTTCCAGGCAGGCGACGATGCTCATCGCGCCGTGTGCGGCCTGTTTGCTGATGTCGGCGGCGAGGGTCGGGCGAGTGGCCGGCGTGTAGAGCGTGGCCCCCAGGGTGGCGGCCAGCAGCGTTGGGTCGCTCTCCGCTCCAAACGGCTGCGGTTCCCGGTAGAACAACCGGTCGCGATGTGTGTCGCTGAGGTAGTTGAAGTGATGCATGATCGATCGTTCCATTCTTCCGACGTTGTGTAACCGTGGTTGCAACGCCGACCGTACGGGGTGGTGATGAAGCGTGGATGAAGCAGCGCACGTGGCCGAATACGGCGAAGTGTTAGATGGCTCATCTCGCGAGACCTCTTGTCACTGGTATGGCTCGCCCGGCCGAAGATGGCCACAAGAGGCCCGCCTCCGGCTTACATGGAGCTTCAACTCCGGTCGCCGGGGTCGCCTTGTAACCGTCGTTACCGAGTAGGGAGCAGCGATGGCCGACACCGGCGCCGGCTGCTCGGCGTTGGGCCTCACGGCCTGCCCGGACGCCACGCTTACGAACGTGCTGTAACCAGCGTTACATCGCTGTATTGTCGCTGGAGGCTCGCCGAACCGCCACCGATGGAGGTTTCCATGACCCGCACGCCGTCGACCGAGCCGGGGAGGTGGGTGCTGCTGTCCTATCGGATGCCTCGGGAGCCGTCGACTCCGCGAATCACGATCTGGCGCAAGCTCAAACGCCTCGGGGTCGCGCAACTGGGCGACGGCCTGGTCGCCCTGCCCGCAGACGCGCGCACCCGCGAGCACCTTGACTGGATCGCCGAGGAAATCGTTGAGTCCGGCGGCAGCGCCAGTGTCTGGCTCGCTCAACCGGCCAGCCTAGGCCAGGAACGCGAGCTCGCGGCCGCCATGGCCATCGCACGCCGCGGGGAATACCTCGCGGTCATCGAGCAAGCTACCACCGACGCGAGCGCGAGTGAATCCGAACGCAACCGCACCGTCCGGAGGCTGCGCGACGAACTGCACCGCATCCACCGGCGCGACTACTTCCCACCCCCCGAGCGCGACACCGCCCGCCGGTTTGTCGAGGCACTCGCCATGCGCCACACCGAGCCCGCCGCCACCCCGGGGGGCAGGTCGTGAAGTG
>DATARY010000193.1:0-38975 GCA_036263935.1 Mycobacterium sp.
GCGTTTTCCAGCTGCTCGCGCAGAATCGCGGCCTCACGGCGCAGCTCCTCGAGCTCGGCGGCCTCGTCGCTGGACATCGGTGTTCCAAAGGCTTCAGAACGCTCTGACTCGCTCATGTTGCGCTCCTCCCCCACACCGGAAGTTGGTGCGGTAACTACTTCAACGCTACCGGCGATTCAGCCATTGTGTGCGGTCTAGGAGTTCGACACACCAGCAACACTGTTAACCTCTTGCAGTGAGTCGGGCGTACGAAAGGACAGCCGTGACCCTGAAATCCCTCGTTACCGGCGTGGCAGCCGCCGCTATGGTCGGCGCTGCAGCGGTGGGTGTGACTTCGATTGCACCCGGTGCTGGAACGGATGTCGCCGGCCGTCCGGCTGCCGCGGCGCCCGCCGCCGTTGCGGTGCAGCCGGTCGTCTTCGGCGTCCCGCTGCCCCTCGATCCGGCGCCCGACTTGTCGGCTCCGCTGGTGCAGACACTGACTGCCCTCGCCGCTGGCGGCTCGTTCTACGGTAAGGCGCCCTACATCCAGGGCGGCATCGGCCGGATCGAAAGCATCGCCGCCGACCGGGCGTACAACAGGGCGGCCGCAGACGGCAAGTTCCCGCTGACCTTCGCCATCGCCAACATCGACCAGAACGGCGGCGTGGCAAACGCCGATGTCACCGCAACGTCTGCTCTTGGGACCAGCCACACTCAGAACATCCAGTTCGTGGCCGGGCCGAGCCCAACGGGCTGGCAGATTTCAAAGGATTCCGCCCTGTCGTTGTTGTCGTCGTCGGGCAGCTGATCGATCTGGTGCACCGCACCACGAGTGCCCCAGTCCTAGCCGCCGTCGCGATCGCGGCGGCGCTCGGGCTTGCCGGATGTGGTGGCCACAAACCCAGCCAGCCCACAGCGGTAGAGACGCTCCCGCCGACCTCCGGGCCCCCGATCGCGGCGCCGGCGTCGCCGACCGAGACGACCGCGCCACTGCCGCCTCCCGAAGCCCTGACCGATGTGATGGTCCGGCTGACCGACACGAACGTCCCCGGAGCGGACAAGCTCAGCCTCATCCAGAATGCGACGCCCGACGACGCGGCCACCTTGGACACGTTCACGACGGCCCTGCGCGACAGCGGTTTCATGCCGCTGAGCTTTGACGCGCACGACCTCACATGGGCGCAATCGCAGCCGGGCAGTGTCACGGCCAACATGGTCGTCATGAGCTCGAGCGCACAGCCGGGCCGTGACTTCACGTTCCCGATGGAGTTCACTCCCGCCCACGGCTCCTGGCAGCTGAGCCGGCAGACGGCCGACATGATCCTCAAACTGGGGCAGCAGTCGACGGCCACGCCGACCCGCTGAGCGCGCCGGCATGTGGATCGGCTGGATGGAGTTCGATCTGCTGCTCGGTGATGTCCGCTCGCTCAAGCAGAAGCGCTCCATCGTCCGTCCGGTAATCGCCGAGCTGCACAGAAGATTCGCCGTGTCCGCCGCCGAGACCGGTTCTCAGGACTTGTATCGCCGCGCCGGAATCGGTGTGGCCGTGGTGTCTGCCGACCGCGGTCATGTGGTGGATGTCCTCGACGCCGCCGAGCGGTTGGTGGCCTCGCGGCCGGAGATGGATCTGCTGTCTGCGCACCGCGGCCTGCGACGCAGCACAGACGACTAGAGCTGACGCTTACGCCACGTCAGCCGAGCTGACGCTTACGCCTCAGCGGCATCGGAGCGACCGCGCCAGGCGCCAATTTGCGCACGTTGATCAGAAAGGCCGTGTGGCCGCGCATCGTGTGTTGCGGACGCACCGCGAGGCCGACGACGTGCCAGCCGCGCTGCATGCTCTCCCATGCGCGCGGTTCGGTCCAGCACTGCTGTTCTCTGAGTGCCTCGACAGTGCGCGACAGCTGGGTGACGGTTGCGACATAGATCATCAGCACGCCACCGGCGACCAGTGCGCGGGCAATGGCGTCGAGAACCTCCCACGGCGCCAGCATGTCCAGCACCACCCGGTCCACTTCGTCGCCTGGGTAATCGGAGACGTCGCCGGTGACCAGCTCCCAGTTCGCGGGCCGATCACCGAAGAACGTCGACACGTTCCGCGCCGCATGCTCGGCATGGTCTTCACGGATCTCGTAGGAGATCACTCGTCCTTCCGGCCCGACGGCGCGCAGCAGCGAACACGTCAGCGCCCCCGAACCGGCGCCGGCCTCCAACACCCGGGCGCCCGGGAAGATGTCGCCCTCATGCACGATCTGCGCGGCGTCCTTGGGGTACACCACCTGCGCGCCGCGCGGCATCGACATCACGTAGTCGACGAGCAGCGGGCGCAACACGAGGAACTGGTCGCCGCTGGCGGACTTGACCACGCTGCCCTCCGGCAGCCCGATGACGGTGTCGAGCGCGATCACGCCGCGATGGGTGTGAAACTCCCCGCCGGGAGCAAGCACCATCGTGTAGTGCCGGCCCTTCGCGTCGGTGAGCTGCACGCGATCGCCGACGGCGAATGGACCGGTCGTTGGCACAGCTGTTCACCCTGCCAGCAGACGCGCCGCGGCGGGTGCGCGGGGTTGTCGGCGCACGGCCATACGCTGGGTCTCATGACCGACCAGCCGGCTCCGCAGGTGCGGCGTCCGGCGCTGTCCCCGTCGCGGGCGGCGGACTTCAAGCAGTGCCCGCTGCTGTACCGGTTACGCGCGATCGACCGGCTCCCGGAACCAGCGTCGACGGCGCAGGTCCGAGGATCGGTCGTACACGCCGCCTTGGAGCAGCTGTATGCGCTGCCGGCCGCCGAGCGCGGTTGTGAGACCGCGCTGACGCTCGTCGACCCGGCATGGGAGCGGGTCATCGCCGCGCAGCCGGAACTGACCGAGGAGATCGAGCCCTCGCTGCGGATCGAGCTGCTCGAGGAGGCCAAAGCGCTCTTGTCGGGCTACTACCGGCTGGAGGACCCTACCCGTTTCGACCCGGAAAGCTGCGAGCAGCGCGTGGAGGTCGAGCTCGACGACGGCACATTGCTCCGCGGGTTCGTCGACCGCATCGATGTCGCGCCCACCGGCGAGCTTCGGGTGGTCGACTACAAGACCGGCAAGGCACCGCCGGAGGCCCGCGCCCTCGCCGAGTTCAAGGCCATGTTTCAGATGAAGTTCTATGCGGTGGCACTGCTGCGGTCGCGGGGCGTGCTTCCGGCCCGGCTGCGGCTGCTGTATCTGGCCGATGGCCAGGTGCTGGACTACACACCCGACCTCGACGAACTACTTCGGTTCGAGAAGACGCTGATGGCGATCTGGCGCGCTATCCAATCTGCCGGGGCGACAGGTGATTTCAGACCCAGCCCGTCGCGGCTGTGCGATTGGTGCGCACATCACGCCCACTGTCCCGTCTTCGGCGGCACGCCTCCGCCCTACCCGGGATGGCCGGAGCGCCCCGACGAGGGCAACGATGATGCCGTGCTGCATTCATCGGAATCGGCTGCGTGATCGACTGCCACTACCGCCGCGCAAACGCTGCTGGTGCAGCGCCGCTGAGGAGCGGTATATGCACTTGCATCTATATAGATCAAATGCAATACTAGGTGTGTGGATGCGTTCGAAGCGGTGGCCGAACCGAGTCGGCGCGCGCTGCTCGACTCGCTCATCGACGGTGAGCGCACCGCGGGCGAACTTGTCGCGATACTCCCCGGCCTGACCCAGCCGACCGTGTCGCGCCACCTGCGCGTGCTGCGTGAGGTGGGGCTCGTCGAGGTGCGTCCCGACGCCCAGCGGCGGATCTACGCGCTGCGGGCAGACGGGCTGGTCGCGATCGATGAGTGGATCAACCGTTACCGCCGTTACTGGGCCGATCACCTCGACGCCCTCGAGCGGCACCTGGAGAAAACGCACGAGGAGCCGCAATGACCGGGCGCGAAGGAACACTCACGATCGAAGGCGAGAAGGCCGTGCTCACGTTCGAGCGCCGCCTGCCATATCCCATCGAGGCGGTGTGGTCGGCGATCACCGAGCCGGCGCACCGCAATCAATGGATGGGCGAGACCACCATCGACGCCCGTGAAGGCGGCCTGATCGAGATGGTGCCAGCGGGGCCGCCGCAGCCGCCCGAACAGAAGCGGATGACCGGCCGTATCCGGGTTTGGGACCCGCCGCACGTCTTTGAACACGAATGGAATCAGCGCATCGTCGAGGAGAGCGTGGTCCGCTACGAGCTATCACCCGACGGCGATGGAACGCTGCTCAGATTCAGCCACCGCGGACTTGGCGTGCGCAACGCGCAGGGATTCCTGCCGGGAACCCACGCCTTCCTGGACCGGTTGCAGGCTTACCTCGCCGGCGAAGCCCTGCCGAACTGGGCGCAGCGCTACCGCGAAGTCGCAGAATCGACGAACAGATAGGAATTGCCATGCAACACAATGGTTCTCACATCGCCGCGCCCGCCCTCGTGGTTGCGTACCACTCGGGATTCGGACATACTGCGGTGCTGGCCGATGCCGTCGCCGCGGGCGCCAGCCAAGCCGGCGCCGACGTCAGCGTGATCGCCGTCGACCGCATGACCGATGCGGACTGGGGCGTCCTCGACGGCGCCGACGGCATCGTGTTCGGCAGCGCGACCTACATGGGGAACGTTTCGGCCGGCTTCCAGTCGTTCGCCGAGCAGACCGGTGGGAGGTGTTTGAACGGGACATGGCGCGACAAGGTCGCGGCGGGATTCACCAACTCCGGGGCCAAAAGTGGCGACAAGGTGAACACGTTGGTGTCGCTGGCGGTGTTCGCCGCCCAGCATCACATGCATTGGATCAACCTGGGTTTGGGCGCCGGGTGGAACAGCGCGACGGGCAGCGAGAACGACCTGAACCGGCTCGGCTTCTGGTTGGGCGCCGGTGCACAGACCGACGTGGACGCCAACCCGGACAAGGTTCACCCGTCCGATGTGCGGACGTGTCGCCATCTCGGTCATCGGGTCGCGGTGGTAACGCGCCAGCTGAGCATCGGCCGGTCGGTCAGTCCAGCGGCTTCATCTCTTGGAGCAACGTCGGCACCAACTCGCTGACGGTCGGGTGGATGTGCATCGTGCGAGAGATGGCCGTATAGGGCTCCCCGGCCGCCATGATGTCGAGGATGGCGTGGACGACCTCGTCTCCCCCGACACCCAGGATGGCCGCCCCGAGGATCTCGTCGGTGTCGGCGTCGACGACCACCTTCATGAACCCCTCGGTCTCCCCTTTCTCAACGGCACGCCCGACCCGCGTCATCGGCCGCTTGCCCACCAACGCTTTTCGCCCTGACTTTCGAACCTGATCGACAGTCATCCCGGCGCGACCCAGCGGCGGATCGACGTAGAGCGCGTAGGTGGGGACGCGATCGCTAACCCGGCGGGGGTCGTTGTCGAGCAGGTTGGCCGCGACGATCTCATAGTCGTTATACGACGTATGGGTGAACGCGCCGCGGCCGTTGCAGTCGCCCATCGCCCAGATGTGCTCGACGTTGGTCCGCAATTGGTCGTCGACGACGATGTAGCCGCGCTCATCCATCTCGACCCCGGCATTGTCCAGGCCCAGATCGTCGGTGTTGGGCCGACGTCCCACCGCCATTAACAGGTGGGTCCCTGCGATCGGGTCTGTGCCATCCCGCGGAATCACGTCGAACCCGTTGTCACGCTTGGCGAATCGAATGGCCGTCGCGTCGACCACCACGGCGATCCCCTCGGCCTCGAGGATCTCCTTGATCGTGGCCGAGACGTCCTCGTCCTCCCGTGATGTCAGCCGCGGGCCCTTCTCGACCACCGTGACCCGGGCGCCGAACCGGCGATACATCTGTGCGAACTCCAGCGCGATGTAGCCACCGCCGATGATGACGAGATGTTCTGGCACCGTGTCGAGTTCGAGAATTCCGACGTTCGTCATGTAACCGATATCGGACAGCCCTGGCATATCCGGCGCCACCGCCCGGCCACCGACGTTGAGAAAGATCTTGTCGGCCTCGAGCACCCGCCCGTCGACGCTGATCGTGTGCGGGCTTTCAAAGCGCGCGTGGCCGCGGATGAGCGTGCATCCCTTCATGCCCTTCAACCACGACTCGACGCCATGCCGGTCGTCGAGCATGATTTTGTCCTTGCGCGCCTTCACCTTTGTCATGTCGACGCTGATATCACCGGTGCCGACGCCGTATTCGGCGCCACGACGGGCCAAGTGCGCCGCGTGCGCGCTGGCCACCAATGTCTTGGACGGGATGCAGCCGGTGTTCACACAGGTGCCACCGACCAGTTTGCGCTCGATCACGGCCACGGTCTGGCCGGCCTTGGTCAGCCGTCCGGCCAGGGGTGGGCCGGCCTGGCCCGCGCCGATGATGATCGCATCGAATTTCTCTGCCATCGATCGCGGTTCAGACGAGGCTGACCAGGAACGCGACCAGGAAACCGCCCCCGACGGCGACAACGTCCTCAATGATCGCGCCCGGCCGATCGCGTCCACCGTTGGCGGCGGCCAGCCGACCACGTGCCTCCGCGCCGCCCAACGTGCCGAGAACCGCACCCACGATGCCGGCACCGAGTGCGCTGAAGGTGTGAAAGAACGCGCTGCCAATCACCGCACCGGCGAACGCGCCCATGATGAGCCGGGCGGTGAACTGTGGCGGCGTTTTGCGGCTCGGCGTCTTCGGCAGCTGATCGGTAACCAGTTCGACAACCAGCAAGATCGTCAGCACCGTGACGGTGATCGGATGGGCCACCCATGACGACCATCTCCCGGCGACGTCGATCCAGCCCAGGGCCGCGCCCCAAGCCACCACCGCGGGCGCGGTCAACGCGCGAAGACCGGCGATCACGCCGATCAACAGAGCCAGCAGCAGAACCAGGGCATGTGTCATGCGAACCTCCCGACCGGTGAAAGGACACCCGGACGCTAACACGCACCGTGTCCAGGATCCCGGCGAATCAGAAGCGGCAGAACCGGATGTCGGAGGCCAAGATCGCCTTGGCGCCGATGGCCGCGAGTTCGTCCATGATGGCGTTGACGTCACGTCGTGGAACCAGTGCGCGCACGGCGACCCAAGCCGGGTCGGCGAGCGGGGCGATAGTGGGCGACTCAAGGCCGGGCGTGACCGCGGTCGCCTCGTCGAGCACACTGCGCGGGCAGTCGTAGTCAAGCATCAGGTACTGCTGGCCGAACACCACGCCTTGCACCCGGGCGGCCAGCTGATCACGCGCGGCCGCACTGTCACCGTCGGGCTCCGAGCCTTCGATCAGCACGGCCTCCGAATCACACAGCGGTTCCCCGAACGCCTCCAGGTCGTGCAGCCCGAGGGTGCGACCGGAACCGACCACGTCGGCGATCACGTCGGCGACCCCGAGCTGCACCGAAATCTCCACTGCACCATCGAGCCGGATCACCGTGGCGTCAATCCCACGCGCCGCCAAGTCTTTTCGCACTAAGTTGGGGAAAGCGGTAGCGATTCGCTTACCCGCGAGGTCCTCAACGCGCCACTGCCGCCCGACCGGCGCCGCGTAGCGGAACGTCGACAACCCGAAACCGAGCGCAAGCCGCTCGCGGACCGGCGCGTCGGACTCCGCGGCCAGATCGCGGCCGGTGATGCCGAAGTCCAGCTGTCCCGACCCGACATAGATCGCGATGTCTTTGGGCCGCAGGAAGAAAAACTCGACGTTGTTGACCGGGTCCACCACGGTCAGGTCCTTGGGGTCGCTTCGCCGCCGGTAACCGGCCTCCGACAGGATCTCGGCGGACGGCTCGCTCAGCGTGCCCTTGTTGGGCACCGCGACCCGCAGCGTTCCAGACATCATAGTTTCGCGTAAACGTCGTCGAGGGTCAGCCCGCGGGAGATCATCAGCACCTGGGTCCAGTACAACAGTTGGCTTATCTCGTCGGCCAGCGCCTCATCGCTCTCATGCTCGGCGGCCAGCCACACCTCGCCGGCCTCTTCGAGGATCTTCTTGCCCAAGCCGTGTACGCCGCCGTCGAGCGCGGCGACGGTGCCGCTACCCGCGGGCCGGGTGTGCGCACGATCGCTGAGTTCGGCGAACAGGGCGTCGAAGGTCTTCACGGCACGCGATTGTTTCATGCCCCCACGAGCAAAGTCACGGCGGTTTCGCGGCAGGCGTTCGGAGCTACAGCGCGCTAGCGGTTGACCGGACGTCAGTGCGGCGCGGGATGCGTCTCGTGGTGCCAGGCTTCGCGGTGCATGTCCTCCAGGTGTTTGCCCTTGGTCTCCTCCACCCAGCGCCACACGAACAGGAACGACAGCACCGCGCAGATCGCATAGAACCCGTATGCGACGCCGAGCACACCGCGCAGCTCCGGGAAGGTGACCGTGATCAGCCAGTTCGCCGCCCACTGGGCCGCGGCGGCCAGGCCAAGCGCGGCAGCCCGGATGCGGTTCGGGAACATCTCACCCAGCAGCACCCACACCACCGGGCCCCACGACATGCCGAACGCCACAACGAACAGATTGGCCGCAACCAACGCGATCGGGCCGGCGACGTCGCCCAGCACAGGTTTACCGTCGACCTGCTGGGCGGTGCCGAAGATCACGGACATCGTTCCCAGCGTGATCGCCATGCCGGTCGAGCCGATCAGCAGCAGCGGCTTGCGCCCGACCTTGTCGATGAGCGCGATCGCGATCAGCGTCGTGACGATGTTGGTCACCGAGGTGATCACGGTGATGACGAACGCCTGGGTCTCGCCGAATCCGACGGCCTCCCACAGCACATTGGAGTAGTAGAAGATCACGTTGATGCCGACGAACTGCTGGAAGACAGAGAGGCCGACGCCGACCCAGACGATCCCGTAGAGTCCCCCGACCGGCTTCTTCAGATCCCGCCAGGACGGCGGCTTTTCGGCCTTCAACGAGTCCTGAATCCGGGTGATCGTCAGCTCCCGGTTCTTCTCGCCGAGCAGCAAGGTGAGCACCCGGCGGGCCTCTGGAATGCGATATGACGCAACGAGATAGCGCGGTGATTCGGGAATGGTGTAGGCCAGCAGGCCGTAAGCGATAGCTGGCACGGCCATGATGATGAACATCCAGCGCCATGCCGCCAGTCCCAGCCACAGCTCCTCCCGTGAGCCGCCGGCGAGGTGCGCCAGCACATAGTCGATCGCCAGCGACAGGAAGATGCCGGACACGATCGCAAGTTGCTGCAGTGACCCGAGCCGCCCCCGGATGCGCGGCGGCGATGTCTCGGCGATGTAGGCGGGTGCGATCACGGACGCGACGCCGACGCCGACACCACCGATGATCCGGAAGATCACCACCAGCCACACACTGTTCGCCAAGCCGGTGCCGAGGGCGCTGAGTAGAAACAGCACCGCGGCGATCCGCATCACCTGTAGTCTGCCGATCCGGTCTGCGAGCCGGCCCGCAGTCATCGCCCCTGCCGCCGCGCCGAGCAGGGCCGACGCGACCGCGAAGCCCAGCGCGGTGTTGTCGATTTGGAAGTGGTCCTGGATCGCCGAGACAGCCCCGTTGATCACCGCGCTGTCGTAACCGAACAGGAGCCCGCCGAGCGCGGCGACCGAAGCGATCCGGACTACACGTCCGCTGTGCTCGGATTCCTCGTAGTCCAAGGCCGATGCAGAATCCCCGACGGGTCCGTGAGTCATGTGACGTCCTTCCGCAGCGTTGCGTGACGAGGATCACATTCAATCACAACGCGGCGGTCAGGCGGTGCGTTCTCCAAACTGCGTGAGTTCCGCGTGTACGCGCCGTAGATCGGCCACCGCGACGTGCACCAGTGAAGAAATGTGGCGTCGCCGTGGCCCGCCCGGCACCGCTACGTCGTTGGGCACCACCAACACCGGGCATCCGGCGGCCTCGGCTGCCGCAGTGCCCGTGACCGAGTCCTCGATCGCCAAACACGCAGATGGTGGCAGGCCCAGCAACGCCGCGGCTCGCTGATAGGCATCCGGCGCGGGTTTCCCGCGCGGCACCTCGTCACCGCATACCGTCGCCGAGAAGTATTGGTGTCCGATGCTATTCAGTGCGCGGTCGGTGAGCTCTCGCTGAGTGTTGGTAACCAGGGCCATCGGAGTGCCTTCGGCGGCAAGCGCTTCCAACAATTCTTCGGCTCCGTCGCACCACGGCAACCCGTTGTCGAACAGCTCACCGGTGTAGTCGTGCAGCCAGCGATCCGACTCGGCCATCGCGGCCGGATCCATCTCCAGACCGAGGTCGACGTAGACGGTCCGAATCGTGTCGTCGGCGGAGCCGCCCACCATCGACGCGCGTACCTCCGGCGTCAACCGGCCGCCGAGTTCTTCGTAGAGCGCTGCCAGCGAGATGTCCCAGAGCTTTTCGGAGTCGACGAGGGTGCCGTCCATATCGAACAGCACCGCCTGCATGCCCGCGATTATTCCTCTAAACGTTGAAGTACTTGGCCTCGGGGTGATGGAGTACAAACGCGTCCGTGGACTGCTCCGGGTGAAGCTGTAGCTCCTCCGAAAGCGTCACACCGATCCGGCCGGGCTCCAGCAGTTCCATCATCTTGGCGCGGTCGTCCAGGTTCGGGCATGCACCGTAACCGAACGAGAACCGGGCGCCGCGGTAGCCGAGTTTGAAGTAGTCCTCGACGGACTCCGGATCCTCGGCGGCCATCATGTGATCCGGAAACTTGAGCTCCTCACGCACGCGCTTATGCCAATACTCTGCAAGGGCCTCCGTGAGCTGCACCCCGATGCCGTGCACCTCGAGGTAGTCACGGTAGGAGTCCGACGCGAACAGCTCATTTGCGAAGTCAGCGATCGGCTGACCCATCGTGACCAGCTGGAACGGCAGCACATCAACCTGGCCGCGCTGGGTCGCCAGCTCCCGCGACCGGATGAAGTCGGCGATGCACAGGAACCGACCGCGCTGCTGGCGCGGGAACGTGAACCGGAACCGTTCGGTGGCATCCTCGGGAGCGAAACTCGTTGAGCGTCCCGACAACCCGGTGGGCTCGGCGAGCACGACGACGTCGTCGCCTTCCGACACCGCGGGGAAGTAGCCGTACACCACCGCCGCGTGGGCGAGAATGCCGTCGGTGGACAGCCGGTCCAGCCAGTACCGCAGACGCGGCCGGCCGTCGGACTCGACCAGCTCCTCGTACGACGGGCCCTCACCGCCGCGCACGCCGCGCAGACCCCACTGCCCGAGGAACAGCGCACGCTCGTCGAGCAGAGTGGTGTAGTCGGCGACCGCGACACCCTTGACGACGCGGGTGCCCCAGAACGGCGGGACGGGCACCTCGACGTCGGCGGCGACGTCGGACCGCTCCGGCACCTCGACGGGCGTTTCCTTGGCTTTGCGTTCGGCCGCAATGCGTTTCGACCGATCGTGGCGGGCCTTGCGCTCGGCCTCCTTCTCGCGCGCGCCCTCAGCCAGCAGAGCCTCCGGACTTCCCGGCGTTGGCGCCTCACCGCGTTTGGCGCTCATGATGGTGTCCATCAGCTTGAGGCCCTCGAACGCGTCCCGCGCGTAATGCACTTCGCCCTGGTAGACCTCGGTCAGGTCGTTCTCGACGTAGCTACGGGTCAGCGCCGCACCGCCGAGCAGCACCGGGAACCGGTCGGCCACCCCGCGGGTGTTCATCTCCTCGAGATTTTCCTTCATCACCACGGTGGACTTCACCAGCAGCCCGGACATGCCGACGACGTCGACGCTCTTGTCCTGGGCCACCTCGAGGATGTTCGCGATCGGCTGCTTGATGCCGATGTTGACGACCTCATATCCGTTGTTGCTCAAGATGATGTCGACGAGATTCTTACCGATATCGTGCACGTCGCCCTTGACCGTCGCGAGCACGATGCGGCCCTTGCCGCTATCGTCGTCCGATTTCTCCATGTGCGGCTCGAGGTAGGCCACCGCGGTCTTCATCACCTCGGCGGACTGCAGCACGAACGGCAGCTGCATCTGACCCGACCCGAACAGCTCACCGACGGTCTTCATGCCGTCAAGCAGGTTGTCGTTGATGATCGCCAGCGGCGGCTTCTGCGTCATCGCCTCATCGAGGTCGGCCTCGAGACCGCTGCGCTCACCGTCGACGATGCGCTGCGCCAGGCGCTCCAGCAGCGGCAGCTTGGCCAGCTCCGCGGCGCGCGACTCCCTGGACGAGGCCGCCGACACGCCCTCGAACATCGTCATCAGTTCCTGCAGCGGGTCGTAGCCCTCGCGGCGGTGGTCGTAGACCAGATCCAGCGCCACCTCACGCTGTTTCTCGTCAATCCGGTTCATCGGCACGATCTTCGATGCATGCACGATCGCCGAATCCAGCCCGGCCTCTTGGCATTCGTGCAAGAACACCGAGTTGAGCACCTGGCGCGCGGCGGGGTTGAGCCCGAACGAGATGTTCGAAAGGCCAAGCGTGGTCTGCACATCCGGGTGCAGCTTCTTGAGTTCGCGGATGGCTTTGATGGTTTCGATGCCGTCGCGGCGGGACTCCTCCTGGCCGGTGCAGATCGTGAAGGTCAGGTTGTCGATCAGGATCGACGACTCCTCGACACCCCAGTTGCCGGTGATGTCGTTGATCAGCCGCTCGGCGATCTCGACCTTCTTCTCGGCGGTGCGGGCCTGGCCCTCCTCGTCGATGGTCAACGCCACCACCGCGGCGCCGTGCTCGGCCACCAGTTCCATGGTTTTGTGGAATCGCGACTCGGGGCCGTCGCCGTCCTCGTAGTTGACCGAGTTGATCGCGCACCGCCCGCCCAGGTGCTCCAAACCCGCCTTCAGCACCGGTGTTTCGGTGGAGTCCAGCATGATCGGCAACGTCGACGCGGTCGCGAGCCGGCTGGCCAGCGCGGTCATGTCGGCGACGCCGTCCCGGCCGACGTAGTCGATGCACAGGTCGAGCAGGTGTGCGCCGTCGCGGGTCTGCTCCTTGGCGATGTCGAGGCACTTCTGGTAGTCCTCGGCGATCATCGCGTCGCGGAACGCCTTGGAGCCGTTGGCGTTCGTCCGCTCACCGATCATCAGCACCGAGGCGTCCTGCGCGAACGGCATTGACGAGTACAGCGATGCCACCGCTGGCTCATATGTGATGTGGCGTTCGGCGCGCTGCACGCCGGGAATGGCCTCAACGACCTTGCGGATGTGCTCGGGCGTGGTGCCGCAGCAGCCGCCGACCAGCGAGAGCCCGTATTCGCTTACGAATCCGGACAGCGCCTCGGCGAGTTCGTCGGGCTGCAACGGGTATTCGGCACCGTTGGCCCCCAGTACGGGCAGCCCGGCGTTGGGCATCACCGATACCGGCGTGCGGGCGTGCTGCGAGAGGTAGCGCAGGTGCTCGCTCATCTCGGCGGGCCCGGTCGCGCAGTTCAGCCCGATCACGTCGACACCGAGCGGCTCGATCGCGGTCAACGCCGCGCCGATCTCGCTGCCCAGCAGCATGGTGCCGGTGGTTTCCACGGTGACGTGGGCGATGACCGGGATATAACGGCCGAACTGCGCCATCGCCCGGCGCGATCCCAGCACCGCGGCCTTCAGCTGCAGCAAATCCTGGCAGGTCTCGACGAGGATCGCGTCGGCGCCGCCTTCGAGCATGCCGAGCGCGGCCTCGGTGTAGGCGTCGCGGATGACCGCGTATTCGGTGTGGCCGAGTGTCGGCAGCTTGGTGCCCGGGCCCATGGATCCAAGTACGTACCTAGCATGATCGGGCGTGCTCATCTCGTCTGCGACCCGCCGCGCGATCGTGGTGCCCCTGTGTGACAGATCACGGATCCGATCGGCGATGTCGTAGTCACCGAGGTTCGACAGGTTGCAGCCGAAGGTGTTGGTCTCGACCGCGTCGGCACCGGCCTCGAAGTAGTTGCGGTGGATCGTCTCGATGACATCCGGACGGGTGTCGTTGAGGATTTCGTTGCAGCCCTCGAGGTTGTTGAAATCGTCGAGCGTCAGATCGGCCGCCTGCAGTTGGGTGCCCATGGCGCCATCGCCCACCATGACGCGCTTCGACAAAGTGTCGAGCAAATCGGTGTCGTAGGCGTGATCGTTCACAACAGTCACATCGACAGAGTAGTCCGTCTATGCAAATCAGCCTGTGTGGCGATGCCGCTCATCACTGCCACACAAGGCTTACGCTGGCCTAGTGACCCCGTCGGATGCGAGCGGCCACAGGCCGGCCGACCTGCCAAAACTCAACGACACGATCATCGTCGCGGCCTTCGAGGGCTGGAACGATGCGGGCGATGCCGCCAGCGACGCGCTGGAACACCTGGACGCGATCTGGGAGGCCGAGCCCATCGTGGAGATCGATGACGAGGCCTATTACGACTACCAGGTGAATAGGCCGGTGATCAGGCAGGTCGACGGCGTCACCCGCGAGCTGGTGTGGCCGTCGATGCGGATCTCGCACTGCCGCCCACCCGGGTCCGATCGCGACATCGTGCTGATGCATGGCGTCGAGCCCAACATGCGCTGGCGCACATTCTGCGCTGAGCTGCTGGCCATCGCCGACAAACTCAACGTGCACACCGTCGTGATCCTCGGCGCGCTATTGGCCGACACGCCGCACACGCGGCCGGTGCCGGTGTCGGGCGCGGCGTACTCCCCCGACTCGGCGAAGGCATTCGGGCTGGAGGAAACCCGCTACGAGGGCCCGACCGGCATCGCTGGTGTGTTCCAGGACGCCTGCGTGCAAGCGGGCATCCCCGCCGTGACGTTCTGGGCGGCCGTTCCGCACTACGTGTCCCAGCCGCCCAACCCCAAGGCGACCGTCGCTCTGCTGCGCCGCGTCGAGGACGTTCTCGACATCGAGGTGCCGCTGGCCGACCTGCCCACGCAGGCCGAGGAGTGGGAGCAGGCGGTCACCGAGATGACCGCCGAGGACGACGAGATCGCCGAATATGTCCAGTCGCTCGAGGAACGCGGCGACGCCGAGGTCGACATGCACGAGGCGCTCGGCAAGATCGATGGCGACGCACTGGCCGCGGAGTTCGAACGCTATCTGCGCCGCCGCGGGCCGGGCTTCGGGCGATAGCCCGAAGAACCAACACCGCGGGCGATAGCCCGAAGAACCAACACCTCGGGCGATAGCCCGCCGCGGTTAGGCCTTCACCGGCGGCGGGGCCTTCCAGGTCCCGTTGAGCGCGTCGGGTTTGGGCCAATACAGCCGCAGCACGAGCGTGAACGGGCCCTTCGGCGCTGGCAGCCAGTTGGACTCCTTGTCGATGCCCGGCGACTCGCTCTGGATATAGAAGGTGTAGCCGCCGTCGGTGTCGGGCACCAGGCTGGGCAGCATCGGCGAGTTGATCAGATACCGGTTGATCGGGTTGGCGACCAACAGGCTTTGCGGCAGCTCGTACATGGTCAGTGACCAGAACGCGTTGACGGGCGGTAGCTGGCCCTTCGCGAAGTGGTAGGTGTAGTTGTTCGCGCCGGTCAGCGGCGCGCCCACGGAGTCATCGGAAAAGCTCGGGTAGAGCGCCTCCGCCGCGGAGTTGCCGTAGATACCGAACGCGGCGCCGGCCATCCGGTACAGATAGTTGCCCTTCAAATCCGCGGCCGTGCCGAAGAACTGTGCCGAGCCGACCTCACCGGTATCGACCTTGTCCTTCTTGAGTTTGTCCAGCTCAGCCCAGGCGTCGGCGATCCCGCCCTCGATCGCCGTCCGCATCTCCGGGCTGAGCTTGTCGGCATCGAAGCTTCCGTCGGGACCCACCCCGATGGTCGCGAACCGGGTGCGCAGGTCCTTATCGGACGGCAGCGTGGGAGCGAACCGGAGCGCGAAGTTGAGGATCTGGAAGAAACGCGGCGAGGTTCGCTCTTGCTCCGGCGTCAAGGATGGCACGAAGTCGATCGGCGGTGCGGGCGCCGGCGAGGGTTGGTTCAGGTACACCGACAACGGCTGAACCTGGTAACCGCCCTGGATCTTCTTGACGCTGTCGATATCGGACGGTCCGAAAAGCTGGGTTCGGTAGACCACCAGAGCAAGGTCGGTGTCGGACTGGATGACCTCGTTGATGCCCTCCGGCTTGTTGCCCTTCCAATTCGGTCCGGCGAGAAGGTATTTCCCACCACCATTGCCCGTGGTGCGACTGCCGACGTACGCGAAGTTGTAGGTGTAGCCGTCGATGAACTGCAGTGAGTAGTAGCGGTCCTGTTCGATCGGCGGGACCGTAAGCACCAGCGGCTCTGTCCGCAGGTCGGCGCCGAGCATCGAGTACGGGGTATCCGAATTCGGCGTTTGGATTGCGGTGTCGGCCGGTGTGTAAACCCTTGCGGCGCTGTGAATCTCGTTCCAGCCACCCTTGTACTCGGGATCCTGTTTGTTGACCAGATACGAGTACTGGACGCGATAGCTGTCGACCATAGGGAAGCCGAAAATGTAGGCATCTTTCGCGATCGCGCGGGCCTGGTCCGGCGTGACGGCGGCCGGGCTGGCTGGTGCCGATGAGGTCACTGGCTTCTCGGATGACCTGGTGCCGCAACCGGCGAGCAGCAAGACGGTCGCGATGAGGGCAACCGCGCTGCGTATCACCGCTTTTCGATCGATTCAGTGCGGGCGCTGGTCGAGCGACCGAGCGCGGCGACCTCGGCGTCCATCTGCGGCAGTAGTTTCGGAACCAGCTTGTGCATCCGCGACTCGACCAACGGCGTGGATAGCAGCGGCTTCAGCCACCGCAACAACCCCACCCAGCTGGGGCAGTTGATTTGTCGCTTACGTCCCTCGATGCCCTTGATGAACGCCTCGCCGCAATCCTCGACCGACGTCGTCCTGCCAAGCGGACCCGGAAGTGCGTCGATCATTTCGCGGAACGTTGCCAGCTCCGCCTCGGTCTCGCGCACGAGTGGCGTGTCGATCCACGACATATGGGCGGACCCGACATCGACACCGTGATGGGCGACCTCCATGCGCAGGCCGTTGGCGAACTGCTCGACCCCGGCCTTCGACAAGTTGTACGACGATCCTCCGGGTATCGCGAAGTAGGCCGCCGCCGATGACACGATCAGCACGTAGCCGCGCCGCTCGATCACCGACGCCAGCGCGGCGCGCACGGTGTGGAACACGCCGAGCGCATTGACATCGATCAGCGTCTTGAACGCCGCCGGATCCACGTTAAGCACCGAGCCGTAGACGCCGATACCGGCGTTGGCCACGACGATGTCGATGCCGCCGAAGCGCTCGATGCCCTTGTCCACCGCGGCCTGCATGTCCGAGAGCTCGCGAACGTCGGCGGCCTCGGTCAGCACCCGGTCCTTGCCGAGCCGGGCCGCGACCGCCTTGAGCTGCGCTTCGTCCAGATCTGTCAGAATCAGTTTGGCACCCTTCTGGTGCAGCCGACGAGCCACTTCGGCCCCGATACCGTTGGCGGCCCCGGTGATCAGGGCGACCTTGCCGTTTACAGAACTCATGGCACGAAACGTACTCCACCGCCGCAAATCACCTTGGGCCGATCTCGCGGTTCTGCAGCTGGACCCCGAGCAGCGTGTCGATCGCCGTCGCCACCGTCCGTCCCGCCTCGATATCGCGGCCACCGTACTCAAGAGCGTCGGTGGTCCAACCATCCAGCGCGGCAATCGCTTTCGGTGTGTCGAGATCATCGGCAAGGTACTGTCGCACCCGGGCGACCACGTCTGTCGCATCGGGCGCCGCGGACAATATCGCCGCGGAGCGCCACCGGTGCAGCCGGACGTTGGCCTCGTCGAGTACTTGATTGGTCCACGACCGGTCGGCGCGGTAGTGGCCTGCCAGCAGCCCGAGCCGGATGGCCGCCGGATCGACCCCGCTATCCCGCAACCGCGACACCAGAACCAGGTTGCCGCGGCTTTTCGACATCTTGTGGCCGTCCCAGCCGATCATCCCGGCGTGCACGTAGTGACGAGCGAATCGCCGCTCCCCCGTTACGGATTCGGCGTGGGCAGCCGAGAACTCATGATGCGGGAATATCAAATCACTACCGCCGCCCTGGATGTCCAACCCGGTGCCGATGCGGCTGAGCGCGATCGCGGCGCATTCCACGTGCCAGCCGGGCCTGCCGGGGCCGAACGGCGACGGCCAGCTCGGTTCGCCGGGCCGCTGGGCCCGCCACATCAGTGCGTCGAGTTCGTCGCTCTTGCCGGTGCGGTCGGGGTCGCCGCCACGCTCCGCGAAGAGTCGCAGCATGGTGTCGCGGTCGTAGCCCGACTCGTACCCGAACTGCGTGGTGGCGTCGGCGCGGAAGTAGACGTCGGGGTGGTCGGGGTCCTCGACCACGTAGGCAGCGCCGGAGGCCAGCATCTTCTCGACGAGCTCGACCACCTCGGCGATGGCCTCGGTCGCCGCAACGTAGTCGTGGGGCGGAAGCACCCGCAGTGCCGCCATGTCGTCGCGGAACAGGTCGGTCTCGCGGTCGGCCAGGTCTCTCCAGTCCACGCCGTCGCGCTCGGCCCGCTCCAACAGGGGGTCGTCCACGTCGGTGATGTTCTGCACGTAGTGCACCCGATGACCGGAGTCCAGCCAGACCCTGTGTACAAGGTCGAACGTCAGGTAGGTAGCGGCGTGGCCGAGGTGGGTGGCGTCGTAGGGCGTGATGCCGCAGACGTACATGGTGGCCATCTGGCCCGCCGAAACGGGACGGACCTGCCGATCGGCGCTGTCGTAGAGCCGCAGCTGGGGACCTCGCCCAGGCAGCGCCGGGACGTTCGGCGCCGGCCACGATTGCATAGCGTCGACTTTAAGGTGCCGATCCATTCCCGTCACCGGCGGCGATACGCCGACCGGATGCCCTCGAGCAGGACATCGGCCAGCTCGGGGCGGCACATCAGCAGGTCGGGCAGGTAGGGGTCGCGGCGGTTGTAGACCAGCGGGGACCCGTCGAGCCGGGAGGCGTGCAGGCCGGCCGCCCGCACCACTCCCGCAGGGGCGGCTGAATCCCATTCCCACTGTCCCCCGGCGTGCAGGTAGGCGTCGACGTCGCCGCGGACAACGGCCATCGCCTTGGCGCCTGCCGACCCGATGCGGACCAGCTGGATGTCCAGCCGCTCCCGCAGCCACCACAGCACCGGCGGCGGCCGGTTGGCGCTGGCGGTGATGCGGATGGGTCCTTGGACCCGGGGCGGCGGCGAGGTGACGGTGTCGGTGCGGTACACCTCACCTCTCGCGGGCAGCGCGACCGCAGCGTCCGTGATGCCGCCGCCCGTCGCGTCGGAGCGCTGCCACAACGCGACGTGCACCGCCCAGTCGTCGCGGCCTGGTAACGAATATTCATGGGTGCCGTCCACCGGGTCGACGATCCAGACCCGCTCGGCGTGCACCCGTGAGACGTCGTCGACGGCCTCCTCGCTCAGCACCGCGTCGTCGGGCCGGTCCCGACGCAGCCGGTCCAGGATCAGCGCATTGGCCCGTTTGTCGCCGGCGTCGCCGAGATCGTAGGGATCGTAGAAGCCCATCTCATCGCGCACAACGAGCAACAGGTCACCCGCGTCGGCAGCCACCTCGGCGGCCAGCGCCGCATCGGTCAGGCTCACCGGCCCAGTAGATCACGCGCCGAAAAACTCGTGGATCTGCCGGATCGCCATCGAACCCTCACCGACTGCCGATGCCACCCGCTTGACCGAACCACTACGCACGTCGCCGGCGGCAAAGACACCGGGTCGGCTCGTCTCGAGCACCGCCGGTTGGTGCCGCGTCCCGCTCGTGTCGGCATCCGAATACATGGCGGACCGGCCGGTGGGGATGAAGCCCTTGTCGTCGAGCCTGATAGCGCCATCCAACCAGGCGGTGTTCGGGTCGGCGCCGATGAAGACGAAGACGGCGGTGGTTCGGAGTCGCTGCCTTTGACCGTTTTGGTTGTTCTCGACGACGACGTCTTCGACCCAACCGTTTCCCCGCACCTCACGAACCTCGGTGTGCGCATGCACCGATACCCGCGGATGCCGCTGCAGCTGGTCGACCAGATACCGCGACATGTCCTTGCTGATGTCATCACCGCGGATCAGCAGGTCCACCCGAGCAACCCGGCTGGCCAGGAACAGCACCGCCTGGCCCGCGGAATTCCCGCCGCCGACGATGACGACCGGTCCATTGCCGCACAGCAGCGCTTCTTGATACGTGGCGGCGTAGTACACACCGTTGCCCTCGAACGCCTCGACACCGCGTGCGGCGAGCTTGCGGTAGCGCGCACCGGTTGCCAGCACGACGGCGCGCCCGACGATTTGGCTGCCGTCGGCCATACACACCAGGTGCTGGCCGCTGTCGAACTCGAGCCTGTGGGCGTCGGCGGAAATCATGATCCTGGCGCCGAACTTGCTCGCCTGCAGCACGGCCCGCTCGGCGAGATCGGCGCCGGAGATACCACCGGGAAACCCAAGATAGTTCTCGATGCGCGACGACGTGCTGGCCTGCCCACCCGCCGCGATCGCATCCGCAGCCGCGGTGTTCAAGCCGTCCGACGCGGCGTATACGGCCGCGCCAAGGCCGGCCGGTCCTGCGCCGATTACTACCACGTCGCACTCGTCGCGCAGCGTGTCGACGACCGGAAGCCCAACCGCGCGGGCCAATTCGGTGTTGGTCGGATTCCGCAGCACCTTGCCTCCGAAGATCACCACCGGGGTCTCCTGGGTCGACACTTCGAAGCGACGCAGCAGCTCCTCCGCCCGCTTGTCACGTTCGAGGTCAATCCACCTGTGCGGCAGTCGGTTTCGCGCTGCAAACTCGCGAAGCCGGACCGTGTCCGGCGAAAAGCAGGATCCGATGATTCGCAAGCCGGTGCCCTGCTCGATCAGCAGTGCACGACGGATCAGGTACGCACGCAGGATGAGATCGGATAGCAGCAGATCGTGTGCGACCAGCCCACGCACCCGCTCGGCCGGGATCACCAGTACCTCACCGGGCTCGATGACCTCGGCGGTGTAGAACGCGGCCTGCCCCTCCAGTTCGGCGAGTTCGCCGAGAAACCGCCCAGGCCCATGCACCCGGAGCACGTGCGGTTCACCGCGTTCGTCACACGTGAGGATGGCGACCTTTCCGGAGAGGATGACGTAGAAGTTCTCCGTGCGCTCACCCTCGCGGACCAACGTCGCGCCGCGGTCCACGGCACGATGGGCAGCGCCGGCCTCGAGTGTCAGGATCTGGTCGTCGCTCAGTCGCGGGTATGCGCCGTAGATATCGGGGGTTTCTGGCGGCGACACAGGTGCGGGCTCGACGGCAGGCGCCTCAGACATAGTTTTCGTGGAAGTAGCACCAGCGCCAGTTGGCCTCCATGGCAGCCACCACCGGATGCCCGATCCGCTGCGCGTGTGCGCGAGCGTGCCGCATCGGCGAGGAGTCACAGCAGCCGACGTGCCCGCACGTCAGGCACAACCGCAGGTGCACCCACGGCGTACCCATCCGCAGGCATTCCTCACATCCGTCTGAGCGAGGTACCACCCGTCGGATCGCCGCCACGTGCGGGTCGATACCTGCCGTGGTCATCGTCAAACCTCCTTCGTGCTGTGCGCGGCCAGCGCCTGATCGACCCAGTTACGCAGCGCGGCAGCGGGAACGGCTCCCGACTGGCGCGACACCACTGCACCGCGGTCGACGACGAGCAGGGTCGGCACCGCCTGAACGCTGAATCGTCGCGATATCGCGGGTGCCTTGTCGACGTCGACTTTGACCAGCTTCAGCTGGCCCGCGCGTTCGGTGGCGAGCTGCTCCAGCGCCGGGCTGACCATGCGACAAGGCCCGCACCAGGTGGCCCAGAGGTCGACGAGCACTGGGACCGAAGACTTTTCGACCGCCTCGGCGTAGTCCTCATCGCCGACGTCAACGATCCAGGGCAGCCATTGACGGCACTGGGCGCAGCGTGGTTTCCCGTCGGCAGCCGCAGGAACCCTGTTGCGCTTACCGCAATTCGGGCATGTCACAACGGTGGATTGCATGTCCCTGCTTTCGTCAGGCGGCAATCGCCGCTTGCGCATAGTTCACAGTGAGTTCACCGTGCTCGACGGTGACGCGGATGACGCCGCCAGCCTGGATGTCGCCACGCAGAAGTGCTCGTCCGATCCTGGTCTCCACCTCGTGGGCGATATAGCGCCGCAGCGGCCGCGCGCCGTACACCGGGTCGTATCCGCGCTCGGCGATGAGCCGACGGGCATCCTCGGTGACGTCGAGCTCGATCTGGCGCTCCGCCATCCTGTTCCGCAGTTCGGCCAGCTGCAGGTCGACAATCCGCTCGATCTGCGGGAGGGACAGCGGGGTGAACAGCACGATGTCATCCACGCGGTTGAGGAACTCCGGCCGGAAGTGCCCGCGCAGTTCGGCCATCACCCGTTCACGCGCATCGGGTTTGATCTCGCCGTCGGCGGTGACGCCATCGAGCAGGTAGTGCGATCCGATGTTGGACGTCATGATCACCACCGTGTTGCGGAAGTCCACCTGCCTGCCCTGCGCGTCGGTGAGCCGGCCGTCGTCGAGTACCTGCAGCAGGGTGTTGAACACGTCGGCGTGCGCCTTTTCGATCTCGTCGAAAAGCACCACCGAATACGGCTTGCGTCGTACCGCCTCGGTGAGCTGGCCGCCTTCGTCGTAGCCGACATATCCCGGCGGGGCGCCGACAAGTCGGCTGACGGTGTGCCGCTCCTGGTATTCGCTCATGTCGAGCCGAACCATGTTCTCCTCGCTGTCAAACAGCGCGGCGGCAAGCGTTCTCGCCAGTTCCGTCTTGCCGACACCGGTGGGGCCCAGGAAGATGAACGACCCAATGGGTCGGCGCGGATCTCGGATTCCGGAGCGGGCACGGATGACCGCATCGGCCACCACCTGTACGGCCTCGTCCTGGCCGATCACCCGCTCGTGCAGGATTTCGTCGAGGCGCAACAGTTTTTCGCGTTCGCCCTCCTGTAGCCGGGCCACCGGTATGCCCGTCCACGCGGCCACGATCTCGGCGATCTCGTCTTCGGTGACCACCTCGCGCAGCAGCGGCCGGTCGCCCTGCTTGGACCTGAGTTGCTCCTCGGCGGCGGTCAGCTTGCGCTCCAGTTCGGTGATCTGGCCGTAGCGCAATTCGGCGGCGCGGTTGAGGTCGTAGTTGCGCTCCGCTTCCTCGGCTTCATGCCGTAATTGCTCGAGCTGCTCGCGCAGTTCCTGGACCCGCCGGATCGCCTGCCGTTCGGCGTCCCACTTCGCGTGGCGGGCGTCGGCCTCGCTACGCAGATCCGCCAGTTCCTTGCGCAGCTCCTGGAGGCGGGACTTGCTGGGCGCATCGGTCTCCTTCGACAGTGCCGCCTCCTCGATCTCCAGCCTGGTCACCCGCCGGGTTATCTCGTCCAATTCCGCTGGCATGGAATCGATTTCGGTGCGCAGGCGGGCGCACGCCTCGTCGACGAGGTCGATGGCCTTGTCGGGCAGGAACCGGTCGGTGATGTAGCGGTGGGACAACGTGGCAGCGGCCACCAGTGCGCTGTCTTGAATCTTGACGCCGTGGAAGACCTCAAGACGCTCGCGCAGTCCGCGCAGGATCGAGATGGTGTCCTCGACGTCGGGTTCGTCGACCAGCACGGTCTGGAAGCGGCGCTCCAACGCGGCGTCGTTCTCGATGTGCTTGCGGTACTCGTCGAGCGTGGTGGCACCGATCATGTGCAACTCGCCGCGGGCGAGCATCGGCTTGAGCATGTTGCCCGCGTCCAGCGAGCCTTCGACCGCGCCGGCGCCGACCACGTTGTGTAGCTCGTCGACGAACAGCAGAATTCGGCCCTCGCCGGCCTTTACCTCCGACAGCACGGCCTGCAGCCGCTCCTCGAACTCGCCACGGTACTTTGCACCCGCCACCAGCGAGCCCATATCGAGGGAGAAGATCGTCTTGTCCCGCAAGCCTTCTGGCACGTCGCCGCGCACGATGCGTTGCGCAAGGCCCTCCACGATCGCCGTCTTGCCGACGCCGGGGTCGCCGATCAGGACGGGGTTGTTCTTGGTCTTGCGGCTCAGGATCTGGATGACCCGCCGGATCTCGGCATCCCGTCCGATGACCGGATCAAGCTTGCCGGCCCGCGCCTCGGCGACCAGGTCGCGGCCGTACTTCTCCAGCGCCTCGTACGTCCCCTCGGGAGTCGCGGATGTGACCCGTTGATTGCCCCGTACGTTGGTCAGCGCGGTCAGGAACGCATCGCGGGTGACGTTGTGAGACGCGAGGATTCTGCCTGCGGCCGTCGATGACCCCTCCTCGGCGAGCGCGATCACCAGATGCTCAACCGAGATGTATTCGTCCTTGAGTCGCTTGGCTTCCCTTTCGGCCGCCTCCAGCACCTTCGCCAGTCGGTGGGTGATCGCCACCTGACCCGGTTGCGCGCCAGGACCGCTGACCTTGGGCCTGCGGTTCAGCTCCTTTTCAAGGTCGGCGCGCAGCATGGCGGTGTCGGCGCCCGCCTGGTCGATCAGCCTGGGCACCAAACCCTCCGGCTGGTCGATGAGGGCCATCAACAGGTGCTCGCCGTCGACCTCTGTGTGACCCATCCGGGTCGCGATGCTCTGCGCCTCGGCCAACGCCTCCTGCGACTTCTGCGTCAAACTGTTGATGTCCACTCCGGTGTCCTCCTTCGGCGAGAAGCTGATTCAAGTTCGTCGATGTGATCGAGCAAATCGAGCACCAGACCGATTGCCGCGTAGTTCAGCCCCAACCCCGTTCGCAGTCGCTGGATCCGGGCGGCTGTCGCCACGGCCGACGATTCAAACCGCGGCTCCCCGCGGGCGTCGGGTCGACACGGCAGCAGGCCCAACGCGACCAATCGGCGCACCATGTCGGGATGCAGGCCGGCCCGCCGGGCGAACGCATCAAGGGACAACCCGGGCCGGCGCGCCAGCACATAGCGGGTCATCGTGACCTCCTCGCATCGAAGGTGGATTCGGCCGCCAGCTGCTCGAACAATTCCCGTTCCCGCGCAGTGGGTTTCGGTGGCACCACGATCTTGACCTCCGCGTAGAGGTCGCCTGGCGTGCCGCGGGGGTTGGGCATCCCTTCACCGCGCAACCGCAACCGCCTGCCGGTCGAGGATCCCGGCGGCACCTTCACCTTCGCTTCGCCACCGGGTGTCCCGACCGCGACAGTTGCGCCGAGCACGGCCTCCCACGGAGATACCGGAAGGTCGACCGTGATGTCGCGACCGTCGAGCCGGAACCGCGGATGCGGCTTGATGCGCACCACCAGGTACAGATCGCCCGCCTGGCCATTCCCGCTTCCCTGGCCACCTTCGCCGGCCAACCGGATCCGCTGGCCCCCGACCACACCGGCGGGAATGTTGACGGTGTAGGTGCGACCGTCCAGCGAAATCTGGCGCTTGCCGCCCCGATAGGCCTCCTCGACGGTCAGCTCCAGCTGCGCTTCTTGGTCGGCGCCCGGGACCGGCCCGAATCCGCCACCGCCGCTGAAGATGTCGCCGAAGAGGTCGTCGATGTTGACCCCGGCGCCTTGACCGCCGAAGCCCTGACCACCGCCGAAGCCCTGACCGTAGTACACCCTCGGGCCACCCGGCCCGCCGCGGAAGCCACCGAACCCGCCGACGCCCGCTCCCGCCTGCGCCTGCTCTTCCAAGTCCTCGGGAACTCGCCGGAAGTCCTCGCCGAAGCGGTCGTAGCGCTTACGCGTCTGCGGGTCGGACAGGACGTGGTAAGCCTCGTTGATTTCCTTGAACCGGTCCTCGGCGCCCGGGTCCTTGTTGACGTCGGGGTGATACCTGCGTGCAAGAGTCCGGAAGGCCTGCTGGATCTGATCGGCGGTGGCGTCCCGCGATACCCCGAGGGCTTCGTAGTAGTCGCGCGCCACCGCGGTCACCCCTCGCGGCGGCTGACGACCACCGCCGCGGGCCGCAGCCGATTCGATCCCTGCCCGTAGCCCGCCCGCAACACATCAACGACCGTCCCCGGCTCGATGTCCGGATGTTCGACGACGCCGACCACTTCGTGCCGCTCGGGATCAAACGGCATCCCCGTCTCCGCATCGCGCGGATAACCGAGCTGTTCGAGCACCTGAACGGCCTGCTGCAGGATCGTTCGGACACCCTCGACGACCGCGTTGGAGCCCTCGCCTTCGTAGCTCAGCGCGCGCTGCAGGTCATCCACGATGGGCAACCAGGCGGAGGCCACCCTGGACCGTTCGTTGTTTCGTTCCCGGTCAAGCTCACGGGCGTACCTCTTGCGCAGATTGTCCAGATCGGCCATCGCGCGTCGCCAGCGGTCTTCGAGCCGAGCCAACTCCGGGTCTGGTTCGGCCTGGGCGGCAACCGCCTCGGGCCGACCCTCGTCGGCGCCGTTACGGTCCTCTTCGGTCGTCGAGTGTGTCGTCGAGTGTTCTGCCGGACTGGCCATGACTAATTAGCTCCGGTCGAACTCGGCATCGACGACGTCGTCATCCGACGGCGCGGCCTGACCGCCGCCAGACGGTTGGCCGTTGCCACGGGTCGGTGCGGCTTGCAGCCCGTACAGCACCTGCTGCAGTTCCGAGGTCAGCTGCTGAACCCGGTCCATCGGAGCCTCTTCCTTGACCGCCTGCCGCGCATCGGTGACGAGCATCTCGGCGCGCGCCCGATCGTGCGGCGCGGCCGCATCGCCGAGTTCGGCCAGCCGGCGCTCGACTTGATATGCCGCCGAATCGAGTTCGTTGCGCGCCTCGACCTCCCGGCGCAGCTGCTCGTCCTCGCGGCGGTGAGCCTCGGCTTCGGCGACCATCCGCTCGACCTCGCTCTGATCGAGGTTGGACTGCTCGCTGATCGTGATGCCCTGCTCGGCGTTGGTGTCCTTGTCGCGGGCGGTGACATTGAGGATGCCATTGGCGTCGATGTCGAAGATCACCTCTATCTGCGGCTCGCCACGGGGCGCAGGCCGAATGTTCTCCAGCTTGAACCGGCCGAGAACTCGATTGTCCCTTGCCAATTCGCGTTCGCCCTGCAGCACCACCACATCCACCGCCGGCTGATTGTCCGCAGCGGTGGTGAACACCTCGCTACGGCGGACCGGGATCGTCGTGTTGCGCTCGATGATCTTGGTCATCAGCCCGCCGGCGGTCTCCACGCCCAGTGACAGCGGCGTGACATCCAGCAGGAGCACGTCGGAAACCTCGCCCTTGAGCACGCCCGCCTGAATCGCTGCGCCAAGCGCGACGACCTCGTCCGGGTTCACGCTCATGTTCGGGTCCTTGCCGCCGGTGAGCCGGCGAACGAGGGCCTGCACGGCTGGGATGCGGGTGGACCCACCGACCAGGATGACCTCGTCGATGTCGTTGGCCGTCACCTTGGCGTCTTCCATCGCCTGCTTGACCGGAGCCATCGTCCGCTCTACGATGTCATGGGTCAGGTCCTCGAACTTCGACCGGTTGATGGTCATCGTGAGGTGCTTGGGTCCACTGGCGTCCGCGGTGATGAACGGCAGGTTCACCTGCGTCTGTGCGACCGATGACAGTTCCACCTTGGCCTTCTCGGCGGCCTCGAAAAGTCGCTGAAGGGCCTGCGGATCTGAGCGCAGGTCGATGCTGTTCTCACGCTGGAACTCAGTGGCGAGGTAGTCGACGAGCCTGCGGTCGAAGTCGTCGCCGCCGAGATGGGAATCGCCGGCCGTGGCACGGACTTCCACCACCCCGTCGCCCACATCCAGAAGGCTGACATCGAATGTGCCGCCGCCAAGATCGAACACCAGGACTGTCTCGTGGCCCTTCTTATCCAAGCCGTACGCCAGTGCGGCGGCCGTCGGCTCGTTGATGATGCGGAGCACGTCAAGGCCGGCGATCCGGCCCGCGTCCTTGGTCGCGTTGCGTTGGGCATCGTTGAAGTACGCCGGTACGGTGATCACCGCTTCCTTCACGCGCTCGCCGAGAAACTTGCTGGCATCGTCGACGAGCTTGCGAAGCACCTGTGCACTGATTTCCTCAGGCGCGTATAGCTTTCCGCGCACCTCGAACCGAGCGGCCCCGCCCTCCCCCTCGACGACGTCGAAGCTCACCGCCTTGGCTTCTTCGGAGATTTCATCGAAGCGGCGGCCGATGAATCGTTTCGCTGAGTAGATGGTCCCCTTGGGATTCATGATCGATTGCCGCCTGGCGAGCTGCCCCACCAAACGTTCACCACTTTCGGTGAATGCCACCACCGACGGCGTGGTGCGGGCGCCCTCGGAATTGGGGATGACGACCGGCTCGCCACCCTGCCAGGCGGCGATGACGGAGTTCGTCGTTCCCAGATCGATGCCTACTGCCGTTGCCATGTCCTATTCCCTTCGGTTGCCCGCGCTGGAGAGTGTCTGCAGAGCGCGCTCGGCGACCTCGACGTCGGCGACGACGTCATAGTGCTTGGGCCGCAGCCCGCTCACGGATGAAAAATCGCGACGGCCCCCTTGCATCGCATGGAGCAACAGGCCCATCAGGGCGCCGAGGACGGCACCGAAGACCAGCCCGTAGGTGGCCAACACAAGACCTGCAATCAGCGGTTCGACCCAGTTGAACAGGCCGAAAATCCAGCCGATCAGGGCGCCCACCAAGGCCCCGGAAAGGGCACCTCGCCAGGCAGCACCGCCGTAGTTCAGCCGACCGAGAACCTGCTCGATGTACTCCAACTCACGGCCGACGATCGCCACCCGTGAGACGTCGAACTGCTGGTCGGACAGGTAGTCGACGGCGCGCTCGGCGTCGGCATAGTTGTCAAAGGTGGCGATGACCTGGCGGGCCGGCTCGTTCGGCCGCACCGCCGAGGCCGCCACAGTCGAATGCTGAACCATTGCTACCTCTTTTTCCGTTTTTCGTTCTGTGTGGTAGTGGCTATCAGGCTCCAAAATTGGAGTCTGGCAATCTGATACCGCACCCGCGTGGGGCCCGCGAGCCCAAAACGCGGGCGGCATTTCGGCCTGTCAGCACGACCGCTGGGTCGCCCCTGCCCATGCCCTGATGTCAATTTGTTTGGGGTGGCGCGGCGCGGGTATGCCGTCGTGTGACGCAATCGACGAACATGACCGATGAGCCGCCCAGCCGAACGTATGACGCCGAGGAGCCCGACGCGGCTTCCCGGGGCTTGTCCCTGCTGTCGAGCGTCAGATTCGACCGGCCGGATTCGGCGGACATTCTCAAAGACGCCGCCGCCGCGGCAACCACCCTGACACCCTGCCGTACCGAAGCCAGCTACCGAACCACCGATGGCGCTTGGGAACTCTGGCCGCCCTCACAAACGAAGCGTCCCGAAATCGACAGATTGGTCGAAGATTCCGGCGGCGACGGCCAGGTGGAGGTGCCCGGCAGGGGTTGGGGCCATGCCTTGGGGCTCCGTCACCAAGGCACCCTCAACGGCTGCCTGATCGTCAGTGCCGCAACGCCACCCGATTCCAATTGCGTCCTGTTGCTATCCGTGCTGGCCCAGCTGGCGGGCGCCGCGTTGGCTTGCGCCGAGGTACACCAACGCGACGTCCGCTCGGCCGCCCAGCTGGAAACGGCGAACACCAAGCTCGCTACCGCGGTCGAACAGCTGCGAAGGCAGGCCAACGTGCACGAAATTCTGGGTGCCGCCCTGGCCGCCGGTGCAGGTGAGCAAGGCCTCGCCGATGCGTTGCACGGGTTGACCGGATTTCCGGTCGCCCTCGAGGATCGGTTCGGGAATCTGCGCTGCTGGGCCGGCCCCGGCCTGCCGCGCCGCTACCCGAAGACAAGCGCGAACCGCCGAGAGGTCCTGCTTCACCGGCTTGCCGCGTCGGTCACCGCGACACGGGTCGGCGACCGACTGACCACATTGGTTCGGCCTCGGGCAGAAACTCTGGGCGTGCTGTCGCTGGTCGTCGCCGATGCCGAGGTGACCAACGACGTCGTGTTTGCGCTCGGGTACTGCGGCACGATGCTTGGCCTTGAGCTCTCACATGAGCGGCATGTCGCCGAGGTCGAACTCGACGTGCGACGCGAATTCGTCAACGACCTGCTAGCGGGTACCGATGAAGAGGGCGCCTACGCGAGGTCCGAGGCGCTGGGCCATGACTTGCGCCGGCCCCACTACGTGGTGGTTGTACATCGCCCGGGTGGCGAAAGCGGGTTGGCGGTCGCCGCAGGCCAGGCCACATCCGCGATGCATATGGCCTGTCTGCAGGGTCGCCACAGCGGCTTGACGGTCCTTCTGATTGACGATCGCCCCGATCCCGCAAGGCTGCACCGGCTGATCAGCCAGATCACCGGCACGTCCAGCACTGTGATCGGCATCGGTTCGCGCTGCGATGCGCCCGCCGACTTTCCGCAGTCCTTCGCCGAGGCACGTCGCGCTGTCAACATCCGACTGCACTCGGCGACTCCAGCGGGGGCGTCCGCCTACGACGAACTCGGTTTCTACCGTCTCGTCGACGCGGCACACCGCGCCGGAAGCGTCGAGGACTTCATCGGCGAATGGCTCGGCGCACTGCTCGAGTACGACGACAGCAAGCATTCGCAGCTAGTGGCAACGCTCAGCGAGTACCTCGAATGCGGCGGGAACTACGACGAATCCGCCGCCGCATTGCATATCCATCGCAGCACGTTGAGATACCGGCTAGCCCGGATAGCAGACCTCACCGGCTACGACCTTCGCAATATCGATACCCGGTTCAACCTCCACGCCGCCACGCGCGCGTGGCGATTCCTCAGCCAGGGCACCTGACGCCCCGGGTCAGCTGGGCGCCCAGGTCAGCTGGGTTTGTCAGCTTCGCTGATCTCGATCTTGCTTGACTTGGCGGCCTCCGCCTTCGGCACATGGACCGTCAACACGCCGTTTGCCAACGAAGCCTCGACGTCGCCGTCTCGACGGTAAGCCGGCAGCATCGCGCGAAACTCGAACTCGCCGACCCGACGGGTGCGGCGGCGGAACAATCCTTCGCGTTTAGTTTCCTTCAACCCTCCGGTGACGACCAATTCGTTGCCATTCATCTCGATATCGATATCCTCGCGGCGCACACCAGGAAGCTCGATTTCAATCACATACGCGCTGTCCGTCTCGACGATGTCGGCCGCGGGCAACCAGGCGCCAGTTTCCGGCAATCCACCGAATACCGATTGCGCCAGTCGGTCCATCTCTTGATACAGGTTCTCGAACTCGCGAAATGGATGCCAAGTGTGAACCTGCGCCGTGGGGCGTTGCATAGACAGAGTCATATCGCCTTTCCTCTTGCTTGCCTGTGAATTTCGTCAGCGGTTGTCCTCAAAGACTGCGTCATTGGAGCCAACCTGCGCCTCGCACTGACGAGACGATTTCAGCCTCGCGGTTTCGCTCGCCTGGGCCAGTCCGCGGCGGATGTCCGGTCAGAACATCAACGCGAACAGGGTGAACACCCGGTCCCAGTGCCGGGTCGACGGATTCGACACCGTCGGGTCGATCACGCGGAACGACCGGGCCAGCGCGACGCTCAACCCGCCGAAGACCTCGGGCAACAGCTGCTCGGTCTCCTCGTCGAAGGTGACATCCGCCGGTGGCCGTCGAACGACCTGACGCAAAACTTCGCGGATCTGATCGGCTTCTTCGAGCTTGTCGAACTCCCGCATCCGTTCCTGAAGACCCTTGGTAATCGGAAGGTCCTGCGCCACGATCACGTCGCGGCCGTTCCACTTGGCCGAGTTGCGTCCGGCGACGGCGATGTCGTCGATCTGTGTATCGACGAACTGTCGGAATCGACGGACGTCGTTCTTGTCGATCGTGATGTTCCCGACCGAGCGGAAGAACCGTTCGAACACCGGAATACCTGAGGGATGGGTCAAGATATACCTCCTGCGCCGGATACCTGTCAGCCGGTCCAAACCGCCCGAGTGCCATCCACCGTGGCAGCCGGCCCTCGGCGCCGAACCGGGCCCGCAGATGCAATCTCGCCGCGCCCATTCGGCCTGGCAGGTCGAGGCCGGCGCATGAGGGCGAACCGTCCGATCAGAATGCCGGCCACGGGATCGGGCGGCGACGCTCGGGGGTCGGCATCACCGGATTGCCCAGCAGCGCAACCGCTCTGGCGTGCAACGCGTCGATCTCACGGCGGGTGATGTGTTCACACAGCCGGTCGCCGAGCCCGCCGCGCAAGGCGTCACGCAGCGCGCGCACCGCATCGAGGGTCTCGTCGTCGACCGGCTTACCGGCCCACCCCCACAGCACGGTTCGCAGCTTGTCCTCGACATGCAGGCTCACCCCATGGTCGACGCCGTACACGTGCCCGTCGACAGCGGACAGGATGTGGCCCCCCTTGCGGTCGGCGTTGTTGATCAACACATCGAAGACGGCCATCCGGCGCAGCCGGATGTCGTCCGCGTGCACCAGGGTGACCTCGTCGCCGGCATAGTCGTAGGCCTGCAATACCGGCAGGTAGCCGGGCGGGATGTGCCCGGCGGGCAGCAGGTCGACGAGATCGGGGCCGAAATCCGGCTCGTCGCCCACCTCGTCACCGGGCTGATTCACCCATAGCTGGAGCATGCCGCGTCCCGCCGGCCCGTCGCGAATGATGGTGTACGGCACGATATCCCAGCCGAGCGTCGAAGACACCAGGTAGGCGGCCAGCTCGCGGCCTGCCAGTGTGCCGTCCGGGAAGTCCCACAGCGGTGCCTCACCGGCAATCGGTTTGTACACGCAATGAACTTGGCGCTCAGCAAGATTGGCTTCACAGAGGAAGGTGGCGTTGCTGGCTGACCGAATTCGTCCGATGACGGTCAGCTCGCCGCGCCGCAACACCTCGCCGTCATCTGGCCCGCCGCTATTCTTCGGCGACATCGTCGGACTCGGCAAGGGCGCCGCGGCGATAGCCGTTGGTGCGGACGCAGATGTGGCCCTCCGGGTCCAGCGGTTCATCGCACAGCGGGCACGGCGGGCGGCCGGCCGAAATCACTCGGTTGGAACGCGTCGCGAACTGGCGCGCCGATTCGGGCGTCAGAAAGACCCGCACCGCGTCCGGTCCCTCCTCGGCGTCATCGAGCACCACCGACGCGTCGAATTCAGCGTCGGACACCGCGAGCAATTCGACGACCACCGTCTGCGCCTCGGAATCCCAGCCAAGGCCCATCGTGCCGACCCGGAACTCGGCGTCAACGGGTGTGATCAAGGGACTGAGGTCATCAACGTCGCCGGTGTCGGGCGGGATCGGCGTGCCGAACCGGCGGTTGATCTCGAGCAGAAGCGCGGCGATCCGCTCCGCGAGGACCGCGACCTGCTGCTTCTCCAACACCACCGACACCACTCGCTTGTCGTGGACGGCCTGCAGGTAGAAGGTGCGATTGCCGGGCTGCCCGACGGTCCCGGCCACAAAGCGGTCGGGTGTGCGGAAGACGTGGATTGCGCGGGCCATGGCACATTCCAAAATACCGGTATCGCGACCTCCTCCGTAAATTCGCCGGGCGGCGGGTCAATCGGTCGAGCCGCCCACCACGGCGTCTTCCGGCGGCACCTCGCCGTCGTCTCCCCCCGCCTTCCCGTCGGCCTTCGGCTTGGCCGGCAGGGCCGTCGTCAGAGCGCCGCCTGTGTGGTTGACGTGGATCACGAACGGGCGCAGCGCGGTATAGCGGATCACACTCACCGACGCCGGATCCGCGGTGATGCGCTGAAAGCTGTCCAAATGCATGCCCAGCGCGTCGGCCAGCACCGATTTGATCACGTCACCGTGCGAACACGCCACCCACAACGCATCACCCTCGTGTAGCTGGGCCAGCCGGCGGTCGTGTTCGCGCACGGCCGCCACCGCGCGGGCCTGAACGTGGGCAAGTCCTTCGCCGCCGGGAAACACCGCTGCGCTCGGCTGCTGCTGCACCACGGACCACAACGGCTCCTTGACGAGATCGCCGATCTTGCGGCCGGTCCAAGATCCGTAGTCGACCTCGGAGATTCGTTCGTCGACGATGGCGTCGAGGCCCAAGGCCGCCGCCAGCGGTTCGACCGTGCGCCTGCAGCGCAGCAGCGGCGACCGCACGATCGCGCGGATCGGCAATGAGCCAAGCCGCTCGACCAGCGCCTGCGCCTGCTCACCGCCCTTGTCGTCCAGGTCGACACCGTCGATGCGACCGGCCAGCGTGTGAGCGGTGTTCGAGGTCGATCTGCCGTGCCGAAGCAGGATGACGGTCACGTCGCGGCCACCGCCCCGGTCTCCAGCTGCGCCAGCACGACGGCGCCGAGCACGACGCGGTAGCCGACGAACCAGTTCATGCTGCGTCGGACCAGGAAACGCAGGAACCACGCAACGGCGGCGAACCCGACCACGAACGCGATTATCGTCGCCACCATCAGCTGGGGACCGGTGGCGCTCATGCCTTCGCCGACCGGATGGAACGCGTCGGGCTGATCGTCGCGCCCGACCGCGAGACACCCGGCACAAGGGCCAGGCACTGAGCCAGGCCCACGATGATGCTGTCCTTCCAGGTGAGCGCTTCGGCGTGCCGGGTCTGGCGACCGAAGTACTCGGCCGCGGCGATCACGAAGGAGAAAACGATCAACGCCGACGCGATCAGCCAGAGATTACGTGCCCCAGTACGGATTTCGTCCTTGAACAGCAACCCGAACACGCCGATGGGGGTGGTGCCGACGATGACGTACCACCCCATCCAGTAGTCGTGGTTGCGGTGCGCGGTGACAAACAGTCCGTTGAACCAGGCCCTGCCGATGCGGCGGATGTCGCGAGCGAAGTACAACAGTACGGCCAGCTCGGTGCCCAGCTGTATGACCGCGGTGAACGATGCACCCGCGTCCTCGGCGAAGAAGACCCGTGAGGCGATCGCGAGATGTCCCGACGATGAAACCGGCAGGAATTCGGTGAGCCCCTGCAGCACCGATAGAACAATCACCTGCCACCACGACATTGCGGGAGCGATCGTCACGACGACGACCGTACCGTGGGGTATCGACTAACGCGCTGCGCGCGGCACCCGCTGCGCGGACGCCACCGCGTCACGAACGGCGGCCGACACGCTGCGCTCGTCGGTCAGATCGATGTCGGTGAGCTGTCGGGTGGCAACCGCAACCACGTCTTCCTCATGCGGGACAGGTCCATTCAACCGCGGACGGTAGATCTCGATGACCAGCATCTGCCGTTCGATATGGAACGAAAAACTCCGCCCGTCGCCGACTTGGCCGAATCCGCTGGCGTGTACGCCAGTCGTGATGTCCTCAATAGCAAACTCGTGGTTACCCAAGTCCCGGTCCGCCGCGAGGGTCATGCACGAACCATACCGCCGGTGGTGCCACCGGACTGGGCGGACGCGGCCAATTCACAGTGGCTCTTTCCTTACACTGCATCTCGATTGTGATCCCATTCGCACGTCCGAGAGTTACCCCTTGCCGCGTCGTTCGAACCCACCGGCCCAATTGGTCCGCCTTGGCCGGGTTGTGCTGGGCGGAGTGCTCGCATTTTGGGGCATCTCGGGATGTTCGTCGAATCACGCAGATGCTCCACCGCCGACCATCGTTCCCGCCGAAGCCGCGGTGTCTCCCCAGGTCACCGGTGTGCCTGCCGGCGTGGTGTGGCCGCTGACAGGTCACGCGCAGGCTGCGGCGTTCGACCAGGCCACCGCGTCGTTGGTGGTGCTCAGCCCCGGTCCCGGCGGCAAATCGCTGGTCACGGTGCTGGCGGGGTCGGGTACGGCGAAGCCGGTGCCCCTTCCCGACCCGGCGACGGCGCTGACCTGCGACAACGAGGGCCGCGCGTACCTGTCGACGCGCGGTGGCTACTTTCTGGTCGACGTCGCGGCCGGCACGGCGCGCCGGGTGGACGTCGACGGCCAGCCGACGACCGACTTCACCGCGATCGCGCGCAGGGCGGACGGCAAATTGATGCTCGGTAGCGCGGATGGCGCGGTCTACACACTGGCTTCCGATACCGCCGTCGGCGCTGCGCTGAAGATCTTTTCTCGAGTAGATTCCCTTGTCACACAAGGGAATACAGCGGTGGTCCTGGATCGCGGGCAGACGTCGGTTACCACCATCGACCCGCGCGGCACCAACGCCGGCCAAGCGCTGCGGGCCGGCGAAGGGGCCACCTCCATGGCCGCCGACCCGGCCGGTCGCGTTCTGGTGGCCGACACCCGCGGCGAGTCGCTGCTGGTATTCGGCGCGAACCCGCTGATCTTGCGGCAGCGGTATCCGGTGCACGACGCCCCGTACGGGTTGGCAGGATCGTCGCGGCTGGCCTGGGTGTCGCAAACGGCGTCGAATAACGTGGTTGGTTACGATCTGGCCACCGGTATACCCGTCGAGAAGGTGCGTTATCGAACAGTGCAGCAACCGAACATCCTGGTCTTCGCCGAAGCGTCTGGCACCCTGTATGTGGTGTCTGGCGCGGGAGCGGGTGTACAGGTGATTGCCGGTGCGGCGGTGGGGCGACACCCATGACGGCCATGCACCGCGGACGGATGCCACCGGGCTGGGAAAGCGATCTGTCCGACGAATACGAGTGGATACCGCTGCGGCTGCCGCCGGATCTGACCCGGATCAGCGCGTCGACCCGACTGTCGATCGAGGCCGAGTACCGCGGCTGGGAGCTCACCCGAGTGCGCCTCTACACCGACGGCAGCCGACGGGTACTGCTGCGCCGCAAAAAGACCGCCGCCGACAGGCTGGGCATCCCGGATCAACCCGGGTTGTGATGTATCGCGCGGTGCGGCGGGCGCTCTTTCTCGTCGCCCCCGAACGCATTCACACCTGGGTGTTCGCGCTGCTGCGGGCCGTGACCGCGCCTCGGCGGTTGCGCCGCGCGCTTGGCCGGTGGCTTGCCCCCCGGGATCCCGTGCTTGCGGTTTCCGTGTTCGGTGTGCGGTTCCCCGGCCCGCTCGGGCTGGCAGCCGGATTCGACAAGGACGGGCGCGGGCTGAACACGTGGGGGGCGCTGGGCTTCGGATATGCCGAGGTCGGCACCGTTACCGCGCGGGCGCAGCCCGGCAATCCGCCGCCGCGGGTGTTCCGGCTGCCCGACGACCGCGCGCTGCTGAATCGGATGGGCTTCAACAACCACGGCGCCGGGGAGCTTGCGGTGCGGCTGACCCGGCATACGCCGGATGTGCCGATCGGGGTCAACATCGGCAAGACAAAGGTCACGCCGCCCGAGTCAGCCGTCGCGGATTACGCCGAAAGCGCCCGGCTGGTCGGTCCGTTGGCCGCGTTTCTGGTGGTCAACGTCAGCTCCCCGAACACCCCGGGGCTGCGGGACCTGCAGGCTGTCGAGTCGCTTCGGCCGATCCTGACAGCGGTGCGAGCGCAGACGTCGACGCCGGTGCTTGTGAAGATCGCGCCGGACCTGTCCGACGCCGACGTCGACGAAATCGCCGACCTGGCAGTCGAATTGGGGCTTGCCGGCATCGTCGCCACCAACACCACGGTGTCGCGCGACGGGCTCGCTACCCGGGGGGCGGACGGCCTTGGACCCGGCGGGATATCGGGCCCGCCCGTGGCATCGCGGTCGGCCGAGGTGTTGCGCCGGCTCTATCGGCGCGCCGGCGACCGACTGGTGCTGATCAGCGTCGGCGGCATCGAGACTGCCGACGACGCGTGGGACCGCATCACGTCGGGCGCGTCGCTATTGCAGGGCTACACCGGTTTCATCTACGGCGGGGGGTTGTGGGCCAAGCACATTCACGACGGCATCGCCCGCCGCCTGCACGAGGGCGGCTTCGCGTCGCTGGCCGACGCCGTCGGCTCGGCTATCGTGTGACGAGCGGGGGCTGAGAAATCTCGCTACGTCAGCTCATACGTGCCGTGGATGACGGCGCGGGCGATCGCGTTCATGAACAGATTGAAGCCGAGGTAGGCCGGGCTGGCATCCCCGTCGAGTTCGAGCTTCTCGACCTTGACGGCATGCACCGCGATGAAATACCGGTGCACACCATGGCCCGGTGGCGGGGCGGCACCGACGAAGCGCTTGAGCCCGGCGTCGTTGGCCAAAGTCAATGCGTCGCCGGGCAATCCGCTGCCATCGCCGATGCCGGCGGGCAGATCGGTGACGGTCGCTGGCAGGTTGGCGACCGCCCAGTGCCAGAAGCCCGACGCCGTTGGCGCGTCGGGGTCGTAGACGGTGACCGCGAAGCTGCGCGTCTGTTCGGGGAAACCCGACCAGCTCAGTTGCGGCGAGGTGTCGGATCCGCCCGCGCCCATGATGCCGCTGACCTGGTCGTTGGCCAGGGGCTGCCCGTCGGTCACCGAGTCGGAGGTCAGCCTGAACGAGGGCAGCTTCGGCAGGAAGTCGTAGGGGTTGTAGTCAAAAGCCATGGTTACGTCCCTTTCATCGTTTCTGGGGGCCTAGCTGTGCAGAAGGAAGTGCTCGAGAACCTGGGCGCCGAACTTCAGCGCGTCAACGGGTACCCGCTCGTCGACCCCATGGAACAGTGCCGCGAAATCCAGCTCCGGCGGCAACTTCAGCGGCGCGAAGCCGAAGCAGCGAATCCCCAGCCGCGCAAAGTGTTTGGCATCGGTTCCGCCCGACAGCATGTACGGCACGGTACGGGCATCGGGATCGGCTGCCACTATTGCGTTGTTCATCGCGTCCAACAGCTCGCCGTCGAACGTCGTCTCGTATGACGGCAGCTCGGTGATCCATTCGCGGGTGATGTGGGGGCCGAGGAGCTCGTCGACCTCACGCTCGAACGCGGGCAGCCGGCCGGGCAGCACGCGGCAGTCGACAACCGCCTCCGCGGTGGCCGGGATGACGTTGGCCTTGTAGCCGGCCTTGAGCATTGTGGGGTTGGCCGTGTCGCGCAGCGTGGCCCCGACGATCCGGGCGATGGGACCGAGCTTGGCGATCGCCCCGTCGAGGTCCGGGGAGTCCATGTCGAACGTGTAGCCCGTCTCCTCGGCCACCGCCCGCAGGAACTGTTCGACCGAATCGGTCAACACAAGAGGAAATTGATGGCGCCCGAGTTTGGCCGCGGCTTCGGCTACGGCGGTGACGGCGTTGTCGTCGTGGATCATCGAGCCGTGTCCCGCATGTCCATGAGCGGTCAGCCGCATCCACATCATGGCTTTCTCGGCGGTCTCGATCAGGTACAGCGTGCGGTCGCCGCCGTCGCGGCGCGGGATCGTCAGCGAGAACCCGCCGACCTCCCCGACGGCTTCCGTCACACCGTCGAACAGATCGGGCCTGTTGTCGACCAGCCACTTGGCGCCGTACGTGCCGCCGGCCTCCTCGTCGGAGACGAACCCGAACAC
>DATARY010000199.1:0-5810 GCA_036263935.1 Mycobacterium sp.
ACGGGTCCGAACGCCAGCGCCCATCGGCCGGGGTCGATCGGGCCGGCGAGGTACCCCGGCGTGGCATCCGTCGTCGACAGCGTGAAACCCGCCCGCGCACCGCCGGACCAGCCCCTGAAGCCATCGGCGTTGCCGAGGTCATGGCCCGCTGGGCCGAAGATACCGAGGTCCAATACGTTGCGCGCGATGCCCATCAGGGAGAAGCGGTCGTGCGACGTAGTGACGTCGATCCGGTTAATTCCGGGTGGCACATCGAACGGCACGTACGCCCACTGGTCGATGCCGAATCTGAACCTTCCCCGGAAGCTGAGGGTGATGCGTTCATCCGACGGTTTGACTTCGACCAGAGTCGTCATTACGTCCCCTCGTGCGCCTAAGCCACATCATCGACGGCGCGGGCCTAAGCGACGGTTACATCGACGCGAACAGCGGTGGGCCGGTTGGCGTCCATTCACCGATGTGCGGCCCTGCGGGCGAGCGAATCGCCGTACGATCGGCAAGATTGGAGTCGTGGCCGTGTTCAGCAGATACGTGGCGCTCGGCGACTCGTTCACCGAGGGTGTCGGCGACCCACACCCAACGAGCCCCAATGGCCTACGCGGATGGGCGGATCACGTCGCAGTCGCCCTGGCGCAGAGCAATCCCGACATGCGCTACGCCAACATGGCCGTGCGGGGGCGCAGGATGGACGAGATCCTCGACGAGCAGGTTCAGACCGCCGTCATGCTCGAGCCCGACCTCGTCACCGTCTATGCGGGCATGAACGACCTACTGTTGGTGCGCAATGACATCGACGCGATGATGGCCAGATATGCCGACGCGCTGAAGACACTCCAACAGACCGGCGCCGTCGTGCTCGCGTTCACCGCGGCCGATTTGGGTACGGTGCCGCTGTTCCGGCGGCTGCGGGGCCGCGCGGCGATCTACAACGAGATCTTGCGGGGCATCGCCGACGACCTCGGTCTGCAGCTCGTGGACTTCTGGCGATTCACCGAATTCCGCGACCCGCGCCTGTGGGCAGGAGACCGCATCCACCTCTCGCCGCTCGGCCATGAGCGCATGGCCGCCAAAGTCCTTGACATGCTCACGGTTTCTCACAGCCTGACGACGCGGTCGGCCGCGCTGCTGGCCTCGTCGCCGCCGGCGCGGAGCTTCTGGGCCAACCTGATATGGGCCGCGGCATTCGCGGCGCCGTGGGTGGCCAAGCGGCTGCGCCGCGTGACGCCGGGAGCGGGAATCGAGCCGAAGCAGACAACCCTGGTCCCGGTCCTTTGACCACCCGCATCATGGATGTGAGTCGCAGGACACTGATCGTTGGTGGAACGTCGGCGATCCTCGGGGCCGGGGTGGGCGCTGGAACGACCGCCCTCCTCACGTCCGAGCGCAGCGGTCCCACGCTGTGGCGTCGCGCTGACCGCAACGGCTCGCCACGGGTTGGCGGGCTGCACCTGCAGTACGGCGCAGACGCCTCAACGGAACTGGTCGTCTCGTGGCACACCGTGACCACCGTCGGCAATCCCCGGGTTACGTTCGGAACACCGGACGACGGGCTCGGCCAGACGGTTTCGGCGGAGACGGTGACCTACCGAGATGCCATGTCGCAGACCGAAGTCCGTGTCCACCACGCCAAGATGGCCGGCCTGGCCCCCGACACCGACTACGTGTACGCCGCTGTGCACGACGGCGCCAGCCCGGAAGTGGGAACGATGCGGACGGCGCCGCGTGGCCGCGCTCCGCTGCGGTTCACCAGTTTCGGTGACCAGTCAACGCCGATGCTGGATGCCATGGTGGCGAGCTCATTTGGCAGCGACAATGTCGGATCACCGTCGGCGGGTGACATCACAACGGCGGTCGAGCGTGCCGCGCCGCTGTTTAACCTTGTCAACGGAGACCTGTGCTACGCCAATTTGGCCCATGACCGAGTCAGGACGTGGTCGGACTGGTTTGAGAACAATTCCCGGTCCGCGCGATACCGGCCGTGGATGCCAGCGGCCGGAAACCACGAGAACGAGCTCGGCAACGGGCCGATCGGCTACGGCGCCTACCAGGCGTACTTCTCGGTGCCCGACTCGGGCTCCGACGCCGAACTGCGGGGCCTGTGGTACGCGTTCACCGCAGGGTCGGTGCGGGTGATCAGCCTGAACAACGACGACATCTGCTACCAGGACGGCGGTAATTCGTACGTGCGGGGATACTCCGGTGGTGCCCAAAAGCGATGGCTGGAAGCCGAACTCGAACGCACACGCAACGACAAGGGTATCGACTGGATTGTGGTGTGCATGCACCAGACCGCCGTCTCGACCGGCAGTCGCACCAATGGCGCCGACCTCGGCATCCGGCAGGACTGGCTGCCACTGTTCGACCGCTTCGGCGTCGACCTCGTGGTATGCGGCCACGAGCATCACTACGAGCGCAGCCACGCGATCCGCGGCGCACTGCCCGGCGACACCCTCACGCCCGCGCCGGTCAATGCCGAATCGGCCCAGATCGACACCAGCAAGGGCACGGTCCATCTGGTCATCGGCGGCGGAGGCACCTCGATCCCGTCCAACACGATGCTGTTCGCCGAACCCCGATGCCGCGTGCTGATGGGTGTGGGCGACTTCGATCCTGGTATCGGGCGAAAGGTTCCGCGTTATGTCGAGGAGCCGGCGCCGTGGTCGGCCTTCCGGGACATGCGTAACCCATGCGGCTTCGTCGTGTTCGATGTCGATCCCGGGCAACCGGGCGGCACCACCTCGATGGCGGCGACCTATTACGCGGTGCACGGGCCATTCGGCGACGTCACGCCCGTCGACCAGGTCACGCTGACCCGGCCGCGGCGCGACAGTTAACTCCTGCGCTGGCGCGCGATTTCGGCCAGCACCACGCCAGCGGCCACCGATGCGTTCAACGACTCCGTCGGCCCGGCCATCGGAATCGACACCACCGCGTCGCAGTTCTCCCGCACCAGCCGCGACAGACCCTTGCCCTCAGATCCCACCACGACCACCATCGGCCCGCTGCCGTCCAACTCGTCGATGGTGGTATCCCCGTCCACGTCGAGACCGACCACCTGTAGGCCGGCATCGGCCCAATTCTTCAGCGTCCGATTGAGATTCGTCGCCCTGGCCACCGGCACACTGGCGGCCGCGCCCGCGCTGGTGCGCCACGCCACGGCGGTCACCGACGCCGACCGCCGCTGCGGTATCACAACGCCGTGCCCGGCGAACGCGGCAACGGAGCGGACGATCGCGCCGAGGTTCCGGGGATCGGAGATGTTGTCAAGCGCCACCAGTAACGCCGGTGTGCTGTCCGTGGTCGCGGCGGCCAGCACGTCGTCCGGATGGGCGTACTCGTACGGTGGCACCCGCAGCGCGACGCCCTGATGCATGCCGTTGGGGACGATCCGGTCCAGATCAGGGCGGGGCACCTCGAGGATCGAAATGCCCGAATCGGCGGCGATCCTGACGGACTCGGTGAGCCGCTCGTCGGCCTCGGTACCCAGCGCGATGTAAAGCGCGTTCGCGGGCACACCGGCGCGCAGACACTCGAGCACCGGATTGCGGCCGAGCACCATCTCGGTGTCGTCGGTTTTCCTGGCGGGACGGCGCTGCTGTGCCTTGGCCGCACGCTTGGCGGCCGGATGATTGGGCCGCATGTGTGCGGGCGGGGTCGCACCACGGCCCTCGAGACCGCGTCGGCGCACACCGCCGGACCCGACCGTCGGGCCCTTCTTGGTGCCGGGCTTGCGAACCGCACCCCGGCGCCGAGAGTTGCCAGCCATATCTACTTCGTGTACCCGTCGAGCAGCGACCACTGCGGCCCGTCGGCGGTGTCGGTGACCTCGATCCCGGCTTCCTTCAACCGATCCCGGATCGCGTCGGCCTCCGCCCAGTCCCGCCGCGCCCTCGCGTCCTCCCGGCGGTGCACCTCGGCGTGCACCAGCACGTCGACCGCGGCCAGTGCGGCGGACGTCTCGTCGTGCGATTCCCATCGCTCGTCGAGCGGGTCGGCGCCGAGGATTCCCATCATCGCCCGGATCGACATCGCTTGCGCCAGCGCCGTTTCGTGCTCACCTGCGTCGAGTGCGCGGTTGCCCTCGGCGCGGGCGGCGTGCACCTCAGCGAGTGCGATCGGCACCGAAAGGTCGTCGTCAAGCGCCGCGGCGAACTTCGGCGTCCACTCCCCTGGCACCACCGCGCCGACACGGTTGCGAACACGGTGTAGGAAGTCCTCGATACCGGCGTAGGCCTTGGCCGCGTCCTGCAGCGCGGTCTCCGAGAACTCCAGCATCGACCGGTAATGCGCGCTGCCCAGATAGTAACGCAACTCGGCGGGCCGAACCCGTTGCAGCACAGCCGGTATCGCGAGCACGTTGCCAAGCGACTTGCTCATCTTCTCGCCGCCCATGGTGACCCACCCGTTGTGCAGCCAGTAGCGCGCGAACGGGTCACCGGCGGCTTCGGCCTGGGCGATCTCGTTCTCGTGGTGCGGGAAGACCAAATCCATGCCGCCGGCGTGGATGTCGAACTCCGGACCGAGATACGCCTCGCACATCGCGACACATTCGGTGTGCCAGCCCGGCCTACCGCGCCCCCAGGGCGTCGGCCAGGACGGCTCGCCAGGCTTCTCGCCCTTCCACAGCGTGAAGTCGCGCTGGTCGCGCTTGCCGGTCGCGACGCCCTCGCCCTGATGCACGTCGTCGATCTTGTGACCGGACAGCTTGCCGTAGTCGGGCTGGCTGAGCACGTCGAAGTAGACGTCACCGTCGCCCGCATAGGCATGGCCGCGCTCGAGCAGGCGTTCGATCAGTTCGACGATCTGGGTGATATGGCCGGTGGCGCGGGGCTCCGCGGACGGCGGCAGCACCCCCAGCGCGTCGTAGGCGGCCGAAAACGCCCGCTCGTAGGTGGCGGCCCACTCCCACCACGGTCTGCCCGCATCGGCCGCCTTGTTGAGGATCTTGTCGTCGATGTCGGTGATGTTGCGGACGAACGCGACGTCGTAGCCCTTGGCCAGTAGCCAGCGCCGCAACACGTCGAACGCCACGCCGCTGCGGACATGACCGATGTGGGGCAGGCCCTGCACCGTGGCGCCGCACAAATAGATCGATGCGTGACCGGGCCTCACCGGCACGAAATCGCGCACGGCACCCGTCATGGTGTCGTACAGCCGCAGGTCGCGATCGGTCACGACGCGCCAGCTTACCGGCCTATATCGGCGGAATCCCCATCGGAGAGGACAAGGGCGGTCGCGATGGCGGCCAATCCCTCACCACGACCGGTCACCCCGAGACCGTCAGTCGTCGTTGCCGAAACCGACACCGGGGCAGCCAGCAGCTCGGAGAGCAGGTTCTGGGCCTCGGCGCGGCGCGGACCCACTCGTGGGCGGTTGCCAATGATCTGTACCGCCGCGTTGCCCACGCGGTAGCCCGCGGCCGCGAGCAATCCACGCACGTGGCGCAGCATGTCCGCGCCACTGACGCCGCGCCATTCGTCCCGGTCGGTTCCGAATACGTCGCCGATATCGCCAAGGCCGACCGCCGACAGCAGCGCGTCGCACAACGCGTGAGCGGCCACGTCTCCGTCGGAGTGGCCGCTGCAGCCGTCGTCGTCGTCGAACAACAGGCACAGCAACCAGCACGGCCTACCGGGCTGGATGGGATGTACGTCGGTGCCGAGCCCGACCCGCGGCACCATCTAGCGGCGTCAGGACGCGGCGGCCAGAACCTCGTCGAGGATGGTCGCCGCCTTGGCGTCATCGGTGTTCTCGGCCAGCGCGAGTTCGCCGACCAGGATCTGCCGGGCCTTGGCCAGCATCCGCTTCTC
>DATARY010000149.1:0-8034 GCA_036263935.1 Mycobacterium sp.
GCCGGTCACGCCTGGGCCAGGTCCGGGTGGGGTTGCGCGACCGGGACAGGGGCCGACGACGGGCGCCGCACGTACATCGCCCACGTCACCACCGACGCCAGCACGTAGAAGGCCAGGAACATCCAGAACGCTGAGGTCGCCGACCCACTGCTCAGATAGGACTGCCGCAGCGCCAGGTTGATGCCGACGCCACCGAGCGCGCCGACCGCACCCGCGAACCCGATCAGCGCACCCGACATTGCGCGCGACCAGTGCTGGCGCTCGGCCTCGCTGACGTCGAGTGAGCGGCTGCGCGCCTCGAAGATCGACGGGATCATCTTGTACACCGACCCGTTGCCGATGCCGGACAGCAGGAACAACACGATGAATCCGATGACGTAGCCGGCCATCATCGCGCCCGTCGCGGCGCCGGGGGTGTGGTCATCGGCCATGCTGACGGCAACCAGAATCCCGGCGCCCAGGATCATCCCACCGAACACCGCCAGCGTCACCCGCCCGCCGCCGATGCGGTCGGCCAGCTTGCCGCCGTACACCCGTGACAGCGACCCGAGCAGCGGGCCGATGAACGCGATCTGCGCGGCGTGCAGGGCGGCCTGCGCCGCGTTCTGTCCGCCTGCGGCGAAGTTGATCTGGAGGACCTGCCCGAACGCGAACGCGAAGCCGATGAACGAGCCGAACGTGCCGATGTAGAGCAACGAGATCACCCAGGTGTCGCGCTTCCGCAGGATCGCGCCCATGGCCGTCAGATCGATCTTGTGCTGTTCGAGGTTGTTCATGTACAGCGCGGCGCCGATACCGGCGAGCGCAAGGGCCACCAGGTAGACCGCGCACACCCAGTAGGGCTGCCGGTTGCCGGCGATGGCGATCACGAGCAGCCCGACGATCTGGATCATCGGCACGCCGATGTTGCCGCCGCCGGCGTTGATGCCAAGCGCCCAGCCCTTGAGCCGCTGCGGGTAGAACGCGTTGATGTTGGTCATCGAGGAGGCGAAGTTGCCGCCGCCGAGGCCGGCCAATGCCGCGCAGACCAGATATGGCCACAGCGGAAGGCCGGGGTGGGCCAGCAGCCATATGGTGAGGACGGTCGGGATCAGCAACACGAACGCGGAGAACACCGTCCAGTTGCGGCCTCCGAACGTCGCGGTGGCCAGCGTGTATGGGATCCGCAGGCAGGCGCCGACCAGGGTTGCGGTGGCGCCCAGCAGGAACTTGTCGCCGGCGGAGAAGCCGTAGACGGCCTGCGGCATGAACAGGACCATCACCGACCAGATGGACCAGATCGAGAACCCGACGTGTTCGGCCGCGACCGACCAGATCAAGTTGCGGCGGGCGATGTACTTGTTACCGGCCTCCCAGGCGACGGTGTCCTCGGGATCCCAGTCGGAGATGCGATGTGACATGCCGCCAACGCTAGGAACGGTTTATTGCCCGAAAGTGCCTCGCGATAACCCCGCCGTGAACTTCCCCTCACCTTGCGAACTGGGCTGCTGTGAGGTCCTTCGACGTTAGTCGACCCTGTGCGCGTGCACGACGGTGAACGGCATATGCATTCGGCCGTCGTCGAGCAGCTCCGAGATCGTCTTGAATCTCTTAGCCACCGCTGCCATCCGCTCCAGCGCCTCGGGCGGCACCTGCTCGGCCATCGCCTTGGGGAACTCGTGGTCTCCGCCGAATCCGACGGCATTGCCCAAATACGTGGTGGGCCCTAGAAAGTCGATACGCCAGCCGTTGGCGGTCAACGTGTCGCGAAGGTCGGACTCCGGCACCGAACCCATCGGCGCGATCACGCCGTTCACGTTGCCCTCCGAGAAGCAGGACAGGTGCAAACGCGCTCCGGACCGGCTCGCGCGGTAGAGACTCGCGATGTACCGCTGACGATCGTCCTCTTCGAAGCAGTGATACAGCGCACTGTCAACCACAGTGTCGAACCTGCCCTCGTAGCCTGCCAAGTCCAGGGCGTCGGCGACCTCGAATGTCACCGACACTCCTGCGTCGGCGGCGCGTCGGCGCGCCTCCTCGATCGCGGCCGGCGAGCCGTCCAACCCCGTCACCAAGTGTCCGCGCGATGCCAGGTAGATCGAGTTGTCGCCGAGCCCGCAGCCGATGTCGAGCACTTCGCCCGAAAAGCCGCCGAGCGCTTCGAGTTCCATCAGTCGTGGCTGAGCCTGGTGGATGTCCCAGGGGATGCTGGGCGATGCCGGGCTGCCCTCGAAGACAGGTTCACCGCGGTAGAGCTTGTCGAATGTTTCGGGATCGGGACGAAACGAGGCCGGGGTCGTCACCCTCCCCAACGTACGCCCGTCACCAGACGTCGCCGTCGCGCCAATCGCAGATGATTTCGGCGGCAGTGTCGAGTTCGAGAGTTGTTGGCAGGGCGACGGGCAGCACGAACAACGACCGGTCGTCGTCGGGAGTGCGGGTCACCCCGGCCGGCGCCAGCACCGACGTCGGGCCGCGCCACGGCAGCCACCCGCGAGAGGTGTACAGGTGCCGGCCGGCCTTTGACGCGCTCAAGGCGCCGAGTTGATAGGCGCCGCGCAACACCTGTTCCGCCGAATCCATCACGGCATGACCGAGTCCCTGCCCGCGCCAGTCCTCGCGCACCGCGACGCCCTCGACGTAGCCGCAGCGCAACGCGGTGTCGCCATACAGCAGCCGACGCTGCACCACCGCGGCGTGAGCGATCAGCGCTCCGTGGTGACAGATCAGGGCGTGCATGCCGCCGAGCGCGTGCTCCCAGTCGGCGTCGGTGAACTCGCCGCCGAAGGCCTCGATGACCATGCGGCGCGCGTCCTCGCGGGTCTCGTTGTCGAGGTCGGCGGTGTGAACCAGGCGGGCGGTGTAGACCCCGCGCAGGCGAGGAGCACCAAAATCGCCGCGCACGCGAGGAGCACCAAAATCCTGGGTGTGCACACCCTCGTTCTACCAGTGACTGGTGGCTTGCGCAGGTGTGTCCTCGAACGGCCGCCGGGGACGCGACCAATGCATGCGGACGGTCTGGCCCGGCCGGATCTGCGCGACCTTGTCGATGTCTTCATCGGTCACAACGCCGATCACCGGATACCCGCCGGTGACCGGATGGTCCGGACCAAGAATCACGGGAAACCCGTTGGTCGGCACCTGAATTGCCCCGCGGGCGGCACCTTCGCTCGGCAGCTGTCGGTCCGGCCACCGGTACTCCAACGGCATGCCGACCAGCCGCATGCCGACGCGGTCGCTGCGATTGGTCACCAGCCAGTTGGTGCGGATCAGAACGTCCGGATCGATGAACCAGTCGTCACGTGGACCGGGCACCACCCGCAGATCGAACACATGGTCCTCGATCGCTGCCACGGGCGCCTGATCCACTTCCGGGAAGTCCTCGGTGTGCTCGCCGATCGGCAGCACGTCGCCGGGCTGCAGCGGCAGCGGACCGATCGCCGACATCACGTCGTAGCTGCGTGAACCGAGAACGGGGCAGACTTCGATGCCGCCACGCACCGCGAGATAGGTGCGCAGCCCGGAATGCGGCGCTCCCAGCGAGATCACCTGATCGTCGTGCGCGTAATGAATGCTGTTGGTGCCGAACGGAACCCCGTTGACCGCCGGATCGGTGTCGGCACCCGTTACCGCGATCGCGATGTCGCCGCCGCGCACCCGCGCCGAGAACCCGCCGAACGTCACCTCGATCGTGGCGCGATCGCCGGGGTTGGCGACCAGCCGGTTGGCGAGCGCGTGTGAGCGCCGGTCCGCCGCACCGGAGCGGGTCACCCCCATGTGCGCCATTCCCGGTCGGCCGAGGTCTTCGATCAGGGCCAGCGGCCCGGTGCGCAGGACCTCGAGCGTGGTGCTCATGGCCGCACCGCCTGGAATTGGACCCACATGCCCGGTCTCAGCAGCGCGGGCGGATCCCCGTCGACATCCCACATGACGGTGTCAGTGCGGCCGATCAGCTGCCAGCCGCCGGGCGACTCGCGCGGGTACACGGCGCTGAACTCGCCGGCAAGCGCGACCGACCCCGCCGGCACCTTGGTGCGCGGCTCGGATTGCCGGGGTACATTGAGCCGCTCGTCGCCGCCGATCAGATAGGCGAATCCCGGTGCGAATCCACCGAATCCGACCCGCCATGGTGTGCTCGTGTGCGCGGCGACCACCTGGTCGGGGGCCATTCCGGTCAGCCGGGCCACCTCGTCGAGATCGGCGCCGTCGTAAACGACGGGGATCTCCACATCTGCGCGTCCGTCGATCGGTGCGGTCGAATCCGACATCGCGTCGGGTGTCACGCGGAGCTTCGCCAGCCTTTGCCGGGTGGGCGACATATATCGCGGTCCGTCGAGCTTGATCAGCACCGTCCGCGACGCAGGCACGATATCAAGAACGCCGAGTAGATCGGCCTCACGGAGCGCGCCGGTCCACGCCAATACTTCAGCGGTACTGTCGAACTCAAGCAACAGCGCCTGGTCTCCATAGTCTCCGACGTTGCCCAGCGTCATCGGCTCCAACACATCGGCTGTGATGCTCATAATCCGAAACTACCCGCGAGTAGCTTCCAAGGCTGCACCTCTGTGAGCCTTGCCAGAGGAGCCTTAACGAAGGCTCAAGTTAAGCCGTATGTCGGTTCGTGACGCTTGATGTAGGCGATGACGCGGTATGTCACCGGCAACATGAAAACTTCGACGCCGGTCTTGTAGATCCAGCCCAGTGCCGTGTAGGTGGCGAAGTCGCCGAACGTGTTGATGCCGATGGCACCCGCCGCGATGCTGCAGAACACCAGGGTGTCGCCGAGCTGGCCCGCGAACGTCGAACCGACCAGCCGCGCCCACAGGTGCTTCTCCTTCGTGCGCTCCTTGATGACGACCACCACCCAGGCGTTGATGGTCTGACCAACGATGAAGCCCGACAGTCCCGCCACTATCAGCTGGGTGTAGGCGTGCACGATGTTTTCGAAGTGCTCCTGGTTGGCGTAGAAGTCGGCCGCGGGGAGGTAGATCGTCACCCAGAACGCGAGGGCGGCCAGGATATTCATCGCGAATCCAAGAATGATCACGCGCCGGGCGGCCTTGAACCCGTACACCTCGGATAGCACGTCGCCGATCACGTAGGTCAGCGGGAAGACGATGAACCCGCCGTCGGTGATGATCGACCAATTCCCGATGATCGGCCCGAACGCGACGCCTTTCGTCGCGGTGACGTTGGAGATGATCACTAGGGCGGTGAAGACCGCGGCGAGGATCGGATAGTAGGCCGAACCCACTTCAGCGAACCTGGCGTGCTCTTCTCTGGCGGCGGTCTGCTCGCTGGTCACGTGCACATTAGATCAGGCGAGCGCCTTTGCGATCAGTGGCGGCAGTTGGTCCGCGACCACCGGGTAGGACAACGTCGACGCGAACGCGATCGCGCCGGCGAGGTCCTTGCCGGTGAAGATGTTGCGTTTCCGGACGGTGGCCTTCAGATTCACGATGTCCGGGTCGGCCAGCAGCGCGGCCTGTTGGTCGTCGCTCTCGGTGCACCAGATCAACGCGTCCGCCGCGTCGAGGACCGACGCCATCTTGTCACGCGGGATCACCGGGTCGGTGCTGTCGACGACGAGACCCATCGCGGTGAGGAAGTCGCTGCGCCAACCAGGCGTCATGGCCTGCACGTTGCCGTCACGGAGGCTGCCCTGCAGCAGCAGCACCTTCTTCCCGGCGAACTGCGGGTTGTTGGTCCCGGCGGCCTTGAACTTCTCGTCGACGCCGGCGATGAGCTTCTGCATGTCGTCGTTCTTGAAGACGGCCTGACCGATGGTGGTGGCCTGGACCTTCCACGGCTCGAAGAAGGCATCGGGACCCGATTGCGCGATGGTCGGGGCGATCGCGGAGAGCTTGGTGTAGGTGTCGTGGTCGAGTCCTGCGTTCGTGGCGACGATCAGGTCCGGTTTCAGCGATGCGATCTGATCTACTTGGATGCCGTCGGCGAGGGTGAGCACAACGGGTTTCGCACCGCCGAGTCTGGGTTGCGCCCAAGGCCATACGCCGAAGGGCTCACCACCGAACCAGTCGGTCACCGCGACCGGCACGATGCCGACCGCCAGCAGGTCATCCTGGTCGGTGAAGCCCGCGCTCACGACGCGCTTGGGTGGTGCCGGGATCTTGGTCTCGCCGAACAGGTGCTTGACGGTGACCGAGCCGTCGTTAGCCACCGTGCCGGGCTTGGGCGATCCGCACGCGGCGACCAGCGCCACGCCCGAGGCCACCAGGAAACTTCGCCGAGACGGCACCCGGCGAGCCTAACGGTTAGCCACGTCATCAATTGATGACGCCCTCCACCAGAACGTCGCACGATAATCGCCTGTCATTTCAGTGGCATACCGGCTTCGATGAAGTCCAGTGCGCGATGCATCCGCTCGATCGCGCCGGATGGGCTGTCGAGGACGGCCATCAGGCCTCCGGCCACGGCCGCGACGAACACCCGCACCTCGAAGTCGTCGGCCTCACGCCCGAGTCGGCGGCACTCCGTCTCAGCCAGCCTCGTGACGGTGCGGCGATAGACGTCGAACTGCGCCGCCTTGAGTTCAGGGATCGACAACACCAGCCGCTGCCGAGTGCGCTCGAACCGCCACTCGTCCTCCGACACCGTGCGCATCGTGATCTCCCACGCGCGCCGGAAGGCCTGCAGGGACGGCACATTCGGTGGCTGATTTTCGAGCGCTTCGACCGTCACCCGGTCCAGGTCGTCGGCCATCAGGACCTGTTCCTTGGACGGGAAGTACCGGAAGAAGGTGCTGGGCGACACCTCCGCGGCTTCAGCGATCTGTTCGACGGTGGTGTTGGCGTAGCCGTTCTCGTCGACGAGCCGCATCGCCTCGCGTCTAATCGTGTCGCGGGTTTTGATCTTCTTGCGATCGCGTAAACCCAGATCGTGGCCAGAGACCCCCATGTGGCCGATTGTTCCGCATGGCGGCGGGTCTGTCAGGAAACTGCCAGTGAGATTCCGAGGCCGGTCATCATCACGGCGATCAGGCCGTCGAGGATGCGCCAGGTCATCGGGGTGGCGAACAAGCCGGCGAGTCGCCGGGCGCCCAGGCCGAGGCTGGTGAACCAGACAGCGCTGGCGGTCACCGCCCCGACGCCGAACAGCCACCGCCCGTCGCGGTGCTCGTTGGCGAGTGCGCCGAGCAGCACCACCGTGTCGAGGTAGACATGCGGGTTGAGGAACGTCAGCGCAGCGCAGGTCACAAGGACTTCGGCGAGTCGGGCCGGAGCCGCATCGGACGGGGTCAGCGAGGATGGCCGCCATGCCCGCCGCGCGGCGAGCATCCCGTAGCAGACCAGGAACACCGCGCCGCCGAATTTCGCGATGTTGAGCGCACCGGGATGCGCGCTGAGTAAGGCGCCCACGCCGGCGATGCCCGCCGCGATCAGCGCGATGTCGGACACCGTGCACAGCGCGACCACGGGCAGCACGTGCTCGCGCCGGATGCCCTGGCGCAGCACGAATGCGTTCTGCGCACCGATCGCAGCGATCAGGGTGAACGAGGCGATGAAGCCGAGAACCACGGGCGAACTCACGGGATCGACGGTAGGGCGGCGGGCAGCATCAGTACAGCTAAGGATTCTTCAGCTGCATTAGCCGCACTAATGCGCCGCCAGTCGCGAGCCACCCGCGAATTGTGATTTGAACCACATGGCTTGCCACACCGTCATAACTGATGCGGGCGCGCTGTGGTGAACGCCCGGAAACCGAGGGATCGGATAGGAGGCTCGACAATGAGCAAGCACGTCTTTGGACTTAAGCCGCAGCGCCGAGCGTTCGTGGCAGCGGCGGCAGCAGCGTCGATGCTTTTGGCGATCAGCGGCCCGGTCGCCACCGCCGACAAGGGGACCGGCAGCGGCACCGGCGCAAAACACCACACTCAAAGCGGCGGCGGGGTAACTCCCGGCGGAACCAGCACCATACTGCACAACAATTCCGCGCCGAACGCTGCTGCCCCTGCTGCGCCAGATCCGGGTATCAACTTCGGCTTCCACGGCACCGGCAACAGCAACTTCGGCAACAATACTGACCCCTTAGGAG
>DATARY010000020.1:0-17047 GCA_036263935.1 Mycobacterium sp.
TCTCCTCCTAGACCCGGCGCCGCTTGGGCGGACGGCAGCCGTTGTGCGGCTGCGGGGTGACATCGGAAATCGCGCCGACCTCGAGGCCGGCTGCCTGTAGCGACCGGATCGCGGTCTCGCGGCCCGAACCCGGGCCCTTGACGAACACGTCGACCTTCTTCACGCCGTGCTCCTGCGCCTTGCGGGCGGCGTTCTCGGCGGCCAGCTGCGCGGCGAACGGGGTCGACTTACGCGAACCCTTGAAGCCGACGTGGCCCGACGACGCCCAGGCGATGACGTTGCCCTGCGGGTCGGTGATCGACACGATCGTGTTGTTGAACGTGCTCTTGATGTGCGCAGCGCCGTGCGGGACGTTCTTCTTTTCCCGGCGGCGGGTCTTCTGCCCCTTCTTAGGAGATGAAGCGGCGCTCTTTTTCGCGGGTGGCATCGGTTACCTGGCCTTCTTCTTGCCGGCGATGGTGCGCTTGGGGCCCTTGCGGGTACGCGCATTGGTCTTGGTCCGCTGGCCGCGCACCGGCAGGCCACGGCGGTGCCGCAGACCCTGGTAGCAGCCGATCTCGATCTTGCGGCGGATGTCGGCCTGCACCTCGCGGCGCAGATCGCCCTCCACCTTGAGGTTGGCTTCGATGTAGTCGCGCAGCTGGGTCACCTGATCGTCGGTCAGGTCCTTGGTGCGCAGGTTCCGGTCGATGCCGGTGGCCCCCAGGATCTCCTGGGAGCGGGTACGGCCGACGCCGTAGATGTAGGTCAGCGCGATCTCCATGCGCTTATCGCGCGGCAGATCGACGCCCACGAGCCGTGCCATCAGGCGGTATTCCTTCTTCTATGCGGAGGTCTGGTCCCGGTCCGTTCCCTCTTCCGACGAGGCCTCGGCCGAGGAGTCATCGATTTGTGGGGTCCGGCCTCCGTGCCGGACGTACTGAGTCCGACGCTGCTTCGCCGGGGCTCATTGCGAGCGGCCAATCCGCTCACTGGTACTGGGATTTCGTCATTCAGTTGTGGGTGCCGGGCTTGGTCGTGATCAGCCCTGGCGCTGCTTGTGGCGCGGATCGGAGCAGATCACCATGACCCGCCCATGCCGGCGGATCACCCTGCACTTATCGCAAATGGGCTTGACGCTCGGGTTCACCTTCACGGCTTGTTTCGATCCTTCTGTGCTTCGTCTGGTTACTTGTACCGATAAACGATGCGGCCCCGGGACAGGTCGTAGGGAGACAACTCCACCACGACGCGGTCCTCGGGCAGGATGCGGATGTAGTGCTGCCGCATCTTGCCGCTGATGTGGGCAAGGACCTTGTGACCGTTCTCCAGCTCAATGCGGAACATCGCATTGGGCAGGGGCTCGACCACGCGACCCTCGACCTCGATGGCACCGTCTTTCTTGGCCATGTCCTCCGTTGTTCCTGATTGGCGCCACGTCGCCCTAGCGGCGACTCACTTCTTGAGTGGACAAACTTCTTAGTGGCGCAACTTACGCTCCGACTACAAAACGTGAGCCAGTAGTCGGAAATTCCGGAACAGGGGCACGCAAGAGCCGGCGCGGATGCCGCACCGTTGCTCCATAGTACCTGTTGGGCGGGCCTCCCCAAAATCGCCGAAGCGCCAGGCCAGCGCGTGCATCCTGGCCGGATATCCGGTGGACGGCGGGCGCATACTTGTAACCGATGACTGGACCAGTCTCTGCCCCCCGAAAGCCCGTAATACTGACCGTCGACGACGACCCTGCGGTATCCCGCGCCGTCGCCCGCGACCTGCGCCGCCACTACGGCGAGCGGTACCGAATCGTGCGGGCCGAATCCGGCCTGGACGCGCTGGAAACCCTCAACGAACTCAAGCTGCGCGGGGACACCGTCGCGGTGTTCGTCGCCGACTACCGGATGCCGCAGATGAGCGGCATCGAGTTCCTCGAAGAGGCGATGGACATCTACCCCCTTTCCCGGCGGGTGCTGCTGACGGCGTACGCCGACACGCACGCCGCGATCGACGCGATCAACGTCGTCGACCTGGACCACTACCTGCTCAAGCCGTGGGACCCGCCCGAAGAGAAGCTGTACCCGGTGATCGACGGGCTGCTCGAGGCGTGGCACGCGACCGGTGACCGGGCCATTCCGCACACCAAGGTGATCGGGCACCGCTGGAACGAGCGGTCCTGGGAGGTGCGTCAGTTCTTGGCCCGCAACCAGCACTCATTCCGCTCGTTCATGGTCGACGAGGCCAAGGGCAAGCAGCTGCTGGACGCCGCCGGTCTGGACGGCTACCAATTGCCCGTGGTGATCACCGAGCAGGGCGAGACGCTCGTCGAACCGACGAACGCCGAGTTGGCGGCGATGTTGGGCCTGTCCACCGCCCCATCGCTGGAGATGTATCAACTCGCGGTCATCGGCGGCGGACCAGCCGGCCTCGCGGCCGCGGTGTACGGCGCGTCGGAGGGGCTGAAGACCGTGCTGATCGAGGAGACCACGACCGGCGGACAGGCCGGCCGCAGCTCCAGGATCGAGAACTACCTCGGCTTTCCCACCGGCGTCTCGGGCGCCGAGTTGACCACGTCGGCACGCCGCCAGGCCGAGCGCTTCGGCGCCGAGGTCATCACCACCCGGAGGGCGGTCAGGCTTCAGGCCGGGGACAGCGGAACCGCGCGCACAATCGAATTCGAGGACGGCAACAGCGTCGGCGCCCAGGCGGTCATCCTCGCCACCGGCGTCGATTACCGCCAGCTGCAGGTGACCGGGTGTTGGGACGACCCGGACAACCCGGCATGCAACTACGTGGGTCGCGGCGTGTACTACGGCGCGTCTGTCTCTGACTCCTCGGAATGCAAGGGCGAGGACGTGTACATCGTGGGCGGCGCGAACTCGGCGGGGCAGGCGGCGATGTACATGTCGCACACGGCGAAATCGGTGACACTGCTGGTACGTGGCCCGTCGCTGGAGGCGTCGATGTCCTACTACCTGATCCAGCAGATCGAGAAGAACGACAACATCACGGTGCGAACCTGTACCGAAGTGGTCGACGCACTCGGCGAGGACGACCACGTCACCGGCCTCGCGTTGTTCAACAAGCAGACCGGCGAGAACGAAACGGTGTCGTGCGATCGGCTGTGCTGCTTCATCGGCGCCGAACCGCGAACGAGATGGCTGGACGGCGTTGTGGCCCGCGACGACCACGGTTTCATCCTGTCCGGACCCGACCTGCGCGACGTGGTCGGGTGGACGCTGGACCGTCCGCCGCACCACTTGGAAACAAGTGTGCCCGGTGTGTTTGTTGCAGGTGATGTGCGTGCCGAGTCCGCCAAACGGGTGGCGGCCGCCGTCGGCGAAGGGTCGATGGCGGTGATGCTGGTGCACCGGTATCTGGCCGAGGCGTAGAGAGAGGTGCAATGGGCGAGAAATGCCTGCCTGACGAACTGAGGACGCTGTTCCTATTCGAGGCACTTACCGACGCACAGCTGGTGACGCTGTGCGACAACGGCCATATCCAGGCCTTCGAGCCAGGGCCGATCGTCGTCGAAGGTGAGCCAGCGACGTGCTTGTACGTCCTGCTCGACGGCGAACTGGTGATGTCGAAGCGTTCGGGAGGCGTCGATATCGAGACCAGCCGCACGTCGCAACGGGGCGTGTACTGCGGCGCCTGGTCGGCATACATCCCCGGCGAGGAAAAGGTTTATCAAGCGTCGGTGCGGGTGACCACGCCGTCACGGTTTTTCGTCCTCGACGCCAAGGCGTTCGCGGGTTTCATGCGCTCGGAGTTCCCGATGGCCGTGCATTTGCTCGAGGGACACATGGTCGGCGGGCGGCGGCAGCGTCAGATCCTCGGCCAGCGCGAGAAACTGCTGGCGCTCGGGCAGCTGTCAGCGGGGCTGACCCACCAGCTCAACAACCCGGCCGCGGCGACCGCCCGCGCCGTTGCGGATCTGCGTGACCGCGTCGGCAAGATGCGACTGAAGCTCTCGATGCTGGCCGACGGCCAGTTCACGCCGGAAGCATTGCGGGTGCTCGTCCGAATCCAGGACGAGGTCGCCGAGCAGGTTGCCAAGTCCAAGGCCCAGCAACTCACCGCGCTGGAGGCCTCCGACCGCGAGGACCAGATTGGCGAGTGGCTGGAGAATCACGACATCACCGGCGCGTGGGATTACGCACCGACCTTCGTCGACGCCGGTCTGGACATCGACTGGCTGGAACGAGTCTCGGCGTCGGTCGACGAGGTCGACGCATCCGCGTCGTTGCAAGGCGCCATCGGGTGGTTGAAGTACACGATCGACACCGAACTGTTGATGAATCAGATCGCCGAGGCAAGTAAGCGAATCTCGGCGCTGCTCGCCGGCGCCAAGCAGTATTCGCAGATGGATCGTGCGCCCTACCAGTCCGCGGACATCCACGAGCTGTTGCACAGCACGATGATGATGTTCGGCGAGAAGATCGGTAAGGACGGGCCGGTCAAGCTGGTCAAGGAATTGGACAAGTCGATCCCCGAATTGCTTTGCTACCCAGGCGATCTCAACCAGGTGTGGACGAACATCATCGACAATGCGATCCAGGCGATGAACGGCAGCGGCACACTGACGTTGCGCACGATGCGCGAGGGTGACGACATGGTGCGGGTTGAGATCGGCGACGACGGCCCCGGCATCCCCGAGGACATCATCGACCGCATCTTCACCCCGTTCTTCACCACGAAGCCATTCGGTGAGGGAACCGGGCTGGGTTTGGACCTGGCGTGGCGCATCGTCATCGAGAAGCACCACGGCAACGTGCAGGTCGAGTCCGAACCGGGAAATACCCGCTTCATCATCGAGCTGCCGCTGGTGGCGCCACCCCCCGAAGCGCCGACGCCGACGGAGCTTCCGGCCGCAACGGAATAGTCGCAACCGGGCCCGGGTTAACCGAACCATGACTGATCCTGCGCAGAAGCCCAACCTCGGCCGATTCGGATCGTTCGGACGCGGAGTAACTCCCGAACAAGCGAAGGACATCGAAGCGCTGGGCTACGGCGCCGTGTGGGTCGGCGGTTCGCCGCCTGCGGAATTGGACTGGGTCGAACCGATCCTCGAGAAGACCACCACGCTGCAGGTGGCCACCGGCATCGTCAACATCTGGACCGCGGACGCCGGACCCGTCTCCGAGTCTTTCCACCGCATCGACGGGGCGTATCCGGGCCGGTTCCTGCTGGGCATCGGCGTCGGCCACCCGGAGGCAGGACACGAGTACCGCAAGCCCATCGACGCGCTCAACGAGTACCTCGACAAGCTCGACGAGTACGGCGTGCCCAAGAACCGCCGCGTGGTCGCCGCGTTGGGTCCGCAGGTGCTCAAGCTGTCCGCGCGCCGCAGTGCCGGTGCGCACCCCTACCTGACGACTCCCGAGCACACCGCCCAGGCGCGCGAGCTGCTCGGCCCCGAACCGCTCATCGCACCCGAGCACAAGGTGGTGCTGACCACCGATGCGGAAAAGGCGCGTGCGGTCGGCCGCAAGGCGCTCGAGATTTACCTCAACCTGACGAATTACCTCAACAGCTGGAAGCGGCTGGGCTTCACCGATGACGACGTGGCCAAGCCGGGCAGCGACCGCCTCGTGGACGCCGTCGTCGCCTACGGCACGGTCGACGCCATCGCGGCGCGGCTGAAGGAGCATATCGACGCCGGCGCCGACCACGTCGCGGTGCAGGTCCTGACGGGACCTGACAAGCTGGTGCCTGCGCTGGCCGAGCTGGCCGGGCCGCTCGGGCTGCAGTAGCCGTTCGCACTTCAGGGGGATCAACATGACTGACGCTGTTTCGCTCAAGCCTGACCTCGGCCGCTTCGGCGTCTGGACATTCGGGGCGGTCAAGCCCGAGCAGGCGGTCGAGATCGAGAAGCTGGGCTATGGCGCGGTGTGGATTGGTGGATCTCCCGCCGGGGACCTGAACTACGTGGAGCCCATCCTCGAGCGCACCGAGGCGCTGCAGGTGGCCACCGGCATCGTTAATGTCTGGTCGGCACCGGCCGAACAGGTCGCCGAGGCCTATCACCGCATCGAAGACGCATACCCCGGCCGGTTCCTGCTCGGCATCGGCATCGGCCATCCCGAGCACACACAGGAGTACCGCAAGCCCTACGACGTGCTGGTCGAGTATCTGGACGTGCTCGATGAAAAGTGCGTGCCCACCAGCCGCCGGGTCGTTGCTGCGCTGGGCCCGAAGGTGCTCAGGCTGGCCGCGCGGCGCAGTGCCGGCGCACATCCGTACCTCACAACGCCGGAGCACACCGCCCAGGCACGCGAACTGGTGGGTCCGACGGTCTACTTGGCGCCTGAGCACAAGGTGGTGCTGACCACGGACCCCACACAGGCCCGCGAGATCGGCCGCAAGACCGTGGACTTCTACCTGAATCTGAGTAACTACCTGAACAACTGGAAGCGGCTGGGATTCACCGACAAGGACGTCGCGAAGCCGGGTAGCGACAAGCTGATCGACGCGTTAATCGCCTATGGCACGCCAGAGGACATCGCGAAGCGCCTTGGCGAGCACATCGATGCGGGCGCGGATCACGTGGCGATCCAGGTGCTGGGCGGCTGGGACAGGCTGCTGCCGACGCTGAGCGAGCTGGCCGGACCGCTCGGGCTGAAGGGCTGACGCGGCCCACCCGCTACGGTAGGTCCATGCGGTTGCTGGTCACCGGCGGCGCCGGTTTCATCGGCGCCAACTTCGTGCACAGTGCGGTGGGTGAGCACGCCGTCACGGTGCTCGACGCGTTGACCTATGCAGGCAGCCGCGAGTCGCTGGCACCGGTCGAACACGACATCCGGCTGATCCGGGGGGACATCACCGACGCCGAATTGGTATCGAAGCTCGCCGCGGAGTCCGACGCCGTCGTGCATTTTGCCGCGGAGACCCACGTCGACAACGCGCTCGCCAACCCGGAGCCCTTCCTGCACGCCAACGTCGCCGGCACGTTCACGGTGCTCGAGGCGGTGCGCCGGCACGGCGTACGGTTGCACCACGTGTCCACCGACGAGGTATACGGCGACCTCGGACTCGGCTCTGCGAATCGGTTCACCGAGTCGACCCCGTACAACCCGTCCAGCCCGTACTCGGCGACCAAGGCGGCCGCCGACATGATGGTGCGCGCGTGGGTGCGCTCCTACGGTGTGCGGGCGACGATCTCGAACTGCTCCAACAACTACGGGCCCTATCAGCACGTCGAAAAGTTCATCCCCCGCCAGATCACCAACCTGCTGACCGGTCGGCGGCCCAAGCTGTACGGCACCGGCGCCAACGTCCGCGACTGGATCCACGTCGACGACCACAACAGCGCGGTATGGCGGATCCTTGCGGACGGCGAGATCGGTCGTACGTATCTGATCGGGGCGGAAGGCGAACGCGACAACCTGTCGGTGATGCGGACGATCCTGCGGCTGATGGGGCGCGACCCCGACGACTTCGACCACGTCACCGACCGCGCCGGCCACGATCTGCGGTATGCGATCGACCCGTCGGCCTTGCACGACGAACTGGGCTGGGGCCCGAAGCACACCGACTTCGAGGACGGCCTGCGCGCCACCATCGAGTGGTACCGGAACAACGAATCATGGTGGCGCCCACTGAAAGACACCGTCGAGGCTGGCTACGAGGAGCGTGGTCAGTGAAGGTTCGCGAGCTCGCCGTCCCTGGGGCGTGGGAGATCACCCCGCAACTACACGCCGATTCGCGTGGGCTGTTGTTCGAGTGGTTCACCGATGCGGAGTTCACCGCGTTCGCCGGACACCGGTTCGATCTGGTTCAGGCCAACTGTTCGGTCTCCGCCGCGGGGGTGCTCCGCGGCGTGCATTTCGCACAGCTGCCTCCGAGCCAGGCCAAGTACGTGACGTGCCTGCACGGCAAGGTGCTGGACATTGTCGTCGACATCCGGGTCGGATCACCGACTTTCGGTCGCTGGGACTCGGTGGTGCTCGACGACGACGCGCGTCGATCGTGCTACATCTCCGAGGGCCTCGGTCACGCTTTCCTTGCGCTCGAAGACCATTCGACGGTGATGTACCTGTGTTCAGCGGGCTATGACCCGGCGCGCGAGCACACCATCAACGCACTCGACCCGGCCCTCGACATCGCCTGGCCCGTGGTCGACGGCGAGCCGATCCTGTCGGACCGGGACCGCGGCGCGCCGACGCTGGAAGAGGTGCGGGTCGCCGGCCTGCTGCCCACGTGGGACGAGACGCGGGCATTCGTCGACGCACTGCGCCGACGTTCGTAGCCGTCGAGCGTGCAGTCGCCGTTTCGGCGGGGCTTGCAACCTCGCGCCGGAATTACTAGGATATCCAAGTATCTCGTATTGAAGGGCATCCTCGTGACCAGACAGATTTCCCATTTCATCGACGGCCAGCGCACCGCGGGGCAGTCGAAGCGCACGGCCGACGTGATGAATCCCAACACCGGACAGGTACAAGCCACCGTGCCGATGGGCTCGGCTGCCGACGTCGACGCCGCGGCCGCCGGCGCGGCCAAGGCCCAGAAGGAGTGGGCGGCCTTCAACCCGCAGCGCCGCGCCCGCGTGCTGATGCGCTTTATCGACCTGGTCAACCAGAACGCCGATGAGCTGGCCGACCTGCTGTCGCTCGAGCACGGCAAGACCCACGCCGACTCCCTGGGGGACATCCAGCGCGGCATCGAGGTCATCGAGTTCGCCGTCGGCATCCCGCACCTGCTCAAGGGTGAGTACACCGAGGGCGCGGGCACCGGCATCGACGTGTACTCGCTGCGCCAGCCACTGGGCGTCGTCGCGGGCATCACCCCGTTCAACTTCCCGGCGATGATCCCGTTGTGGAAGGCCGGCCCCGCGCTGGCGTGTGGCAACGCGTTCATCCTCAAGCCGAGCGAGCGCGACCCGTCGGTCCCGGTCCGGCTGGCCGAGCTGTTCATCGAGGCCGGCCTGCCACCCGGCGTGTTCCAAGTGCTGCACGGCGACAAGGAAGCCGTCGACGCCATCCTCGAGCACCCGGTGATCCAGGCCGTCGGGTTCGTCGGCAGCTCCGATATCGCGCAGTACATCTACTCGACCGCCGCGGCCAACGGCAAACGGGCGCAATGCTTCGGCGGCGCCAAGAACCACATGATCGTGATGCCCGACGCCGACCTCGACCAGGCCGTCGATGCACTGATCGGCGCCGGTTACGGCAGCGCCGGTGAGCGATGCATGGCGATCAGCGTCGCGGTGCCCGTCGGTGAGCAGACCGCAGAACGGCTGCGCGCCAGGCTCGTCGAGAAGATCAACGATTTTCGTGTCGGACACAGCCTCGACCCGAAGGCGACCTACGGGCCGCTGGTCAGCGAGGCCGCACTCAAGCGGGTCCGCGACTACATCGACCAGGGTGTGGCGGCCGGTGCCGAAGCCGTGGTCGACGGCCGCGAGCGCACCAGCGACGACCTTCAGTTCGGGGACGCCAACCTCGAGGGCGGCTACTTCATCGGGCCGACGCTGTTCGACCACGTCACCCCCGACATGTCGATCTACACCGACGAGATCTTCGGCCCGGTGCTGTGCATGGTCCGCGCCCACGACTACGAGGAGGCGCTGCGGCTGCCTTCCGAACACGAATACGGTAACGGTGTAGCGGTTTTCACGCGCGACGGCGACACAGCACGCGACTTCGTGTCGCGTGTGCAGGTCGGCATGGTCGGGGTGAACGTGCCGATTCCGGTGCCGGTGGCCTACCACACGTTCGGCGGCTGGAAGCGGTCCGGCTTCGGCGACCTCAACCAGCACGGGCCCACGTCGATCCAGTTCTACACCAAGGTGAAGACCGTCACCTCGCGGTGGCCGTCGGGAATCAAGGATGGCGCCGAGTTCGTCATCCCGACGATGAATTAGATGGACTACTTCGGCCTGGACGACGACGAACGCGTGATCGCCGAGACGGCGGCCGCGTTCGCCCAAAAGCGCCTCGCCCCATATGCGTTGGAGTGGGACGAGAGCCACCACTTCCCCACCGACGTGCTGCGCGAGGCGGCCGAGCTCGGGATGGCCGCCATCTACTGCCGGGAGGACGTCGGCGGCAGCCAACTGCGGCGGCTGGACGCCGTGCGGATCTTCGAGCAGCTCGCCGCCGCCGACCCCACCGTCGCGGCGTTTCTGTCCATCCACAACATGTGCGCTTGGATGGTCGATGCGTTCGGCACCGACGAACAACGCAAGTCGTGGGTGCCGCGGCTGGCGTCCATGGAGGCCATCGCGAGCTACTGCCTGACCGAACCCGGGGCCGGGTCCGATGCGGGCGCGTTGTGCACCAAGGCCGTCCGGGACGGCGACGACTATATCATCGACGGCGTCAAGCAGTTCATCTCCGGCGCGGGGTCGTCCGACCTGTACGTCGTGATGGCCCGCACCGGCGGCGATGGTGCGCGCGGCATCTCGGCATTCGTGGTCGAAAAGGACACGGCGGGGCTGAGTTTCGGCGCTGACGAGCAGAAGATGGGCTGGAACGCTCAACCGACTGCCCAGGTCGTGTTCGACGGAGTGCGGATACCGGCCGACGCGATGCTGGGCGGCGCCGACGGCGAAGGAACGGGATTCGGCGTCGCGATGAACGGACTCAACGGCGGCCGCATCAACATCGCCGCCTGCTCGCTGGGTGGCGCGCAGGCCGCCTACGACAAAGCCGCCGGCTATCTGGCCGACCGGCAGGCGTTCGGCGGCTCGCTCCTCGACGAGCCGACCATCCGGTTCACGCTCGCCGACATGGCCACCGCGCTGCAGACGTCACGAACCCTGTTGTGGCGCGCCGCAACGGCACTCGACGAGAACCACCCCGAGAAGGTGGAGCTGTGCGCGATGGCGAAGCGCTTTGTCACCGACGCGTGCTTCGACGTGGCCGATCAGGCGCTGCAACTACACGGCGGCTACGGCTACCTGCGTGAGTATGGGCTGGAGAAGATCGTGCGCGATCTGCGCGTGCACCGAATCCTTGAAGGAACCAACGAGATCATGCGCGTGGTCATCGGTCGTGCCGCCGCGGGCCGGGCCCGCGATTCGGCAAAAGCCGCCCGGGCCCGCGCGTCCGCATAGCGACGGGAGAGAGATGACGACGATCGCGTTCCTGGGGCTGGGCCACATGGGTGGGCCGATGGCGGCCAACCTGCTCACCGCCGGCCACATTGTGCACGGTTTCGACCCCGTGCCAGACCTCAGGGCGGCTGCGGAAGCCAACGGGGCCAAGGTCTTCGACAGCGGCACCAAGGCGGCCGCCGACGCGGACGTGGTGATGACGTCACTTCCCAGTGGCGACATCGTGAAGGCGTGTTATGCCGAGGTGCTGCCTGCGGCGCGGGCGGGGGCCTTGTTTATCGACACCTCGACGATCTCGGTCGACGACGCCCGCACGATCAACGCGCAGGCCGCCGAGCGCGGTTTCGCTCAGCTCGACGCGCCGGTGTCGGGAGGGGTCAGGGGCGCGACGGCGGGAACGCTGGCATTCATGGTCGGCGGCGACGACGCTGCTGTGGAGCGTGCCCGGCCGGTGCTGGAACCGCTGGCGGGCAAGATCATTCACTGCGGTTCGTCCGGTACCGGCCAGGCCGCCAAGTTGTGCAACAACATGGTGCTCGCGGTCCAGCAGATCGCCGTCGGCGAAGCGTTCGTGCTGGCCGAGAAGCTTGGGCTGTCCGCGCAGTCGCTATTCGACGTGATTACCGGTGCTACTGGCAACTGCTGGGCGGTGCATACGAATTGCCCTGTGCCCGGACCGGTTCCGACTTCACCGGCCAACAACGACTTCAAGCCGGGCTTCGCGACCGCGTTGATGAACAAGGACATCGGCCTGGCGATGGATGCGGTCAATTCGACTGGGTCGTCCGCGCCACTGGGCAGCCATGCCGCCGAGATCTACGCGAAGTTCGCGGCCGACCACGCCGACAAGGACTTCAGCGCGGTCATCGAGATGCTACGCGGCTGACCTCTTTTGCGCGGCCCACCAACGGCCATGCAGGCGTTGGCAATCCGTTATGCGTAATGGTTCGCCGCCTGCGTAGTCCGGGCGTACCGTCACCGCGGCCGGGATATCGAGGGTGCCGTCGCCGGTGACGACAATCGTGGCCAGACCCGTGGACGTCGCCGCTCGTAGCCCCGTGGCCGAACCAGTGATGGCGAGCGCGTTCTCCGCGGGTATCCCGAGCTCCCACAGCGCGTTTTGGTACGCCTCGCGGTCGGGCATCTGCCTCTTCACGTCGTCGGCGGTCACGACCGTTTCGACCAGCCCATCGCCGACGAGTTGTCGTATCAGCGGCTCGGCCCAGCTTCGCGGGCCGGTTGTGACCACGCCCACCCAGACGCCGGCGGCGAAGGCGTCCATCACGAGGTCGATGAGACCGGGTCGGGGCACCAGGTCGGCGTTCAGGATCGTTTCTTCGGCGATCATCGCCTTGGTGGTGCAGATCTCATCGGCCAGCAACTCCGTGAGGACGTCGCATTCGGTGGCGACACCCCGTTTGCGGAGTTCGGCCGACACCCGCTGTCGCTCGTCACCGAGGGCCAGCAGCTGCCGGTAGCGGCCGACCGACCATTGGAAGTCCAGGCCGTGCGCGGCGAAGGCCGCGTTGAACGCCACCCGGTGGCCTTCGCACTCGATATCGGTCAGAGCGTCGAGGTCGAAGATCACCGCGCGCAGCGGATACACATCGGGGTTCATCGGCGCGGTGGCGTCCCACCAGAACCGTCCTGCCCGCCACGATCTCTCCTGCGTTGTAGGCACGTCGATAGAGTGGCTCACGTCACAGCAATCGGTCGTCCCCCAATTGTGGGATTGGCCCGGGCAAGTTCCTCTACCTCACGAAAAGCCCAGTTCTATGGTGGTGCCATGACGCCCGGCAGCCCTCCTGTGCGCCTCGTGCTCGTCGACGACCACGAGATGGTCATCGAGGGCCTCAAGGCGATGCTTGCGGCGTTTCATGACCGGGTCACCGTCGTCGGCCAGGCCGTCGGTGCTGAGCGTGCGCTCAGCGTGATCGACGACCTCAACCCCGACATCGTGCTGTGCGACGTCCGCATGCAGGGTTCCAGCGGGCTGGACCTGTGCCTGGAGCTGCGCGAGCGGGACCCCAAGCGCAAGATCGTGATGCTGTCGGTCTACGACGATGAGCAGTACCTCTTCCAGGCGCTACGCGTCGGAGCATCCGGCTATCTGCTGAAGAGCATCAGCAGCGACGAGCTGGTGCGCCAGCTCGAGTTCGTTCACGGCGGGCAGACGGCGATCGACCCTGGGCTGGCGGCCAGGGCGGTGGATACCGCTGCGCGGCTGCAGCGCGACGAGTTCTGGCCCGGCGCCCGGCAGGGGCTCACACAACGCGAAAGCGAGATCCTGTCGTTCGTGGTCAACGGACTGTCCAACCGCGCCATCGCCAACAAGCTGGTGATCGGCGACGAGACCGTCAAGAGCCATCTGAGCTCGATCTACCGCAAGCTCGGCGTGAGTGACCGTACCGGCGCCGTCGCGACCGCCCTGCGGGAAGGGATCTACCAATGACGTCGGGAGCCCGCCCATCCAACGCCGTACGCGACCTCGTCGACGCCGATCGGGAGCTCGCCCTTCTGCGAGAGCTGATCCAGGCCGCGTCCAGCGGGCCGGGCGTCGAACCGCTGGCCGCCGCGGCGGCCAGGATGATCACCGCGGCCACCGCCAGCGACGTGTGCTTCGTGCACGTCCTCGACGACACCGAGCGGTCGCTGACGCTCGCGGGCGCGACGCCGCCGTTCGACGCCGAGGTCGGCAAGATCCGGCTGCCGCTGGGGCAGGGCGTCTCTGGGTGGGTGGCCAGTCACCGCGAGCCGGTGGTGATCAGCCACGACAAGGAGTCCGATCCGCGGTACATGCCGTTTGAGTCGCTGCGCGGGCGCGACTTCACGTCGATGGTGTCGGTGCCGATGGAGACCGATCCGGGCGGGCTGGTCGGGGTGCTCAACGTCCACACCGTCGAGCGGCGCGAATTCGCGGAGCGCGACGTCGAACTGCTGCTGGTGATCGGCAGGCTCATTGCGGGCGCGTTGCATCAGGCCCGGCTGCACCGCCAGCTGGTGGCCCGTGAGCGCGCGCACGAGAACTTCGTCGAGCAGGTGATCGAGGCGCAGGAGATCGAACGGCGGCGGCTGGCGGGCGACATCCACGACGGCATTTCGCAGCGACTGATCACGCTGTCCTACCGGCTCGACGCGGCCAGCCGGGCGGTGCCCGACGATCCGACCGTCGCCGCTGAACAGCTCGCGATGGCGCGCGAGCTCGCCGATCTGACGCTCAAGGAGGCCCGCGCCGCGATCAGCGGGCTGCGGCCGCCCGTGCTCGACGATCTCGGCCTGGCCGGCGGCCTGGCCAGCCTGGCCCGGTCGATCCCGCAGGTCAACATCGAGGTCGACCTCGTCGACGACCGCGTGGCCGACCATATTGAGCTTGCGTTGTACCGCATCGCGCAGGAATGCCTGCAGAACGTCGTCAAACACGCCAACGCCAAGCGGGCGCGGCTGACGTTCACGGTGCAAAACGATATCGCCCGGCTCGAAATCGCCGACGACGGAGTCGGTTTCGACACCTTCGAGCATCCGCTCGGCAGCGACGAGATGGGTGGCTACGGCCTGCTGTCGATGGCAGAACGTGCTGAGATCGTCGGCGGCCGGCTGAACATCCGGTCGCGGCCCAGCTCGGGCACGATCGTGACGGCGACCATTCCACTGCCGTCCGTGACGTCCTAAAAGTCGCCGGCATGGCGGCGCAGTGTCTCGATCGAGTCCGCAAGCGCGCGCGACTCGTCGTCCGAGATGCCGATGTCGGCGAACACCTCGTTGTTGAGGGTGACGGTGGCGTCTTCGACCGTTGAGCGTCCGAGATCGGTGATCCGCACCAACGTGGTACGGCCGTCCGTCGGATGCGGGATCCGCTCGACAAGGCCGTCGGACTCAAGCCGCCTTATGGCGTGTGTGACGCTGGTGACGTGCACCTGCAGCCGGTCGGATGCCTTGGTGATCGGCAGCGCGCCTGCGCGGCTGAACGCCAGCAGCCGCAGCAATTCGAAGCGGGAGAAACTCAGGTCGTACGGGCGCAGTGCCGTCTCGACGCGGGCCAGCAGGATCTGGTGCGCCCGCATCACCGACGTCACCGCCACCATGCCATCGGCGACCTCAGCCCAGCCGGAGCGCTCCCAGTTCGCACGCGCCAGCGCGATGGGGTCACGATGGTCGTGCGATTGCGAGGACACGCCTCTTCATACCGCACGCCACAGCATTCGGACGCCGTGATGACTTCCACGCCGCGGACGAGTCTCAAGTCAAGACGAGGAAGGGGAATTCAATGTCAATCGAGCATGTCCTGGCCGTGGTGCCGGTATCGGATCTGCAGACCAGCAATCGTTGGTATGAGGCCCTGTTCGGACGGCCCGCCGACAACAATCCGATGCCGACGCTCGTCGAATGGCAAGTAGTGCCCGGCGGTTGGGTTCAGGTCTTCAGCGATGCTGAGCGTGCCGGCACCGGGCTGCTGAACTTCGCCGTCGACGACCTGGGGGCACACGCCGCCGAGCTGCGAAAGCGCGGTCTGACTCCCGGGGAATTCGTGGACGCCAACAAGGGTGTGCGGCTGTCGACGCTCACCGACCCCGACCGCAACACGATCAGGCTCATCGGCGGGTTCCGAGTGGAGTATTAAGGGTTGACGCTGATCGACGACTGGGTCAAACAGGTCTGCCCGCTGGGCAGGTAGTCAGCGCAACGCCATCGGCCCAACCGCTGACAGCACCGCACGGGTGGACTGGCGGTTTCCGACGGTGATCCGCACGCCACCGTCGGCGTAGTTACGGACCTTTAGCCCGCCGGCGTCGAACACCTCGCGCCACTGCCGACCACACGGTGGCAGGTAGACGAAGTTAGCGTGGCTGTCGGTGCTGTACACACCCATCGACCGCAGCCGCATCTGCATGTAACGCCGCTCCGATGCGATCATCCGAATGCGTTGCCGCAGTTGGCTTTCCGCGTCGTACGAGGCGGCGACGGCCACCAGGCTGGTGATGCCGATGCCGAACGGCAGTTGCATCGTCCACAGCCTACGGGCCAGATCCGGTGCACAGAAGCCGTAGCCGATGCGCAGACCGGCCAGCCCGTATGCCTTCGAGAAGGTCCGCAGCACCACGACATTCGGGTATCGCTCGACCAGCTCGGGCGCGTCGATCCGGTGCTCGGGCGGCAGGAACTCCACATAGGCCTCGTCCAGCAAGACCACCGTCTCCGACGGCACGCGCCTGAGGAACCGCTCGATATCCGCGGCGGGCTCGACGGTGCCCGTTGGATTGTGCGGCCGGCACACCACCACGACCCGCGCCCGCGCCGCCGCGTCGGCCATCGCGTCGAGGTCGTGGTGCCCGTGCGCATCGAGTGCGACCGTGACGGACTCGAGCCGGGCCATCTGAGCGAAGATGGGGTACCCGTCGAATGTCGGTGACGCCATCACCATCTTCTCGCCCGGGCTCGTCACCGCGTGCAGCACCTGAAGGATCACCCCCGTCGCGCCCACACCGATCACAACCTGCTCGTCGCGCACACCGACACGGCCGGCGATCAATGACCGCAACCGTTCGGGCAGGTACTCCGGATACCTGTTGGCGGCGTCGATTGACGAGATCAAAGCGGATCGCACCGCGGGCAGTGGTGGGAATGGATTCTCGTTGAGCGACAACGCCAATGGGTTCAACGCGGTGGGTAGCGCAGTGACCGCGTCGGTCACCTCCCGCTTCGGTGTGCCCATCAGTCCCGGCCGCCCCACGTCACGGCGGCCGCCCCGGCGAAGTCTCCCGCGTGGGCGAACGCCGCCATCATGACGGTGTCGCCCTTCGTCAGCTGGCCATCGGTGATGGCCCGGTCGAGGTTGATGGGGATACCGGCCGCGAACAGATTGCCGCACTCATCGAACGTGTCGCGATGGCGTTCCTTCGGCACCTCGAGTGCCTCGCGCCAGTTCCGCAGGAACACCCGGTTGGGCTGATTGGTGACGAGGAGGTCAAGATCCTTGGATTTCACGCCGATTCGGTCGCAGACCGCGTACGACACCTC
>DATARY010000038.1:0-25244 GCA_036263935.1 Mycobacterium sp.
ATGGGGAGAGGAGGCCGCGCGCGAAGCCGACGCGGTCAAGCGGCTCAACAAGCTCAAGGCGAACGGCGTGGACACCATCGTCGATCTGACCGTGATCGGGCTGGGCCGCTACATTCCGCGCATCGCGCGGGTCGCGGCGGCTACCGAGCTCAACATCGTCGTGGCCACCGGCGTGTACACCTTTAACGACGTGCCGTTCTGCTTTCACTACCTGGGCCCGGGCGCGCCGCTGGGCGGGCCAGAGATCATGACCGAGATGTTCGTGCGCGACATCGAACACGGCATCGCCGACACCGGGGTGCGGGCCGCGATCCTCAAATGCGCCACCGACGAGCCCGGCGTGACCCCGGGCGTCGAGCGGGTGCTGCGCGCGGTTGCCCAGGCGCACCGCCACACCGGCGTGCCGATCTCCACGCACACCCACGCGGAGACGCGGCGCGGTCTGGAGCAGCAACGCATCTTCGCCGACGAAGGCGTGGACCTGTCCCGGGTGGTCATCGGCCACTGCGGCGACAGCACCGACATCGACTACCTCGAGGAGCTGATAGCGAACGGCTCCTACATCGGGATGGACCGGTTCGGCATGGACCTGGTCCTGCCGTTCGAGGACCGCGTTAACACGGTGGCACGCATGTGCGAACGCGGGCACGCCGACAAGATGGTGCTCTCGCACGACGCGAAATGCTATTTCGACGCGCTGCCCGACGCGTTGTTGCCGACGGTCGCTCCCAACTGGCATTACCTACACATCCACAACGACGTGCTGCCAGCGCTGCGGGCGCGCGGCGTCACCGACGAGCAGATCACCACCATGCTGGTCGACAACCCCCGCAAGATCCTCGACCACCAGGGCGGATACTGACAATGAGCTTCGATGTCGCGCGCTGACTGACTTGCGAGGCCGCTGGAGTGCCGGAAGCCGATGATGCTGTTCCAGCTGCAGGCGTCGTTCGGCCATCGGACAATACGTCACATGCCCACATATGCATATCGATGCGTCCAGGATGGCGACTTCGACGTCAGCCGGCCGATGGGAACCGCTGCGGCGAAGTCGCCGTGCCCAGTATGTAAAAACGAGGCAGCCCGGGTCTTCCGCGCACCGATGCTTTCGCTTGCGCCTCGTGCGCTGGTGGCCGCAATCGACCGCACGGAGAAATCCAGCGACGAGCCTGAAGTGGTGTCGGCAGTGCCGCCACGCGCCTTCCGGTCGCGGAATCCGATGGCGACACAGAATCCTGCCTTGCAGCGCCTGCCCAGACCGTAAGCATCAGCGATTGCTGCCGGCGCGGTGGCAGAAGCGCCGAAAAGAGCGAGACGAGGAGGTGGAATCTCCCGAGTTCCTGGTCGTTCGCCTGAATTTCTAGTCGAGCGACCCACAGCATGTCGAGCGCCCACAATCAGTCAGGAGATCTGATGCCGCAGGTAGTGTTTCCACTTGATTCCACCAAGAAGTTCACCGAACAACAGATAGTCGGTCACAATCGGTGGCACTGGGCCATCCCGGCCCAGGTCCAGGTCAAGCCTGGTGACACGTTCCGCGTCCACTGCCGCGAATGGTTTGACGGTGCCATCCACAACGACGATTCGGCTGAAGACGTTCTGAACGCGCCGCTGGCTTCTGTCCACGTGCTGAGCGGGCCGATCGCCGTCCAGGGTGCCAAGCCTGGCGACCTGCTCATTGTGGACATCCTCGATGTCGGCCCGATCCCGCAGGAGGATTCGGGACCGTTGGCAGGCCAGGGCTGGGGCTACACCGGCGTGTTCGCGACCGAGAACGGTGGCGGTTTCCTCACAGAGCAGTTCCCCGACGCGTACAAGGTGATATGGGACTTCCGTGGCGGGGTCGCGACGTCGCGGCACGTGCCGGGTGTCTCCTACACCGGCATCGTCCACCCCGGGCTCATGGGGACTGCGCCCTCAATGGAGCTGCTCGCGAATTGGAACGCCCGGGAGCAGGCACTCATTGACACCGACCCGGCGCGGGTGCCGCCGCTGGCGCTGCCGCCCTTACCGGATTCTGCGATCCTGGGCAGCCTTTCCGGCGAGGAGTTCGAACGGGCAGCTGCCGAGGCGGCCCGTACCGCGCCCCCACGGGAGAATGGCGGCAACCAGGACATCAAGAATTTCACCAAGGGGACCAGGGTGTTCTACCCGGTCTTCGTCGACGGCGCCAACCTCTCGATGGGTGACCTGCACTTCTCGCAGGGAGATGGGGAGATCACCTTCTGCGGCGCCATCGAAATGGGTGGGTTCCTGGATCTGCATGTCGACCTGATCAAGGGCGGGATGGAGACCTACGGCGTCAGCGAGAACGCGATCTTCATGCCGGGCAACGTCAACCCGCAATTCAGCCAGTGGCTCGCTTTCTCCGGAACCTCGGTCACGCTCGACAACGTCCAGCATTATCTGGACTCACACCTGTCCTACCAGCGGGCGTGTTTGCACGCGATCGACTACTTGTCCAAATTCGGCTACAGCCGTATCCAGGCCTACATGATTCTGGGTTCGGCGCCGATCGAGGGCAGGCTGTCCGGCGTCGTGGACATCCCCAACTCGTGTTCAACGGTGTACATCCCGACGGAGATCTTCGACATTGACGTCCGTCCTTCGGCCAAGGGACCGACGCAGGTCGATCCCGGCATGGGTGTCCCGATGGCAAGTGCTGGGGCCTGATTCTGCGGCGGTTTCCGAGAGACAGGCGGGGCCGTCGCACCCCGTGCGGGGCGTGCAGTGCGACGGTCGTCACAAAACGTCCTGTGCTCAGTCATTTCTCAGTTGTGCGGCGGAGACTCGCGGAGGTCGGAAGGAGCGTGCGATGGTCGCAGGCTTGCTGGGAGTCGCTCTCCTACTGTTCGAACTCGTGTTGATCGCCCGCATGGTCGTCGACTGGGTCGGCGCATTGTCCCCGGTGGGCGGCCGAAGTGGTTTGTACCAGGCACGCCGGATCACGCACGGCATCACCGAGCCGGTGATCGGACCCGTCCGACGCGTGCTGAAGCCGGTACGGTTCGGATCTATCTCCATTGACCTCGCATTCACCGCAGTGTTCGTAGCGGTGATCGTTCTGCGTACTGTTGCAGTACCGCTAATTCCGTTCTGAGGGCGCAGCCGTCCGGCGAGTAGCGCCCACGCGGTTACAGGTCGTCGATGCCGATGATGTCGTCCTGTATGGCACGGGCCACGAGGGCGGCCTTCGTGGTCGCAGGACGTCCGACCGCGGCGTACTTCGCACGGATCCGCTGCAAGATCGTCCGGACGGTCGTTGGCGCGATCGACAGTTGCCGTGCCGCATCGTCTTTGCTGTCGGTGCGGAACCACGCGATGAGGACTTCCTTCTCCCGCGGCGCGAGCTTGGGACGGCCTCTCGTCTTGTCGTTCCGCATCGCTCGTGCCATCCGCGGCCCAATGTATGGCGCGTCGGAATGGGCCGCCCGGATAGCGTTAATCAGGTGCTCTTTGCCCTCCGACTTCAACAGGCAGGTGACCGCTCCGTGTTGCACACTGGCCATCACGATGTCGTCGGTTTCAGTGTGTGTGTAGACGATTACCCGATAGCCGACATCGACGAGGCCCTCCACATCGGTGAAATCAGCTCGGCCACTGGCGGTTTGGACGTCACAGATCACCACTCCGACCGGCGACGCCGAGCGACTGGGGTGCTCGGCGAGGAAATGCTCTGCCGAGAAGTAACCGCGGACGAACCGGATCCGGGGTCGTGCCTGCTCACACCAGGATTGCACCGCGGTATGGATCGCCTCATGCTTGTCGATGACCGCCACTGCGTGGGTCGCGTGCTCGGCTACCGGCGGCGGCATTGGCTCACACGCCCAGGCCAAAAGGATGGAGCGTGTGAGCGGCTGTCATGGGCTTCTCCGAACGTCATCATTGCTTCACCGGCATCGGCTCCCGGTCGGCAACAGCGAACAAGCAACCGATTTCGGTACGGTAATTTCGACGCGGCCCGCCCGCACGCGTAGTGCACTACTCGATCCCCCGCCGCCCCGGTGCATCCACGGTTGCGGGCAGGTCGGGCCCTATTTCTGTTTCGCCTGGTAGCTACGGAACCTCAACCGATGTCCGTCACGCGCACGCGTGTACGGCATCGGCGTAAAGCAGCCATGAGGGAAGGTCCGCGACGAACGCATCTCTGATGGGCGCAGATCCGGCCGCGCGCCAGTCGACCCAGTCGTTGATCTCGATCTCGAACTTCTTCCACTCGAACCAGTTGATCATTTTCAGCTGCGGGAAGCGGCGGCGCGTCTCGTCGGAGAAGACCTGCCGCCACCACGCCTGCTTGACAGCGAGCTCTGTGTCCCCCGCACGCGACGGCGTGAAGATGGCGGCGGTTTCCACGATCGCCACCGGCTTGTGATGCTCAACCCCGTACACCTGATAGAAATCCGGCACACCGGTGTCGTCGCCGGCGGTACCGTTGTAGGTGCCGGTCAGCATGTCGACGAACTTGTTCGGTTCGGTGATCTCGTTGTTTCCCCAGGGGCGCTGGTTTCCCCAGTGATACAGCGATACCCCCACCCAGTCCACGTAGGCGTCACCCGGGTAATACGGATCGTACGAGTCGTCGTTCATGGTCAATTGACCATCGTGATCGGTGTCAAGCTCGCGGAAGTTCTCGGTGCCTGGCCGGGCGGCGAACCGGCCGCCGGAAAAGGGGTAGCCGCCGCCGTAGTTCGGCGCCCACATCATCGCCGACCCCGGCGCGATCTGGTGAATTGCGTCGGCCACCTGGCGGTATACCGTCTTGTAGTGCTCCGGCTGCTGGCCCCAGGCGTACCACGATCCGTTCATCTCGTGGGCGAACCTCACGATGACAGCCACGCCGCCGTTGTTGAGGTCCAGCAGATCGTAGGCCAGGGTCCGGATCACTTCGGGGCTGATAGTGTCCAGCCCGCCATGGGGCTCGAGGGTCAGCAGTAGTACGCCGCCGTTCTCTTTGACCTGTCTCGCAGCGCTTTTCGTGTGCTCCCAGGTAGGCCGGTCGTAGGGAATGTCGGAGAACTCCACCGCCACCGCTGGCGCCTGTCCGAGGTGGTCGCGATGCTGGGCAAGGGTTTCCGATTTCCAGTCCAGATTGACGCCGAAAAGCACTCCGCTGCCGGGGATGACCGAAGCCGCCGTTGTGACTTTGCACCGCCCCAATAGCAACTGCAGCGGTCTGATGTATGGCTCGGTGCCGACGAGCAGGACCACCGCGAGCACCATCGCGACGATCGGCACCAAGACGCTCTGACCACGGCGGCGTCGCCGCGGCGGATGGGCGACAAATAGCGAAGCGTCGAGGTCGTCGTCGCGCGGATCGCCATGGGCGCGGGTGACTTCGGCCAGAGATGTGCGCCCTGCGCGATCATGCCTATCATGTGCCATGCGCCGCGCCCTCCTTCGAGTTGCGTCCTCGCGGCGATCGACCCGCCGGGCCATTGGGTCGCGTCGGCGTCCCACGATGAGTTGCCTGGTGCTGGTCGCAGCCATGGTGCCGGCGAGCATCGCCGGCTGTTCGACACGCCCGTCCACGGACTCGACCAATGCCACCGCGCACTGGATCGACTGGGGTGTCTTCCTGCCCGACGACGACGCGGAGTCGAGCAACTTGTGGACGGTGCAACAGATGGCCGGATCGAGGCCGCGTTACGTGATGCGCTTCGCCGCGCTCGACGATCGCACGCCCATACCGGAGCTCAACGTCATCGCCGCCGCAGGCGCCCGACCGATCCTGACCCTCGAGCCCTGGCAACCCGACGCCGGGGTGGAACAGCCCGACTACGCGCTGTCGCGCATCGCCGCAGGCGATTTGGACGACCGGCTCGACACCTGGGCACGCAACCTCGCGGCCTGGGGCCAGCCGCTGCTGTTGCGGTTCGGGCACGAGATGAATAGCAACCACTACCCGTGGTCGGTGGGAGTGAACGGCAATTCGGCCGCAGGTTTCGTGGCGGCGTGGAAGCACGTCCGCAGTCGCTTTTCGCAGGCCGGTGCGCGCAACGTGTCTTTCATGTGGTGCCCGGATTCGCCGTACGAGGGTTCCACAGACGTGGCACCGGCCTTCCCCGGAACAGACGCAGTCGACGTCCTCTGCCTCGACGGCTACAACTGGGGCGACGGTGAGGGTCATACCTGGAAGAACCCCGAGGACATCTTCGGCCAAGGCCTTGTTCAACTGCGGGCGCTGGACGGCCAGCATCCCATCGTGATCGCCGAGACCGCCAGTGTCGAGGGGCCGCGGTCCGGTCAGGACAAGGCCGAGTGGATTCGTCGGCTGTTCGACTTCCTGGCCCGCCAAAGCCAGGTATCGGCGGTCGTCTGGTTCCAGATGGACAAGGAACGCGACTGGCGGTTCAACTCCTCGGGACAGGCGCAGGCCGCCTTCAGGCAAGCGATCGCCGACCGACGTACGCCGTGATCGTCGAATTCGCATGGCGCACTTGATCATTTAATGGCAGTGGGTTAACGCGCTCGCAGGTGATGGCGATGGGCACCCGGGGCTCGTCGCGGGCTGACAGGCCGGGGCCTGGATGCCTCGGCGTGGTCTCCGTGCAGCCGGGTGACGTGGTCGAGCGACATCGTCTGGTGAGCCATCGTGAAGCTGCGTGACGCGCCGAAGATCCTGAGGTCACCGCCGCGCGCGCGGACCATGCGCATGAGATCCAGCGTCGTCGCAACGGCCGACGGTGTGACGGTGCGCACACCCGATACGTCGATGAGCACCACCGGCCGGTGGCCTTGTGTCGCGTCGCAGACATTGGAGCGCAATGCCAACGCCGCGGCAGCGTCGAAACGGGTTGCCGCGCGCAGATGCCCGGGCGCGGCCGGCGGCAAGGACTGCTGAGCCGCTGCGCCCACCGGCTGGCCTTCGGTCGCCACGTCGGGCAGCCGCTCTGCACGATCGCCGCATCCGACCTGCCGGACGATGTCATCCACCTCGGCGGTGACATAGGCGGGGAACGGGTTCTGGACGGCATCGCCCGAGCCCTGGTAGCGGGCCGCGCGCACCATCGAAGCAAGCAACGCCACGTCGATGAGCACCCACACCAGGGTGATCACCGACGCGAACCCCGGCCGCTGATTTTCAAGAGCCTGAACCGCTCCGTAACCGCCGGCCAACACGAGAGCCGCGATAGCGACCAACTGCGGAATCACATGCTGCAGGCCAACTCCCGACGCCTGCTTGGTCTTCTGGGTCACCGAGAACGTCAGCGTCTTGTTGAAAAAGGCTGCGACACCGCCCGATAACGTTGCCTTGATCCAGACGGGGAACAGCGCAAACGACATCTGCTGACCTCGCCAGAGACCCTTCGCGCGATTGCCGGCGAGCACGAACAGCACTTGTGAGCACACGAAGAACGGCATGAAGTAGACGAAAAACGCGACGGAGTCGCAGTTGATCGGAAATATTCCGGTGAGCAGGAACACGACCGGGGCAGCGATATACACCACCGCCGAGAACCCGTTGAGATAACTGGTCATTGTTGCCAGATACATCAGTCGCTGGCCGATGGTCAGCCCGCGCAGCAGCAGTGGGTTATCCGAGAAGAACACCTGCATGGTGCCGGTGGCCCAGCGCGTTCGCTGTGACAGCATGGTCCGCACATCTTCTGGAGCAATTCCGCGGACGAGCACCTCGTGGTGATACACGCTCGACCAGCCGAGGGCGTGCAGATGCATCGCCGTCGCCATGTCCTCGGTGATGGACGACGTGATGATCGGATCGATCGCCAACGCCTGGTTAATACGCGCGACGTCCGCGCGCTCGAGAATGTCGCGTAGCGCGTCCTCGAACGGCTGAGGCAGCATCCGGGTGGCAATCAGAGTGCGTGCCACTGTGCGCAGATCGAATGTGACTTCAGCCAGCACATTGCCCGTGCGCACTTTAGTTTCGGCGTCGGCCAGCGAGGCGACCGCTTGGCGGCATGCCGCCGCGGACTCCGCGTCCCCCGCGGTGTGCTTGTCAGCGAGCGCCTGCAGCCGGCGACGCCCGTTGCGCAGCGCCTTGCGGACCCGCTCAGCCGCCGACCGGGAGAACATCGTCAACCCCAACGCCATGAGCGCTTCGCGGCGCAGCACGGCGTTGGAACCGCAAAAGAACGCCGCCCCCCATCCGTCCTTGCCCTGCTGGATCGGGCCGTAGAACAACTCGGCCTGGCTGCCAAGCGGATCCGATGCCGGCGCATTCCAAAACTGTTGCGGCGTCTGCACGAACGCAACTTCGGGATCGTCGAAATAGCCGAGCACCCGGTCGAGGAAGTGCGGTTCGGGCACTTGGTCTGCATCCAGGACGGCGATGAATTCTCCCGACGTCTGGAACAGGGCGTTGTTGACGTTTCCCGCTTTGGCGAACCGGGGCCGGCCCTCCCAATCAGGCCCGCGCACGATATATCCGACACCGATTCGGCGCGCGGCTTCGGCGAACTCGGGTCGATCGCCGTCGTCGAGGATCCATGTCTGGTGTGGATAGGTTATGTCCCGGGCCGCCACAGCGGTCCTCAACACGATGTCGAGCGGTTCGTTGTAGGTCGCGATGAAGACGTCGACCGAGCGTCCGTGCGGAGCCGGCGGCGGATCGGGGCGTCGCCGGGCATTCCACATGGTGATGCCGTACAGCACCGACTCGCCGAGGCTGTAGCTTTCGGCCAGAACCAGAGGAACTGCGATCCACCAGGCGTCCCAGGCCACGGTGGAGGTCCAGCGCCACGCCATATACGAACCACCCAACGCAACCACCAGCAGGGCCAGGCAACGCACGACCATTAACCGCGGATTACTCATGCGTTTCCCCCTTGAGCGATCGCGCCAAAATTGTCCTCACACCCCTGCGAACGTGCATTCGGGTGTGCTTTTTCAGATCTCCTACGCGGTGGCCGTAAAAATAGCTCTCCTGTTGCCATTCATTTCATATTCACTGAATATTCCGCAGATATTGGCACCAACACTAACTGCCCACAGCTCGCTCAACGGGAGTAAATCACGAACTTCCATGGTGCACTCGGGCCGACTTCCTCCGAGCTCGCGGCCTGTCGGCCACGGCTCGAGAAACCAGCGTTTACCTGGCATTACGCCGTGGTTGCGAGGAAGCAACCTCCTTGCAACATCCATCCTCCGGGCAGGGCAAAATGCGACAATGCATGTCCCCATTACCTAGCGGCCGTCGGGCCGTGGTATCCACAAAACTTACCGCCACCCGGCTCCAGACGCATCACGGCGAAGTAAATTCTGGGGTGACTTGCATCACGTACCTGACTTACCCACGTACATTTTGCGTGATACGAACGTATGACAGTACAAAGAATGGCGCTCAATAAATTCGGCGCGCATACAATTTAGGGGTTAGAGTGCCGCCATGAACGCGTTACACGCGCAAGTCCCCTACACCGCGGTCGTCCCGGCTGCCGGCCTGGGCACACGATTCCTGCCGGCCACCAAGACGGTGCCCAAGGAGCTGCTTCCGGTTGTCGACACCCCGGGGATCGAGTTGGTCGCCGCCGAAGCCGCCGAGGCCGGCGCCGAGCGCTTGGTGATAGTCACGTCACCGGGCAAGGACGGCGTGGTAGCGCATTTCGTGGAAGACCTGGTGTTGGAGGGCACGCTCGAAGCCCGGGGAAAGCACCTGATGCTCGAGAAGGTGCGCCGCGCACCGGCGCTGATCAAGGTGGAGTCGGTGGTGCAGGAGCAGCCGCTCGGGCTGGGGCACGCCGTCTCGTGCGTCGAGCCGGTGCTCTCCCGCGACGACGACATGATCGCGGTGCTGTTGCCCGACGACCTCGTGCTGCCCGTCGGCGTGCTGGTGGCGATGTCGCAAGTACGCGCTCGCTTCGGCGGTTCGGTGCTATGCGCGATCAGCGTGCCGCCCAGCGAGATCAGCGCCTACGGAGTATTCGACGTCGAAGAGGCCGCACAGGACGCGGCGGGCCCAAATGTGCTGCGGGTCAAGGGAATGGTGGAAAAGCCGGCGCCCGAGCGCGCACCCTCGCAGTTAGCCGCCGCCGGTCGCTACCTGCTGGACCGCGCGATCTTCGATGCGCTGCGCGCGACCCCGCGCGGTGCCGGAGGTGAGGTGCAGCTGACCGACGCGATCGCCCTGCTCATCGACGACGGCCATCCCGTACACGTGGTGGTGCACCGCGGTTCCCGGCATGACCTCGGAAACCCCGGCGGCTACCTCAAGGCCGCTGTTGACCTTGCACTGGATCGTGAGGACTACGGGCCGGAGCTGCGCCGCTGGCTACTCACGCGGTTGGCCATGGCCGAAAGCCCGGCGTGCGACGGCGATTCGGCAGTGACATCGGCGGCAAACGGGTAGGGCAGGACGACCGAAGGGAGGGCGATGACACGGCTCGCGGCGCTCCTCGCGCTGGCCGTGTGCGCCGTGTCAAGCGCCTGCGGTGGCGCCTTCGACCATGCGCAAGAAACCAGGTTGCCGGCGGATTTTTCCGGCTCGGGTCCCGGCTCGCTCGACGACGCCCGCACCCTGACCGGCGTCGAGTCCCGCTTGGCCGACGCTACGTCGCTGTCGGCACGCATCACCTACACCTCGACCTCCGGCATCGACGACAGCCATCCGCAGGTGACCGCGGCCGTGTTCGTCCCGCGGGGCACGCCGCCGCAGGGCGGTTGGCCGATCGTCGCGTTCGGACACCCGCCGACGGGCATCGCGCACGACTGCGCGCCATCGCGATCTCCCACACTCATGGGCTCGTCAACCGCGGTCGCGGACCTGGTGAGTGCCGGTTACGTCGTGACCGTCAGCGACTACCAGGGTCTGGGCCTCGACAACACCTACCATCCCTTCCTTGACTCCACCACGGTGGGCTTCAACCTCGTCGATTCGGTGTTCGCGACGCGCAGGCTGGTGCCGACGACGTCCGTCGACTGGATCGCCTACGGCGTCTCACAAGGCGGCCAAGCCGCCTGGGCCGCAGACGAATTAGCCGAGAACGCCGGACAGGGACTTCACCTCGCGGGTGCCGTGAGTGTGTCGCCCGCGGCCGACATCGACGGCTTGGCCGACGCCGCAATCAACGGCCGGCTGACTACCGCACAGAAGCTGGCGCTGCAGGCCTACCTGGCGTCGCTGAAAAGCGAATACCGAGACTTCGCTCTCGACGACTACCGGCGCGGAATGGTCCGCGATAAGTGGGATGCGTTCTCCGCGTGCGAGGAATCGGCGGCCACCGAACGGACCAGACTCGCCGACCACCTCGGGGCCGACGACCTGCGCCCCGCCAGTCCCGCCGCCGCCCAGACACTGCGGGGATACCTTCAGAAGACCAACCTTCCACAAGGACCGACCTCCGCGCCGATGTTGGTGATGTACGGCGGTCGCGACCCGCTGATACCGCCGGACTGGACCGAGCGCGCCGTTCGCCGCGCCTGCATGATGGGCGACGCGATTGAACTCGACCTACAGCCTGACAAAGCATCAACCGACATTGACGTGTCGTCGGCGTTCGCCTGGATGCGCGCCCGCCTCGACGGTGCGTCAGCGCATGACGACTGCCCGTCCCTGAAGGCGACGATATGAGTAATAGCCAAGCTGCCCAACGCAACCGCGGGACACGACCATGTCCCTGACACATGGCTGGATACCTGTTGTGGCACAGGCGGTCTCAACCGTGATGCTGTTGGCAGCGATCTGCTGGCGCTCGCGCCGTTGGCTGCTGGCGTCGGTGCCGTTGGGACTGACCGCCGGAGTTGGGCTGGCAGCGGCGACGCATTGGTACATCGAAGACCAGGGACTGGCGGAGGACCGGGCACCGGTGGCTCTGTGGGTTTGGATCGGCGCGGCGGGACTGGCGGCGGCGGTAACGGTACTCGGCTGGCGCGGCGCCCTATGGTGGCGACGCGTCGTGTCGGTGGTCGCAGTGCCGATGTGCGTGCTGTCGACCCTGCTTACCCTCAACGGCTGGGTCGGCTATGTTCCAACGGTCGGTTCAGCGTGGGACCGCATGATGGGCAGGGCGCTGCCGGGTTCGATCGACCGGGCGACGGTCGCTGCGCTGCAGCGCCAGGGCACGACGCCGGATTGGAAAACCATCGTGAAGGTCCATATCCCCGACGACGCATCGGGGTTCGCGCATCGCGACGAGCTGGTACTCCTGCCGCCGGCGTGGTATGCGAGCACGCCGCCGCCGCGGCTGCCGGTGGTGCTGATGATCGGCGGGGAGTTCGGGCAGCCGGCCGACTGGCTTTACGCGGGCAACGCTCAGCAGACGATCAGCGACTTTGCCGCGGGCCACGGCGGAAATGCACCGGTGCTGGTGTTCCCCGACCACAGCGGCGCGTTCAGCAACGACACCGAGTGCGTCAACGGCACCCGCGGCAACGCTGCCGATCACCTCACCAGAGACGTTGTGCCCTACATGATCGCGAATTTCGGCGTGAGTGCGGATTCGGCCGATTGGGGTGTGGTCGGCTGGTCCTCAGGAGGCACCTGTGCGCTGACGCTGGCGGTGACACACCCGGAGCTGTTCGGCTCCTTCGTCGATATCGACGGCCAATTCGGCCCCAACGCGGGGACCAAGCAGCAGACCATCGCGCGCCTTTTCGGCGGCGATGCCGCCGCATGGGCGGCCTTCGATCCCCAGACGGTGATCGTCAATCACGGGCTGTACAAGGACATATCGGGGTGGTTCTCGGTCTCCGTCGACGCGCCTACCGTGTATCGCCTCCCGGCGCAAACCGAGCCGCCGGCGCCGGGTGCTCCCTCCGCGTCCGAAACCTCCGAGGACCACGCCGCGGTCGCTAACCAGCTGTGCGACCTGGCGAGCGCGCATGGCATCGAATGCGCGGTCGTGCCGAATCCGGGTAACCATGACTTTTCCTCGGCCGCGTCCGGTTTCGCAGCGGCGCTGCCATGGCTGGCGGGACGACTACACACGCCACTAGTACAGCCGATCCCGATGCCGGGGGCTTCAACGCAACGCTGACCGGTCGAGGAGTCGAGTGTGAGGATCGTGAGATTGCTTGTGAAGCCCGCAGTTATCGGTGCGGTCGTCGCCGTCGCGGCGTGCACGCGCGGTGCCGCGCCCATCGACGCCGGCGCGGGCCCGCCGCCGCCATGGTCCCAATATGTTTGGCAGACAGGCGATATCACCGCCACGACTGGCGCCCCGCCCGCCGCCGACGGCGGTCTTGCGGCGTACCCGTTCGAAACGCAGGGCACCCAGCACGTCATCTACGCCAGTGCTCTTGACAACCATGTGCGCGAATTATGGTGGAACATCAACGGCTGGCACACCGCTGACTTGACCGAGGCCGCCGGCGCGCCACCCGCCGCAAGGCCCATAACCGGCTATGCCTTCCAGGCGGGCAACACCCAGCATGTGGTCTACAACGGCGTCGACAACCGCATTCACGAGTTGTGGTTCGACCCCACCGGCTGGCACACCGGCGACCTGACCGCCGCCACCGGCGCTCCGCCAGTGGCCGCCGGCGGTGCCCTGACCGGCTATGCCTTCGAGGCACAACACACCCAGCAGGTGATGTATATCAGCGCCACCGACAACCACATCCGCGAATTGTGGTTCGACCCCACCGGCTGGCACACCGACGACCTGACCGCCACCACCGGCGCCCCGCCAGTGGCCGCCGGCGGTGCCCTGACCGGCTATGCCTTCGAGACACAACACACCCAGCACGTGATGTATATCAGCGCCACCGACAACCACATCCGCGAATTGTGGTTCGACCGCACCGGCTGGCACACCGACGATCTGACCGCCACCACCGGCGCCGTAGCGGCCGCGGCCGGCGGCCCGTTGACCGGGTTTCCGTTCGAGAAGCAACGCACACAGCACGTCATCTACGCGAGCGGCGACGGGCGACTTCACGAATTATGGTGTGAGCGAACGACTTGGCACACCAGCGACCTGACCGCCACCACTGGCGCGCCACCTGCACAGGCCTTGGCCGGATATGCATTCGAGGTGCAGGGCACCGAGCACGTTGTGTACAGCGGCGTCGACCATCGCCTGTACGAATTGTGGTGGAACAACGACTGGCACCTCGGCGACCTCACGGCCGCCACGGGTGCACCTGCACCCGGCGCCGGTGGGCCACTCGGCTACGCGTTCGAGGTGCAGGCCACCCAGCACGTGATTTACGTCAGCGCCGGCGACGGACACATCCGCGAGATCTGGTGGGGACCTCCGGTGAACCACGGTGATTCTCGACCCGGTGGCGTGTCGCAGACCGGCCAGGGTCCTGAGGGTAACGCTTCCCGATCTTCGCCGACGCCGCCGTGAGCCGAGTAGGAGCGTCGGTCGGGATACGCCCGGCGACATCGCGCCGCGCCAACTCGATCCACCTGGGGTTGGTTGGCCTGCGACACAGGCGATGAATCAGGCGGCAACGGCGCGTCGGGCGTGGCGTCGAAGAAAGGCCATCTGTACCTGCACGACGTTGTCATGATCGAGCCCGCCGGCGTAGACGTCATAGTGGCCGCCGCGGCTGCGGTAAAGCTCGCCGTGCGCGGCCCGCACCGCGACGGCCAGCGCCGGTCTGGCCGGGGCCATGGTGTCATGCTCGGCGACGACCATGAGCAGTGGGCACCGCGCACGCCGGGCGCGCCGCACGGGCCGGTGCATCATCACATCCAGAAGGGAGCGGGCGGTGATCTGATTGGGCCAAGAGCCGTCGCCGGGGTCGAGCCGCGTGTGGCCGATCATCGCGTCTTCGGTTGCAATGACCCCGAACTGCCCGCGCGGCACGCTGACCGACAGGTAGCGCGGCGGCCGACCAAGCACCGATCCGACCAGATCGATGATCGCGTGGGCGGTTAGACGCAGCCCCCGAGCAAGCGGGATGTTCCTCACCCCGGCCAGGCCGTCGACGAGCGGGCATTGCGCGATCGCGCCGGCCAGCGCGGGCTCGCTGGCGGCCAGCTCAACGACATGCATACCGGCAAATGATGTGCCCCACACGAAAATTCGCGTGGAATCAAAAGCCTCGTTGGTACGGGCCCATGCCAGCGCCGTGCGGAAGTCCTCGAGTTCCCGGCGGATCGACAGCATCTGTCGCGGCTGGCCGGTCGAGCCACCCCAGTGCCGATAGTCAAATACCAGTGCCGCAAATCCGCCATCGGCGAACTGCTCGGCGAACGGTGCCAGTCCCGCGGCCTTGACGCCGCCGATACCGTGCGCCATCACCACGACCGGGTGCGGACCTCGTCCGTCGGGCAGGTAAACCCATGCGTCGAGCTCCTCGCCGCTGCCCGCGGGTATCCGTATGTCACGCCGATTGGCCCGTGGCACGGTCATGTGGTCACGTCGCCAGACGTGATGATCTCGGCGCTCGCCCAGCGTGCGGCGTCGGCGCCAAACAGCGCTCCGGGGGTATAGGCTCCCGCGACCGCCGACCCATCGGCTAAACGCGCGGCGGTGCGCGCGGCAACGCGTGCGGTAAAGCTGTAACCCTCGCCGGTGTGCAACCAGGCCTCCCGCCGGGTCCCGTCGTCCCACTCCAACCGGGCGTAGGCCCAGGACTCGTGTCCGGCCTTGGCCGGTGGAGTCAGCCGCTTGCGGTTGATGACCCGCTGAACCGTTGTGTGGACCGGCCGAACCGCGAGCAGCACCGATACCGCCGGCAGGACGGCTCGGACCAATCGTCCGCTCGGCACCTCGCTGGAGTACGCCAGCACATCGCCGGCGCCCGAGGCGCGGCGCGCCGCCTCCAGTTCACCGGTGGGCACCGCGAGGACATCGGTCGGCGCCGAGTTGGGGATCGGGACTCGCTCGTGATTCGCGCCCAGTCGGGTACGCACGAGTTGCCCGTCGCGGTAGCGCCGGCCGCCGTAGGCCACGGCATCGACGACGCTGGCGAGCACCGCCGAGCCGAGGCCGTCCACGGTGGGCATTGCAGCGACCCTGGCGCGGGCCGCCGCAGGCCGGTCGCCGCGCAACTCGATCACCAGTGCCTCGGTGGCCAACACCCCGAAGCCGGCGCCCGTTACCAGCGTTACGTCTCGGCCCCGCGCGTCGCCGTGTAGCGCAAGTAGCTGCCGCACCGGTTCGAGCTCGTTGGCCAGATCGACGTAATGACTGCCCGCTGCCAGGCTTGCCCGCGCCAACGGCACGGTCGACGTAGTGAACGGGCCGACGGTGTTCACGACAACCGCGGGCTTCTCCGCGGCGATCAACGCGGCCAGCTCGGTGAGCCCGCCGCCCGCGCGGGTGTGCACCGGCGAAGCTAGCGATGCGGCGACCGCGGCCAGCCTGTCTGCGTTACGTCCTACGAGTACTACGTCTTGTCCGGCGTCGGCCAGTTCCCGTGCGATCGCGCGACCACTCAGACCGGTCGCGCCGAGCAACCAAATTGTGTTCATGCATTTACGGTACACTCTGCATCGTTAATATGTCAATCGGTTAGGGTGCCGAATGCAGATGTCGGATCTTCGAGGTCGTCCCCGCGACACTTCCCTGGACACCGCGATCGCGAATGCGGTTGAGTCGCTGCTGCTTTCCGACGGCTATGCGGCCGTGAACATCGATCGGGTCGCCAGGCTCGCCGGCACCACCCGTGCGGCGGTCTACCGTCGGGCCAAGACGCCGGGCGAGCTCATCGTCGGACTATTGATCAGCCGCTTCGGCACCGACCCCGCGCCAGACAGCGGCGACCTGCGTCGGGATCTGCGCCTGCTGCAGGAGCTGCAGCGTAGCTTCTTCGCAGAACCGATCGTTCAGGCTGCCCTGGCCGGCATCCTCAGTGATTTCCCGTCCAACAATGCGGTAGCGGAAGCGTTCTACGAGAGGTTTATGGCGCCGCGCCGCAACTCGGTGGCCACGATGCTGGCCCGTGCCGTCGAGCGCGCCGAGATAATGCCGGTGAAGCACCCGGGCGTTGTCTCCGATCTGCTGACCGGTCCCCTCCTGCTTCGCGCAGTGCTGCCCAACATCGGACCGATCGATGACGCACTTTTGGAGGCAACCGTCGAGGCCGCCCTTGGTGCGTGCGCCCGTTGCCGTTAGCGCATCTCACCTGCACCGACGTATGGATGCGGGGTCTTCAGCAAGTCGCCGTCGGCGAAGCGAGAGAGCCGGAAGTCCTGGTCGGGGATCCGCGGATCGGCACTGCGACCATTCAGCACGACATCGGCGACGAGGCGGCCCACACTCGGGGCGATTTTGAAGCCGTGACCGCTGAACCCTGCGGCAACAATCAGCCCGTCGATGCCGGTCGCCGAAATCACCGGGTTCCAGTCGGGTGTGACGTCGTAACAGCCGGCGTAACTGCTGCTGACCGCCGCATCGGCCAAGCCGGGGAAGCGGCTGCCGACTTTTTCGGCAGTGAGCTCCAAGAACGTCTCATCGGCATGATTGCTGTAACGATCGGGGTCGGCGATATCCAGCTCGCGCAGGTCGCTGTTGCCGAACAGCAACTCCCCTCCGGACTCTGGCCGGATGTACTGCAGCGACACCAGATCGGAGAACACGGGCACACCCGAGAGGTCGATCCCCGGGGAGATGAGCACGATCTGTTCGCGGTGGACGTCGATGGGGATATCGATGCCGTACGGCGCCAGGAACGGTTTGGTCCATACGCCGATCGCGACAACGACGGTGTTCGCCGAGATCTCGCTACCGTCACCCAACCGCACGCCCGCCACGCGGTCTCCGTCGAAAATGAGGTCGGTGACCGCGCAGCCTTGGCGGACCCGCGCCCCCGCGGCGCGCGCGGATACTGCGAATGCTTGCGCCGTCTGATAGGCGTCGCCGTAGCCGCCGCGAGCTTCCCACGCGAACGCGGCGAACGGAGTCAGATCGGCCGTCGGCCATAGTCGGGCAACCTCGGCCGCGTCGATCTCCTCGGTCTGCACCCCGACGGTGCGTTGCGCAGCAAGGCTTTTGCGCATCGCGTCCACGTTCTGCTCGCCGACGCCGACCACGTAGCCGGTCTGCCGGAAGCCGATGTCGTGGCCGAAGATCTCCTCGGCATTCTCGAACACCTCGACGGCTGTGGACGCCATCGCGGCCAGCGAGCTCACGCCGTAGTGGCATCTCACGATGCCCGACGACTTGCCTGTCATGCCCGAGCCGACCGTGTTGCGTTCGGCGATGACGACGTCGGTTACGCCGCGTTGTGTCAGTGCCCACGCGGCGGCAGCACCCTCGATGCCGCCACCGACAACGACGACGTCGGCGGTCTCTGTCATTGCTGGCTGGTCTTCCCAGAGGCGATCATGGGCGGAACCCGGGAATCCAGTCCGTACCCGCCAACGGAACGCGCGCCATCGCTGCGGCTTCGATCGTCACCGCGGCGAGGTCTTCTGGCTCGAGGTGTAGTACGTGAGCCTTTCCGCATGCCCGAGCGATGGTCTGGGCCTCCATGGTCAGCACGCGCAGATAGTTCGCCAACCGTCGGCCGCCCTCGACCGGATCAAACCGCGCGGTGAGATCGGGATCCTGGGTGGTGATGCCCGCGGGGTCCCTGCCGTCCTGGTAGTCGTCGTAGAAACCCGCCGCGCTGCCCAGCTTTTCGTACTCCGGGGCATGTTTTGGATGGTTATCGCCCAGCGCGATGAGGGCGGCTGTGCCGATCGCGACGGCGTCGGCCCCCAGCGCCAGCGCCTTGGCCACGTCAGCGCCGCTGCGGATGCCGCCGGAAACCACCAGCTGAACTTTTCTGTGCACGCCGAGCTCGGCCAGTGCCTGTACCGCCTGGGGCAGCGCCGCCAGCGTCGGGATCCCCACGTGCTCGATGAACACGTCCTGGGTGGCGGCGGTGCCGCCCTGCATCCCGTCGACAACAACGACGTCGGCGCCGGCGTGTACCGCGAGTTTGACGTCGTAATAGGTGCGGGTGGCACCGACTTTGACATATATGGGTTTCTCCCAGTCGGTGATCTCACGCAACTCGTTGATCTTGATTGTCAGGTCGTCTGGTCCCGTCCAGTCCGGATGTCTGCACGCTGATCGCTGGTCGATTCCCGCCGGAAGGGTCCGCATGCCGGCGACTCGATCGGAAATTTTCTGCCCTAGCAACATTCCACCACCGCCGGGCTTGGCACCCTGGCCGAGTACGACCTCGATGGCGTCGGCCTTGCGCAGGTCGTCGGGGTTCATCCCATACCGAGACGGAAGATATTGATAGACAAGGTATTTACTCTGCCCGCGTTCCTCGGGCGTCATACCGCCGTCGCCGGTGGTGGTCGACGTGCCGACTTCGCTGGCACCGCGGCCCAACGCCTCCTTGGCCGGCCCGGACAACGCGCCGAACGACATGCCGGCGATTGTCACCGGAATACGCAGGTGCAGAGGATGTTTGGAATACCGATCGCCCAGCACGACGTCGGTGCCGCAGCGCTCGCGGTATCCCTCCAACGGGTAGCGTGACATGGACGCCCCCAGAAAGAGGAGGTCGTCGAAATGGGGCAGCGGTCTTTTCGCCCCCCAGCCGCGGATGTCGTAGAGGCCGGTGTCGGCGGCCCGTTGGATGGCCGCGATGGTGACGCGGTCGAAGGTGGCGGATTCCCGCAGCCCGGCCCGCGCCCGCGCGTCGGCAGGGTCGGTAAAGGAGGTCATCAGTAACTCGCAGCGTTGTCGACGTGAAAGTGATACAGCGCGCGGGCCGACCCGTAGCGGGTATAGGCCGCGGTGTCGTCGTCGCCGAACCCGGCTGCCTTGAGCAGGCGGCCGAGTTCCTCGTGGTGTTCGGGCTCCATCGGCTTGGCGACGCAGTCGGCCCCCAGGGATGCGACGTTGCCGCGCACGTAGATCCGCGCCTCGTAGATCGAGTCACCGAGCGCTTCGCCCGCGTCGCCGCGCACGACAAGGCAGCCGGTCTGCGCCATGAAGGCGCTCATGTGACCGATGTTGCCGCCGACGACGATCTCGACACCCTTCATGGAGATACCGCACCGAGCGCCGGCGTTGCCTTCGATGACCAACAGCCCGCCGTGCGCGGTGGCTCCTGCCGATTGTGACGCGTTGCCCTTCACCCATACCGTGCCGCTCATCATGTTCTCGGCGACACCGGTACCCGCGTTGCCGTCGATGACGATCTCAGCTCGCTGGTTCATCCCGGCCGCGTAGTAGCCCACGTGGCCTTCGATGGTCACCTTCACGGGGGCGGCGAGTCCGACGGCAACGTTGTGGGCCCCGGCGGGGCTCTTGATCGCGAACTCGCCAGACAATCCGGGTGCGTGCAAGGCCGCGTTAACCTCGCGCGTTGCGACGTCGCCTAGGTCGAAAATCACCTGGTCCATGCGTAGACCACCTCGGGCTCGGGCTCCCAGATTGCAGCGTTTTCGACCCCGGGAAGCCCTGAGAGGGCGCGGTATTCGCTTGCCATCGCCACCCAGTCGTCGGTTTCCGCGATCACGGCGGGCTTGCACGCTATAGCGTCGCGGACCACCGCGAACGAGTCGCGGTTGGATACCAGCAGCGTGTAGAAGCCGTCGAAGGTCGCGCAGAGCTCGTTGAGTGTGCTCTCCACGTCGCGGCCCTTCGCGAGCTGGTCCGCGACGAACCGCGCGCCGACCTCGGTGTCGTTCTCACTATCAAAATGCACGCCGGCGGCGCGGAGCTCGCGGCGGATCGTGGCGTGATTGGCGAAGGACCCGTTGTGCACCAGGCACTGGTCGGGTCCGACGGCATAGGGGTGCGCGCCCGCCGCGTTGACGGCCGATTCGGTGGCCATCCTGGTGTGCCCGACGCCCTGCCACCCCTGCGCCTCGGGCAGACGCCAGGCGTCAGCCAGCGGGCGCGGGTGCCCGACACCCTTCAGTACGGCCACATTTGCGCCGAATCCGGCGATGAGGGCGTGCGGGTAGGCGGCGGTGACGGCGGCATACAGAGACTCGTCGGTAGCCTCGGCAGTTACCAGCATCGTCTCGCCCAGCGTCGAAACCGTCACCGGGACACCGAGTTCGGTGCTGATCGCGCTTTCGGCGGCCGTTGGCGCGTCGGGTACCTGCAGGACCGAAACTCCTGAGCGTCCCGGCGGTATCCAGACGGGGTTGCCGTACACGGCAACCCCAGCCGAGTCGCTGCCCCGGTTCGACATCTCACACAGCATCCTGGTGAGGAGTTGACCCAGCCTGGGATGCAGGTCCGGGTTACGCAGATGCAGACCGATGATGCCGCACATGGGTTGTGTCCTATGTTCTTTCGAGGTGGAGAAGCTCAGAATGCGGTCAAGTACTGCTCGACCTCCCACGGGCTGACCGCGCTGTGGTAGGCGAAGAACTCCTCGCGTTTGAGGTCGGCGAAGTATTTGCACACGCCATCGCCTGCGCCATCAAGGACGCCAGCGATCACCGGGTCGCCTTCCAGTTCGTCGACCGCATGCAGCAGGGTCGGGGGAAGTGCGCGATCCGACCCGCCCCCGACGGCGCCGGGATCGAGGCTTCGTTTTATCCCATCGATGCCCGCTCCGACCGCTGCAGCGATAGCCAGGTAGGGGTTGGCCGAGCCGTCGCTGCCGCGCAGCTCGACACGTTGATCGTCCGGTACCCGGACGTAATGGGTACGGTCGTTGCCGCCATACGTGGCGGTTTTCGGTGCCCACGACGCTCCCGAGGCGGTGGTGAGCGCGCCGGTTCGCTTGTAGGAGTTCACCGTTGGGCCGACCACCGCCTGCAGCGCGCATGCGTGGTCGAGGATGCCGCCGATAAACGCGTAGGCGGTCGGTGACAAGCCGAGCTCGCGATCGTCCGCATCGCCGGGGCTCGCCGGAAAGACCGCGGTTCCGCCGCTGGTCAGTGAAAGGTGAAGGTGCAGGCCGCTTCCGGTGCGATCGGCGAACGGCTTGGGCATGAAGGTCGCAACCATGCCACGTTCGGCGGCGATCATCGACAGCAGGTAGCGAAGCGTCACCACCCGGTCGGCCGTGGTGAGGGCGTCGGCGAACTGAAAGTTCTGCTCGAACTGGCCGTTGCCGTCCTCATGGTCGTTGGCGTAGTTGGACCAGCCCAGCGTGTTCATCGCCGTCGAGATGGCGGTGAGGTGGTCGTACATGCGGGTGACACCGCGGGCGTCATAACACGGTTGTGCTGCGGTGTCGTCGGCATCTGCGGTCGTCAGCATGCCGTCGGCGGTGCGTCTGAGCAGGAAATACTCCACTTCGGCGCCGACCAAGGGCTCGAATCCGGCGTCGGCGGCGCGGGCGATCATCGACTTGAGGATGACCCGAGGCGCATACGGCCAGGGCTTGCCGACGACGTGCGGGTCGCAGTGCACGACGGCAAGGCCGTCCTTGATGAACGGGATCGGGGTGAACGACGTTATGTCGGGCATCGCCATGATGTCAGGGTCTTTGGGCTCCTGCCCGATGGCGCCCACGGCATAACCCGCGAATCCGACGCCTTCGGTGGCGAGCAGGTCGATGGCCTGCACCGGCACCAGCTTCGCGCACGGCTTACCGCGGAGGTCGACGAACAGCGCCAAAACGAACTCGGTGCCCGCATCACGTGTCAGCGTCTGGAGGTCGGCGGCCATCGGAGCCCCTGTCTCTTAACAAGAATCAATTTGTCACGAGATTAAACTATCGTGCCGACTTGCGCAGCTTCGGGTCCCGCGCCACCCCTGTCGACAGCGGCTGCCCTTAGGCGCAGCTGCTTGATCGTTTCCGATCTTTACATTCGGTTTATTTAGACGAAACAGCGGTGGCGTCCACTGGCAGTGCGAAACGACCACTGACGGGCTAACGCTGTGCGAAGGGAAGCGCGACATGACGTCGACGACCGTGGATCAGGAATCCGGCTTGCAGAAGGGCACCAACTGGTGGGGCGCCTTCGTCATCGGCTTGGCCGGCCCCATTCTGGTGACCGGCATCGATCCACCGGCTGTGCAGGCGTTAGGCGCGGGCGCTGTGCCGCTGCTCGCCATCTCGACGGCGATGGGAGTGCTGCTGTGCCTGTTCGCCGCCGAGCTGGCCGCGGTCATGCCCCACCGCACAGGGGGACTTCCGTCGTATGCCACGGAATCTTTCGAAACGGTGCACGCCGGCACCGCCACCCACCTTGGCGGGTTGTCGGCGTGGGCCTACTGGCTGGGCTGGTTCCCCGTCGCTCCGATCAACATGATCTTGGCATCGGCCTACATCACCCAGCTGTTCGCCATACCCAAGGGACCGTCGTTTCTGCCATTCGGGGCGATCGGAAGCCCGATCACCCTGTCGGTACTGATCATCTCCGTGGTCGCCATCGCGATGATGTACGTTCCCGCCTATTTGGGAATCAAGCTGGGCGCCGGGTTCGCCACGGTCATGGGCATCGTGTCGATGGCGCCGCTGACCCTGTTGATCCTGCTGCCGTTCTTCCACCCGAGCTCGATGACGGGCAGCAACCTGGCCGGCTTTCACTTCGCTCCCGGTGTGGTCGGCAGCCCGACGCTGGTGCTCGCCTGGATGTTCGTCATGACCTGGTCGGTGCTGGCGATGGAGGCCGCCGCCTGCTATCTCGGCGAGTGCCAAAACCCCGCACGTGACGCCAAGATCGCGATGACCATCGAGGGTATCTACGGGTTCTTCATCTTCGTCATGACCGCGGTCGTGCTGGTGCTGGTTCTCGGCGTGGCCGACAATGCCGACCCGCTGACCATCTTCTCCACATTTATCTCCAAGATCACCGGTTCGTCGGGCGGCTGGGTGCAATGGGTGATTGGGCTGCCGCTGGTCGTGGCGCTGCTGCTGTCGGTGCTCAACGCGATCATGGGATGCGCTCGCTCGTTGTACCAGACGGCCGAGGACGGGATGCTGCCGCGTTGGTTCGGCCATCTGAATCAGCACGGCGTGCCGGACCGGGCGATGGCGTTCAATGTGGTCTGCTCGGTCATTATCTTGTTGTTCGGCAGCCCGCTGCGCATCTACATCATCTCCAACATCGGCTATCTGTTCGCCTGTGGGATGGCCTTTTTCGCGTACTTCGCCCACCGTCAGACGCGCCCGACGGTTGACCGGCCGGTGCGGCTGCCGGGGTTCATGCGCTGGGTCGCGCTGGCCATCGGCATCTTCTGCACGGTGTTGTGGACCTTCGGCGGCTGGAACAGTCCCTCGATCGTCGTTGGGACGCCCAGCCATTCGTTGTTCTTCGTCGGGCTGCTGGTATTGGCGGCATACGTCCCGCTGCACCTGTGGCGGCGCGTGTCCGACCGGCGTGCATCGACGTCGATGGCACCCGTCGCCACGCCGGCGGCGCCCGAGCCGGAACCGGCGTGACCGCGGCCCTCAAGCGCCTCGGGCGGCGCAGGGGCGACCCGCCGCCGGACTCGCCGCGAGACGTGGTGATGGTGCTGCGTCCCGACGCCGCGGCCTCCAATGAGTTGCTTGCGGCCGCCAGCGCCTCGGGCGGCACAGTGGCAGTGGTGCTACCGCTGAAGATCCACGGCTACTCCCTCGGACTGCCAAACCCGGGTCTGATGCCCACCGCACGAGAACGTGCGGCAGCAGACCAGGCCATCACGGTGACCGTCACCCGGCTGCGTCGTGCCGGCGTCGACGTGGACGGCCAGATCATCGTCACGCGGCACGCGCACCGCGCAATCCCGCGCGTCGTGCGACGACGCGGCGCGACGGCCGTGCTCCTTGAGACGTCGAGCGCCGGCCGTCTCCGCCGCTTCCTGGAGGGGGACCTGCATCGACAGCTCCGCCGCCGACTCGGGCCCGCGGTGATCGTTGAGTCCGTGGCACAGGGATGACCGTCGCCAAATCCATCACGCTGTTCCTGCTCGCCGCCGTAGCCGAGATCGGCGGCGCGTGGCTGATCTGGCAGGGCGTTCGCGAACACCGTGGCGTCGCCTGGATTGGCTGCGGAATTGCGGCGCTGGCTGCCTACGGATTCGTCGCAACGCTGCAGCCCGACGCGCACTTCGGTCGGATACTGGCCGCCTACGGCGGTGTTTTCGTCGCCGGCTCACTGGCCTGGGGAATGGCTCTAGACGGCTTCCGCCCAGATCGATGGGACCTGATCGGCGCGGGCGTCTGTCTGTTGGGGGTTGCGCTGATCATGTACGGCCCCAGAGTCTGCTAGTAACCGCAGTCGCCACGTAGGTCGCCTTGTTCACTGAGAGTAGACCCTGCGATAAGGTCGTCAAATGAGCGAGCCGCAAATGCGTATCCACCGCGACAGCGGGGATCCGGCACCGACGCAGCGCGAGGTGCCCAGCGATGCCGCGTCACGGCCCACGCTCGAAACAACAATTGCCGCACAGGTCCGTGAACTGCGCCGGGCCAGCGGGCTGTCGGTCGCCGAGATGGCCACCAAGGCGATGCTGTCCAAGGCGATGCTGTCCAAGATCGAG
>DATARY010000073.1:0-3809 GCA_036263935.1 Mycobacterium sp.
TAGTGGTCAGCGCTTTAATTCCGGAGGCAGAAATTGATCGGCGGTTGGCACGAATCAACCACCTTTCGGCCCTCAACCGGCGACGGTGCGGGTCGCAAGGCGACTGCTGCGCAGAGTGGGATGGGCGATAATCCGGCAAACGGCCTATAGCGACGGGTTGTTGTCGATGAAGTTGTACATCGCGCGGTCGCCCGTGGCGAAGGTGGAGACCGCCAACGGGTCGGATCCGCCATTTCATATGACAATCCGCCATCGAGAATGGCAACCTACACGGCGCACCCACCGGCGAAGGGACGACTGTGTCCGGAGCATGTGACGGCAAGGTGGCCTTGGTGACCGGCACCAGCCGCGGCCTCGGCAAGGCCATCGCGGCGCGATTGGCCGCCGAGGGCGCCACGGTCGCACTGACGGCACGCACCATGGAGGCCGACCCCAAATATCAGGGCTCCCTTCGGGAGACCCTGGAGGAGATCACCGACGCGGGTGGTTCGGCGATCGCCGTTCAGGCGGACCTGTCCAAACGCGACGAACGCGAACGCCTGTTCGGCGAGGTGGTGGAACGCGTAGGCGCACCCGACATTCTGGTCAACAACGCGGCCGTCACGTTCTTGCGCCCACTCGATGAGTTTCCCGAGCGGCGGGTGCGGCTGATGATGGAGATGCACGTGCTGGCGCCGTTGCACTTGACGCAGATGGCGATCCCGGCCATGCGGGAGCGCGGCCGCGGTTGGGTATTGAATGTGACTTCGCTCGGCGGCGACATGCCGTCTGGGCCACCGTTCTCCGACTTCGACCGCACCGCAGGATTCGGGATATACGGAACGGTCAAGGCCGCACTCAACCGGTTGACGAAAAGCCTTGCCGCCGAACTGTACGACGACTGCATCGCGGTCAACGCTGCGGCGCCCACCAATCCGGTTGCTACGCCCGGCTCAGGCATGCTGGATCTCGCCAAAATCGACACCGAGGACATCGAGCTGATCACCCAGACGGCGTTCGTGCTGTGCACGGGTGATCCGAAGTCGTTGACCGGCCGCATCGCCCACACCCAACCGTTCTTGCGCGAGATTGGTTGGTCGAGCTGAGCGACAACAGAATTTGGCCAGGTCAGGGCCATAGCGCGAGTGGACACGAAGCTCGGCGTCTGAAAAGGCTTCGAGCCGCCGTAATTCAGCAGGTTCGTAGGGGAGGATGTGCACACCATGTCCGACATCGCAATGCGTCCCGCTCACGTATTGTCCGAGGCCATCCGGCGCCGCGACGTCTCGAGTCGCGAACTGCTCGAGCACTATCTGGACCGTGTCGAACGGCTGAACCCACCGCTGAATGCCGTTGTGACGCTGGACCCGGATGGCGGGCGTCAGGCCGCCGATGCCGCCGATGCGGCCCTTGCGCGCGGCGACGTGGACGGCCCGCTGCACGGTGTGCCCATGACGATCAAGGACACGTTCGAGACCGCAGGCATGCGCACCACCTGTGGCCTGGCCGCATGGGATTGCGTGCCGGATCGCGACGCCGCAGCGGTGCGACTGCTGCGCGATGCCGGCGCGGTGATCTTCGGCAAGACCAACACCCCGACCATGGCCGGCGATTGGCAGACCTTCAACGCGGTCTTCGGCACCAGCAATAATCCGTGGGACACGACGCGCACCACCGGCGGGTCGTCCGGTGGATCGGCTGCCGCGCTGGCCGCCGGCATGACGGCTCTCGAATTGGGCAGCGACATCGCAGGTTCGATCCGCGTGCCGTCGAACTGGTGCGGCGTGTGCGGCCACAAGTCGAGCTGGGGGATCGTGCCGCAGCGCGGCCACCTTCCGCCGAAGCCGGGTAGCCTCGCGGGCACCGACCTCGCCGTGATGGGCCCGATGGCCCGCGACGTCGAGGACCTGGAGCTGGCGCTCGGGATCCTCGCACGGCCCGAAGGGCATCAGGCCGTCGGGTGGCGACTGGAACTACCCGCTCCGCGCGCAGAGACGTTGTCCGAGTTGCGATTCGCGGTCTGGTTTGACGATCCCGCGTATCCCCTTGAGGACGAAATACGAAATGCACTCGAGTCGGCGGTGGCTGCGATGCGGCAGGCCGGTGCCCGCATCGTCGATGCGCAGCCGCCGGTCGCATTGACCGAAATGGTTGGGTTGCACCTGGAGCTGATCCTCCCGATTCTCGGCGGCAACGCGGCAACCCTCCTGCACCGAGAATGGTTGTCGGCCAACGAGCGTCGTGAGCAGCTGCGGGCACGGATGGCGGATTTCTTCCGCGACGTGGACGCGCTGCTCATGCCGGTCGCCGTTGTCCCTGCAATCCCGCACGACCACAGCGAGCCGTTCGCCGGGCGGAAAATTCAGTCGAGCGGGGGAAGCCGGCCGTACATGGACATGTTCGGCTGGGTCGCGTTGGCGACCGTCGCATACCTTCCGGCCACCGTGGTTCCTGTCGGCCGCACCCCGACGGGCCTACCGGTCGGTATACAGATCGTCGGGCCGTACCTCGAGGACCGCACCACCCTCGCGGTGGCGCGACACATCGAGCACCTGCTGGGCGGCTTCGTCGCGCCGCCCGGTGTGTGATCGCTACAGCCTTTGCAGCGCGAATGTCCAGAACTGGGAGCCGGGCGGCCCATTGAAACAACCCACGTCGTATTGCGAATCGATTGTTCCGGCGAGGGTGGCCTCGTCCCACGTATAGGTGTCCCGAGTGGGCATGCTGTAACCCGGGAGGCAGCGCAAGCCGTCGTTGACATCCACGGTCAACGTCCAGCGACCGCCCGCCAGGTGCGCGTTGCCCTCGAAGTAGGCATAGAACTTCAGGCGCGGTATCCCGCTGATGTACAAGCAGTCCGCGGACGCGGGTTGACACGGCGCGATGAACCACACCCACGAAGCTTGGGTGTACCTATTCGTGAGCACGTCATAATTCCCCACGGTCATGGCGTGCGCAGGCGGGGCGATCACCGCCGCAGCCGCCGTAAGCGCGGCCGCGGCAGTCACAGACTTCAAGGGATTCACGAGCGTCCCTCCATCCATCTCATTCGGCCGCTGCCCAATCAAACCACTCGGCATCAATCGATGACGGCGGATTCCTTACGTTCGGTGATGGGCCGGGCGAGCTCCTGCTCATCGCAGATCCGCTGCAGCTTGTCGAGCGTCTCGTCGAGGCCGGCGCCGACGCGCTTTCCTGGTGTGAACGTCGCAGGCAACTGCCGCATCCCCTGAATGACACCGATTGTGTCGTAGTGGACGGTGCCCTCTGGATCGCACTTGTAGTCGGGCATCCTGTCGAGCACCGCGGTGAGCATCGACTTGAACACCGAGCGCGCCACGTTCGAGCCGACGCAGCGGTGCACACCGAGGCCGAAACTGAAGTGCCGGTTGCCCTTACGGTCGAGGACGACTTGGTTGGGCGCTTCGAACACCGAGGGATCCCGGTTCGCCATCGCCCATGAGATCCACAATCGCTCGCCCGCCTTGAATCTCGTGCCTTCGACTTCGACGTCCTCCGAAATCGTCCGCCCGTCGCCGGGCGCCGGGGTGAAGTAGCGCAGAAACTCCTCCGTGGCCGGATCCAGCAGCGTCTCGCGCTTGCTGCTGAGCAGCTCACGCTCCTCGGGGTGCTCGGAGAGCCATTCAAGCGAGTGCGCGGTCAGTGCGGTCGTGGTGTCGAACCCGCCCCCGATGATCAGCCCGAGATTGCCGAGAATCTCGATATCCGGTGCCGGTTCGCCGTCGATGCGCGCCTGCAACAGGGCATTGACCAGACCGGGTCGCGGCTTCTCGCGGATCTCGATCATGTTGTTCACCATGTCGAGACCC
>DATARY010000074.1:0-2787 GCA_036263935.1 Mycobacterium sp.
GGCGGCGAACCGCACTGCGAGTCCGCCGGTGATCCGGTTGAGGTCGTGCGCGTGCATCGGGTGACCGAGTTCCAGCATCACGTAGTTCGTCGCGTCGACCGCCGGTGAAATCGCCCTGATTCCGCTGAGTAGCAGCCGGCGCTGTAACCACCACGGCGACACGGCAGTTGGGTCGATACCGGTGACCGGGCGCAGCGCGAACCGGCGCACACCGGTCTCGGGCCGCACCGTCAGCGGCCAGGCCTCGCCCTCACAGGGCAACGCAGGCACATCGGCGGGGTCTTCAAAGTCAAGGTCGTAAGCGCAGGCGATCTCGCGGGCCAGTCCGCGCACCGACATACAGTAGCCGCGGTCCGGGGTGATGGCCAGATCGAAGATCACGTCGTCGAGTCCGAGTACCTCGGCGCCGCTGGCACCCGGCTCGGCGGTGTCCGGCGGCAGCACCAGGATGCCGGAATGGTCTGCGGCCAAACCGAGTTCGGCCGCCGAGCAGATCATCCCGTCGGAGGTGTGACCATAGGTCTTGCGTGCGGCGATGTTGAACCCGCCGGGCAGCGTGGTGCCGGGCAGCGCCACCACCACCAGATCGCCAACGGCGAAGTTGGTTGCCCCGCAAACGATCTCACGTGGCTTTGCTTCGCCGACGTCGACCGTGCAGACGCGGATCGGCTTCTTGAACTCGGTGAGCTCGTCGATCGAAGCGACACGCCCAACCGTCAGGGGACCGTCGACTGGGCCGAGGGCGATGACCTCTTCGACCTCGTGGCCGATGCGGATGAGCGCCTGTTCGAGGTCGGCGGGTTTGACGTCCCAGCCGGGAGCGCCGGCGCTGACGACTTCCCGCAGCCAGCTATAGGGGACGCGCATCAGGCCCCCACCCCGAACGGCAACGAGAACCGGACATCGCCTTCGACCATGTCGCGCATATCCGGAATACCGTTGCGGAACTGGAGCGTACGTTCCAGGCCCATCCCGAACGCGAACCCCGAATATTCTTGCGGGTCAATGCCAACGGCGCGCAACACGTTCGGGTTCACCATTCCGCAGCCGCCCCACTCCACCCAGCCGGCGCCACCCTTCTTGTTCTCGAACCAGACGTCGACTTCGGCCGACGGCTCGGTGAAGGGGAAGAAGTGCGGGCGAATCCTGGTGCGCGCCTGCGGCCCGAACTCGGCACGGGCGAACGCGTCCAGGGTGCCGCGCAGGTCGGCCATCGACAGGCCGCGATCCACGGCCAGCCCCTCGATCTGGTGGAAGACCGGGGTGTGGGTGGCGTCCAGCTCGTCCGTGCGGAATGTGCGACCGATCGAGATCACGTATACCGGCAACGTGCGCTCGAGCAGCGCGCGCACCTGCACCGGCGAGGTGTGGGTACGCAGCAGCTGGCGCGAACCGTCCGGCGCGATGTAGAAGGTGTCCTGCTCGCTGCGGGCCGGGTGGTCGGCGGGGAAGTTCAGCGCATCGAAGTTGAATTGCTCGGTTTCGACTTCGGGCCCCTCGGCAAGTTCCCATCCCATCGCGATGAACGTGTCGGCGATGTGCTCGGCCAAGATCGTGATCGGATGGCGCGCGCCGGTCGGCTGCCGCGTCGAGGGCAGTGTCACGTCGATTCGCTCGGCGATCAACACCGCGGCATCACGCTCGGCGCGCAGCGCCGCCAGTCGCTCGTCGTAGTCGCGCTGGACGTCGGCGCGCGACATGTTCACCCGCTTGCCGGCATCGGCCCGCTCGGCCTTGGGCACGGTGCCCAGCGCCTGTCGCGCCAACGCCACCGGCGAGCGATCGCCGAGGTGCTCGGTCTTGGCACGCGCCAGCGCGTCGAGGTCAGCCGCGGCCGCGAAGGCCTGCCGGGCTGCGTCGACCGCGGCGGTCAACGCCTCCGGCGACAGGTCGACGGGTTGGTCAACCACGCGGCGACACTCTCCTTTTCGGCGGATAAGCCTTGCTGAGGCAATATCTGCGGGGGCTGGCGACACGGCGTGACGCGCAAGAGCCGATCATAGGTGGTCGCCTTGGCGGCGATCGGAAGCCGTCAGCGGAGATTTCTCACCCGCCGTGCGCGCGGCGGCCGTCGCACGGCCCACCCTTGAGTATTTTCGTACGGGTGGCGACGCCCCGAGCTCCCGAACTGGTCCCGGCGCAGTACCTGTTGTCGCCGCGCGCCGCGGACCCTCGCACGCTGATCGACGTCCTCTACGACACCGCCGCCCGCTATCCGGAAGCCGCCGCGATCGACGACGGCACGGTCCAGCTCACCTACAGCGAGCTGATCAGCGACATCCAGGCCAGCGTCGCCTGGCTGGCAGCCCGCGGGATCGGTCGCGGCGACCGGATCGGCATCCGGATGCCGTCGGGCAGCTTTGCGCTCTACGAAGCGATCCTGGCGACCCTGGCCGTCGGCGCGGCCTACGTCCCGGTCGATGCCGACGACCCCGACGCACGCGCCGAGTTGGTGTTCGGCGAGGCCAACGTCGTCGCGATCGTCAGCGAAGCCGGCATGGCGCGCGGCCCGGGCTCCTCGCGGGGCTGGCGGGCCGGCGCGCCACTGCCCCGCGATGACGCCTGGATCATCTTCACCTCCGGATCGACCGGCACGCCCAAAGGCGTCGCCGTGACGCACCGCAGCGCGGCCGCGTTCGTCGACGCCGAGGCGCAGATGTTCTTGCAGGACAACCCGATTGGGCCGGGCGATCGGGTGCTGGCCGGGTTGTCGGTGGCGTTCGACGCATCGTGCGAGGAGATGTGGCTGGCCTGGCGGCACGGCGCCTGCCTGGTCCCCGCCCCGCG
>DATARY010000093.1:0-62517 GCA_036263935.1 Mycobacterium sp.
GGCCGCGGTACTGGGCATCACTCAACAGCCGGGTCAGACCGTGAGCGAGTCGGTGGCTGGCGCGTTGGAGGGCCGGGTCCGGCTGTTGGTGTTCGATAACTGCGAGCACGTACTCGACGCCACCGCTGACCTGATCGATGCCATCCGGGAGGCCGCCAGCTCGATGGCCAACGGGATGCCGTCGAGGCGCTGGCAAATCTCGACCACGGCTGTTATTGCGTCGTTCCCGGCCAACGAGAATCGCTGCGCCACACTATGGGCGCGCTCGACGAACAGGCTCACGGCTGCCGAGTCGGTTCCCGCGCCAACGTCCAGCGAGGGCACCAGCCACAACTGCTCGTCGGCGACCCCCAAACCTTCGCGGCTGGTGGCCATCACCTTCACCGTGGCCGAGTGCGCGAGAATCGCTTCGACCAGATCGGCTGCGGCGTCGCGCACATGCTCGCAGTTGTCGATCACCAGCAACCGGACTCGGCCCTCCAACGCAGCCGCTACCGAGTCGCCCACGCTCTTACCCGGTTGCTGGGTGATGCCGAACACGGCCGCCACCGCGTCGGGCACCGCCGCCGGATCAGCGACAGCCGCGAGTTCGAAAAGCCAGACACCGTCCGGGAACTCATCGGCCAGCCGCGCCGCGACCTCCAAAGCCAGGCGGGTCTTGCCGACCCCGCCCACCCCGGTCAACGTCACCAGCCGGTGTGCTTTCAGCGTTGTCTGCAGCTCGGCGACCTCGGACTCGCGCCCGATGAAGCTGGTGGTCGGAGGGCGCAGGTTCCCAGGACTGGCATCGAGTGCGCGTAACGCAGGAAAATCCGTGCGTAGCCCCGGCGCTCGGACCTGGAACACCTCCACGGCGGTCGGCAGGTCCCGCAGCCGCCGCGGCCCCAGATCCACCAGATCCACCCCGCTGATCACACCCGCTGTCGAGTCCGCAACCAGGATCTGACCCCCGTGCCCGGCGGCCATTACCCGCGCGGCCCTGTTGAGCACGGTGCCGAAATAGTCGCCGCCCCGAAGCTCGGCCTCGCCGGTCGCAATACCCATTCGCACCGGCAATTCAAGAGCTAGCTGGGCCTCAACGGCCGCGTCGACAGCGGAACGCGGGGACGCGAACGCGGCCACTACGCCGTCACCGGAGTGGCTGAAGAGGAATCCGTCATACGACTCGATTGCGGTGCGCAGCACGTCGTCATGCGCCGCCAGCGCTGCCCGCATCGCATCCGCGTCCGCTTCCCACCGACGGGTCGAACCCTCAACATCGGTGAACAGAAACGTGACAACCCCCGAAGGCGGGTCCCCCGCGGACACGCGCACAGGATGTCACACCGAAACCTCTTCAACGGGCCGAACTGCGACTGACTTTCGAGAATCTCGTATGTCGCACGTGCGGCGTACCGGCGAACAAGCCGCCTTATGCGGTTACGCTGCCGCAGGCCCGGGCCACCAACTGCGCGCGGCTGGCGGTTTCGGATTTGGCGAAAATCGCCTTGAGGTGTTCCTGCACAGTGTATTCGGAGACGCGCAGCTCGCCCGCGATGCGGCGAGTCGAATTTCCGCGCGACAGCTCAACGAGCACCTCGGTTTCGCGTGGGGTCAGGCCGGTGGCCCGGCTGAAGACATCCACCCGTTCTGTGAGGGTAATCGGGTCAACGGTGACGGCGATCAAGGACGGAGTCCCTGGGCTGCTTGCCTGCAGCCGCGCCGCGGTAAGGGTCATCCACACGCCCCCGCCGGCATGCACCCGCGACGTCGCCTCCGAAGCGTCGACGCCCTGGTTGGCAGCGAGAAGCTGGGCGGCCACGTTCAGCGCGGCCGCCGGCACCGGTGAATCGCCCGGGTTGGGCGGCAACAACCGCCGGAAGCTGTGTATGGCGGCCGGGGTTTCGCCAACGGCGTTGAGGTCGTCGTCGTAGAGCACCAAGGCGGGGCCGATTGATGGCTGGTCGGGGGCAGAGTCAAACATGCGAGCCACCCGGGCACGCTGCGCCCCAGTGATCGTGGCCATCAGGGTGGCGGCGAATGCGCATTCCTCGTCGCCGAACGGTGGCCCGTCGTAGCGCCAGAGGTCAACAAACCCCCAACAGCCGTAGCGGTCTCGCAGCACCATCGACGCGATGTCGGCAACCGTCAAATCTTCGCTGGCTACCCTCCACAGCCGGCTGTCGGAAAGCTGGCCCGCGGTGCTCGCGGCCAGGCTAACGCAGCCATCCAACATGGTCCAGCGGTTGATCGCGGTGGCGTACTTAGCCCGGATCAGTCGCGGCAACCGACGCATATCGAATGAAGGCAGGTAAGCCAGCGGCGAAACGCCCACCGAGGAGACCGGATCGGTAAGCACCCACACATAGGCGTCGAATGGCACCGCCCGACCAAAGGCCTCCAGCACCGCTGCCCGAAACGGCCGGTCATCAAGCGGGCTGGCGCAGCAGGCGCTGATCTGCTCGCGCACAGCGCGGTAGCGGCTCCTCACCGACCGCATATTAGCCCGGCTACATCTCAGGTACTCGTCGCAACACCCCAGAAACTAGGGATACCGGCGGCCGCCGAGGCGTTCCTAACGTTGGCTCAACAGCTCACCCCTGATCGGAGGACAAATGCCCTATTTACATATCGAACACGGCGTCGTTGACCTGGACACATGGCTGAAGGCATTCGATGAGTTCGAGCCGCAGCGAAGCGCAGCCGGCGTGACGCAAGTACGCGTCGGCCACCCGGCCGGCGATACCCACCACGTAGTCATCGACCTCGGATTCCAAACAACCTCTGCCGCCGAGGATTTCCACAACTTCCTGCGTGAGATGGTGTGGCCATCACCTAACGCGTCGAGGGTCATGATCGGAAGCCCGACAGCTGTCATCCTCACCGACGTTAGGCCCTAACGGCCCGCACCACGGGCGCCACCACGCACGGACGGTGGACACGTCGCGGGAGGGATAGCCGACCTGCCCTGCTCTTCGCCGCGACGATCACCCCTGTTCGGAATGCAAGGAGTCACACCATGTTTATGCGCATGCCTTCTGGGAGCGTCTTTGCAAAAGCCGCTGTCGGCTTAGGGATCTCGCTAAGCGCCGCGACCGCTGCGGCGGCCTGTGCGAGCCCGCCGGAACCCGCATCGCCACAGCCTGTCGCGGCCGGGCCGGCAGTGACGGCCTCGGACCGCCAGCTCGACAACCAAACCTTCTGTGATGGCGCGCGTCAAGCCGGCATCACCAACATGCAGCTGATCGCTGACTCAGCCGACGGCCCCCACCGGCGCCAGCGACGCGCTGGCACACGTGGGTAGCTACCTCAAGGACACCTGCCACATCGGCTGATGGCCGCAGCACGGTCGCGGCCACGCAGGACCAAACCGCCAAGCAGAGGAGGAACCCCATACACGTCAGCACTTTTCACGGATAAGCCGGGCAGACCGCGGCTGACCGCCTGCGGCTCACCACGGCGCCCCAGCGTAGTGAACAACCCCATCACGGCCCATTCACGGGCACACACCCACAAAGGAGAACAATCATGGCACCCAAACTCACGAAACCCGCCACCCTCACCGTGTTGTCGATCGCGACATTCGTCGCACTCGGCGGGATCGCCGCCCAGGCCACGGCCAGCGCCGATCCAGACCTGCCCTACGGGCCCACCACCTGCAAGCAGGGCTACGTCTGGCGCGGAGCTATCTCCTGGGACCACGTCTGTGTCACCCCGCAGGTGCACGACCAAACAGCCGAGGAGAACCGGCTCGCAGACCAGCGACGTGACACCACCGGGTTCAATGGCCCCTTCGCCAACTATCCGTGCAAGCAAGGGTTTGTGTGGCGCGAGGCCTACATCCAGGACTGGGTCTGCGTAACCCCGGAGAGCCGGCAGCAGGCGCGCGACGACAACGCGGCTGCCGACTCGCGTTGGGTGGTGCCACCCCCACCACCCGTCATCAATTAGTCCCCGGGTAAGGGCAGTTGGCGAAACCAGCCGAACCGCTCCCGGCGACGATCAGCGGGGCAGTGGGCCAGCGACATATCCGCGCGCTCGCGCCCACTACCCCGCGCATGCCCGCCCCTTGGGCGGGGCATGCCGTAGCGGTGGACGCCGTATCCAACTGCCGTTTCATCCAAATATCGGATCCGACATCGTCGGACATTCCCAATGAGAATCCGTCACACAGCTTGAGAAGCTACCGGCGGCGGCACACGACGAGGCTGTCAGGGGATCAGTTGGTGGCGGCGATTAGTTCCTGGCCGCGCATGCGTTGCGAGATCACCGCGGTGATGCCGTCGTCGCGCATGGTCACGCCGTACAGCGCGTCTGCCACTTCCATCGTCGGTTTCTGGTGTGTGATGACGATGAGCTGCGACTGGCTGCGTAGCTGGTCGAACAGCCCGAGCAGCCGGTGCAGGTTAACGTCGTCGAGCGCGGCCTCCACCTCGTCCATGACGTAGAACGGCGACGGCCGAGCCCGGAAGATCGCCACCAGCATGGCGACGGCGGTCAGCGACTTCTCGCCACCCGACAACAGCGACAGCCGCTTGATCTTCTTGCCCGGGGGCCGGGCTTCCACCTCGATGCCGGTGGTGAGCATGTCGCCCGGGTCGGTGAGCAGCAGCCGGCCTTCGCCGCCGGGGAACAATGCCGAAAACACATCGCGGAACTCGCGTTCCACGTCGGCGTACGCCTCGGCGAAGACTTGCAGGATGCGGTTGTCCACGTCGTCGATGACGTCGAGCAGGTCCTTGCGGGCCGCCTTGACGTCCTCGAGTTGGGTGGACAGGAAGTTGTAACGTTCCTCCAGCGCTGCGAACTCCTCCAGCGCCAGGGGGTTGACGCGGCCCAACTCGTTGAGTTCGCGTTCGGCCTTCTTCGCGCGGCGCTCCTGGGTCGGCCGGTCGAACGGCATCGGCGCCGGGGCGATAACCTGCTCACCGCGTTCGCGCGCCTGCTCGTACTCGGCCATCTCCAGCTCCGAGGGCGGCAGCGGCACGTCCGGACCGTATTCGGCGATCAGGTCGGCGGTCGCCATTCCGAACTGCTCGAGAACATGCTCCTCCAGCTGCTCAATGCGCAGTGCCGCTTGGGCTTTGGCGACTTCATCGCGGTGCAGGGCGTCGGTCAGCGCGCTGATCCTTATGCCGAGTTCGTTGACTTCTTCGCGGGCCTTGGTCAGCGCGGCGGCCCTGTGCTGGCGTTCGTCGGCGACCTGGTCGCGGGCGCGCGAGGCGACGGCAACCACCGCGCTCAGCCGTTGCGCGACCAGACGCCCGGACTCGGCGACTGCGGCCGCGACGGCAGCGGCGTTTTCGCGTGCCTCCCGCGCACGCTGCGCGCGCAGCCGTGCCTCCCGTTCAGCCGCGGCTGACCTGCGCAGCGAATCCGCCTGTCCGCGAACCGCATCCGCGCGTTCCTCGGCGGTGCGCACGGACAGTCGGGCTTCTACCTCGGCGGCGCGGGCGACCTCGGCCGCGGCCATGGACTGCTGGCGGTCGACGGGTTCGGCCTCGAACGTCGGCTCCTGCTGGGCGTTGTGCAGCCGCTGCTCGAGCTGACTGAGTTCCTCGACCGTCTGCGCGCGACCGGACTCCAGTTCGTTGCGCTGCTGGATCAGCCGCTGCCAGTCGTCGTCGGCGGCGCGGGCGTCCTGGCCGAGCCGGCCCAGCTGCTCGTAGATGGCGGAGATGGCGGCGTCGGACTCGTTGAGCGCGGCGAGCGCCTGTTCGGCGGCGTCTTGACGGGCCGCCTGCTCGGCCAGTGCGCCGGCCAGCGCGGCCGCCAGCTCGCCGGCCTGCTTCTCGGCCGCGGCCAGTTCCTCCCGGGCCTTCTCGACTTCCAACGTGATCTCCAGCGTGCTGGGCTTGCGGTCGGAGCCGCCGCTGACCCAGCCCGCGCCGACCAGATCGCCGTCTCGGGTGACCGCACGCAACTGCGGACGCGTCGCCACCAGGTCCAGGGCAGCCGACAGGTCGCTGACCACCACGACGTCGGCGAGCATCGCCGTCATCGCGGCTTGCAGTCGATGCGGCGCGTCCACGAGCTCGAACGCCCATACCGCACCATCGGGCGCGGGCCCCGGCGAGGGCGCGGTGTGATGGGGCCAGTCGCTGAGCACGATCGCGGCGCGCCCACCGTCGGACTCCTTCAGCGCGGCGACGGCCGAACGCGCGGCGCCGAAGTTCTCCGCGGCGACGGCGTCGGCGGCCGCACCGAGCACGGCCGCGATCGCTGCTTCATAGCCAGGCCGCACCTTCAGCAGGTTCGCAATAGAGCCGAAAAGTCCTGTGCCGCTGTGATTTTTCTGCAGCCACGCAGCGCCGTCCTTGCGGTCGAGACCTACCGACAACGCCTCGATACGGGCGCGCAGCGAGGCCACCTGCCGCTCGGCGCCGCGCTCGGCCGCCTGCAGCTCGGCCACACGTTCGTCGGCAAGCCGCAGTGCGGCCACGGTGCGGTCATGGTGCTCGTCGAGGCTCACCTCGCCGGCATCGAGCTCCCCGACCCGGCTCTGCACGGTCTCGAACTCGGCTTGCGCCTGTTGCGCGCGACCCGCGGCGTCGTCGATGTCCGCCGATAGGCGCGCGACGGTTTCGTCGATCGAGTCCACCCGGGTCCGCATCGTGTCAACCTGGCCGGCCAGGCGCGCGAGCCCTTCCCTGCGGTCGGCTTCGGCGCGAACGGCCGCGAGGTGCGCGCGTTCGGCCTCGGCCGCGACGCGCTCGCACTCGCGGAGGTCGGCGCGGGCGGCCTCCAGCCGGGTACGGGATTCGGACAGCTCGTCAAGCAGTTGCCGCTCCTGCGCGGCGACTTCGTCGGCCCGGGCCTCGAGGGCCTCGGGATCGGGGCCGCTGGATGCGTCGGGCTCGGTGTCGAGATGTTGTGCGCGCTCGCTGGCGATGCGCACGGTGGCGCTGACCCGTTCGGTCAGCGCCGACAGCTGGAACCACACCTGTTGCGCGGCTTCGGCCCGTTGGCTTAGTTGGTTGACTGCCGACTCGTGGGCCTGCAGTTCGACGGTCTTCGCCTCCAACTGGGTTGCCGCTTCGTCGTGTTCGCTGCGCAGCCTCGTCTCGGCCTGGTCGGTGTTGTCGAACTCGGCCGTGCGGGTGGCCAAATCGTCGGCGGCGAGTCGCAGCCGCGCATCGCGCAGGTCGGCCTGGATCGTCTGCGCGCGACGGGCCATCTCGGCCTGCCGGCCCAGCGGCTTGAGCTGGCGGCGCAGCTCGGTGGTCAGGTCGGTCAGGCGGGCGAGGTTTGCCGACATCGCGTCGAGCTTGCGGGCCGCTTTTTCCTTGCGCTTGCGGTGTTTGAGCACACCCGCGGCTTCCTCGATGAACGCGCGGCGGTCCTCCGGGCGTGACTCCAGGATCTCGGCGAGCTTGCCCTGACCGACGATGACGTGCATCTCGCGGCCGATGCCCGAGTCGCTCAGCAGTTCCTGCACATCCATCAAACGGCAGCTGCTGCCGTTGATCTCGTACTCGCTGGCGCCGTCGCGGAACATCCGGCGGGTGATCGACACCTCGGAGTACTCGATCGGCAGGGCGTTGTCGGAGTTGTCGATCGTGACGGTGACCTCGGCGCGGCCCAACGGCGCGCGCGACGACGTCCCCGCGAAGATGACGTCCTCCATCTTGCCGCCGCGCAGGGTCTTGGCCCCCTGCTCGCCCATCACCCAGGTCAGCGCGTCGACCACATTCGACTTGCCCGACCCGTTGGGCCCGACCACGCAGGTGATGCCCGGCTCGAAGCGCAGAGTCGTGGGCGAGGCAAAGGACTTGAAGCCCTTCAGCGTCAGACTCTTGAGGTGCACGACGTGCCACACTACCGTCGCGCAGGCTAACGCTCGGTGAACCCGCGGAGCGTTTCGCCCGGTTCTGACCAGTCGGCGGTGACTTTGTCGACGTGGCCGGGTGTGTTCCCGCTTTCGAGCAGGTCAAGCAGTCGCTGGCAGGCATCGCGCGGCCCCTGGGCGACGACCTGGACACGGCCGTCGGGCCGGTTGGAGGCGAAGCCGGCCAGGCCGAGTTCCAGTGCCCGCGACCGCGTCCACCAGCGGAAGCCGACGCCCTGGACGTAGCCGTGCACCCAGGCGGTCAGCCGGACGTCAGCTAACTCCTGCATCACGAACCTCAAATGTCACTTTGGTCCCGGACTTCAGGGTGCGGCCCACCGTGCAGACCTGGTCGATCGCCCGCTCGACGACAATGAGGATCCGCGCCACCTCGTCCTCGGCGAGCCCGGACAGGTCGAGCTCCATGCGTTCTTCGAGCAGCGGGTAGCGTTCCTGCTCGCGATCGGCCGCACCGGAGACGTTGATGGTCGTCCGATAGTCGTCGCCGAGCCGCCGCCGCAGCGGCGCGTCACTGGACATCCCGCTGCAGGCCGCCAGCGCGATCTTCATCAGCTCGCCCGGGGTGAAGACGCCCTCGACGTCCTCAGAGCCGACGAGCACCTCCGCGCCGCGTGAGCTGCGCCCGGTGTAGCGGCGCACGCCGGTGCGCTCAACCCACAGATCCGTCATGGACTATTTCTACAACGTGGCGCGAAATAGCGTTCCCGGTCGTTGTTTGGGGGGCGCCTCAGCGACCAGGAACGCTGTTTCGGCGAACTCGCGGGCGCGGTTGGCATTTCGGGCAGTAAAACGACGAGCGGTTCATGAACTTCTCCCGTCGCATCACCGCGCCGCAGCGTCGACACGGCTCCCCCTCGCGGCCATAGGCGTCCAGGGACCGGTCGAAGTAGCCCGAGTCGCCGTTGACATTGACGTACAGCGCGTCGAACGACGTGCCGCCCTGACCCAGCGCCTCGGTCATCACCTCGGCGGCCGCGTCAAGCAGCTCACCGAGTTGTCGACGGGTCAGCGACGACGCCAGCCGGGCGCCGTTGATCTTCGCCCGCCACAGCGCCTCGTCCGCGTAGATGTTGCCGATGCCCGACACCACGGTCTTATCCAGCAGCTGACGTTTGATCTCGGAATGCTTGCGCCGCAACACCGTAACGATCCCGTCGCGGTCGAAGTGGGGGTCGAGCGGATCGCGTGCAAGGTGCGCGACGGGCACCGGCACGTCGGTGCCGTCGACGGTGACCATGTCGGCGAGCATCCAGCCGCCGAACGTGCGCTGGTCGACGAAGCTCAGCGTGGTGCCGTCGTCGAGCAGCGCCGCGATCCGCAGGTGGTTCTCGCTCGGGGGCTGTTGGCTCCTCGCGCCAGCGCTCGTCGGCGGCTGGGGGGATCCGAGCAGCATCTGCCCGCTCATACCGAGGTGCACAACGAGGGCCGAGCCGTCACCCAGCGTCAGCCACAGGTACTTGCCGCGGCGTCCTGTTCCGGTGATGCGATTGTTGAGCAATCGGGCAGTCAGGTCGCCCGGGCCGGCCTCGTGGCGACGCACCGCTCGTGGGTGGTGCACCCGCACTCCGGTGATGGTCTTGCCCGCGATGTGGGCCGCCAACCCGCGACGAACAACCTCTACCTCGGGAAGCTCAGGCATCTACACCAGGGGTGGCAAGCGCGTTCCACGCCGCCGCGGCTGCCTTGAGCTCGGCCTCCTTCTTGGTCCGGCCGACGCCCGTCCCGTATTCGGTTTCGGTGATGATCACCGCCGCGGTGAATTCCTTGTCGTGGTCCGGCCCGGTCGAGGTCACCACATATGACGGCGTACCCATGCGGCGAGACGCGGTGAGCTCCTGCAGGCTGCTCTTCCAGTCGAGCCCGGCGCCCAATGTCGGCGCGGTTTCCAGCAGCGCGCCGAACAGCCGCAGGATCACCTCGCGCGCCACCGCAATGCCGTACTCCAAATAGATTGCGCCCAGCAGAGATTCGACGCCGTCGGCCAGAATGCTCGACTTGTCGGCGCCGCCGGAGTTCTCTTCACCCTTGCCGAGCAGCAGGTAGGAACCAAGGCCCTTATCGGACAGCTGCCTGCCGACGTCGGCCAGCGCATGGGTGTTGACGATGCTGGCCCGCAGCTTGGCCAGGTCGCCCTCGGAGCGGTCGGGGTGCCGGTGGTAGAGCTCTTCGGTGATGGTCAACCCCAGCACCGCGTCGCCGAGGAACTCCAGCCGCTCGTTGGTGGGCAACCCGCCGTTCTCGTAGGAGTAGCTGCGGTGCGTCAGCGCGAGGGTGAGCAGCTCGTCGGGCAGGTCGACACCCAGTGCTTTCAGCAGCGGCGCGCGGTCGACGGTCACGGCTTGTCCTCGTCGAACATCGTGGCCAGCTTGGCCCAGCGGGGGTCGAGCTTTTCGTGGTGATGTCCGGGTTCGGCGGTGGCCAGCGGCACGCCGCACTGTGGGCACAGGCCAGCACAGTCGGGCCCGCACAGCGGCGCGAACGGCAGGGCCAACCCGACGGCGTCGATGATCGGCTGCTCGAGGTCGATGGTGTTGTCCACCACGCGACCGAGTTCGTCGGAGTCGGTGGTTTCGTCGGTCGCGCTGTCGGGGTAAGCGAACAGCTCGGTGAGGTCGATCTCGACGTGTCCGGTGATCGGGGTCAGGCAGCGCGCGCACTCCCCCGACGTCGGCGCCGAGACCGTTCCGGTCACGAGCGCGCCCTCAGATACGGACTCGATCCGCAGATCCAGTTCCAGCGGGGCGCCCTCGTCGACCGCGATCAGGTCCAGCCCGATGCGCAACGGGCTAGGCAGGGTCTCGGAGAAGGTCATCATCGACCCGGGCCGCCGGCCCAGCCGGGAAATGTCGACCACGAGCGGCGATCGTGACGCGCGCTTCGCGGCTGCGTTCGCATGCGTCGCCATAAATGTCAATCCTACGGCGACGCCCCCAGCGACTACCGGGCCGCGTAGTCGTGGGTACCGGCGGCGGTCCGAAGCTGGTGCCGCCCGCGGCCGACCGAGCGCAGCGTGCCGTTGAGGAAGTCCTCGAACTCGGCCAGCTTGCTGTCGACATAGATGTCGCACTCGCCGCGGAGCCGGTCGGCCTCGGCGTGGGCCGAGTCGATGAGACGGGTGGCCTCCGCGGTCGCGGTCTGCACGATCTCGGTCTGCGACACCAATCGCTGCTGCTCCTTGATGCCTTCCTGGACGGCTTTCTCGTAGGCGAGGTTGCCGGTCTCGATGAGCCGGTCGGCCTCGGTCTTGGCGCGTCCGCTGCTGGCCTCGTACTCGCGCTTCGCGGTGGCGGTGATTCGGTTGGACTCTTCGCGGACCTCGGCGAGCATGCGTTCGCTGTGTTGACGAGCCTCGGCGACCATCCGGTCGGCCTGCGCCTTGGCGTCGGCGAGCAGCCGGTCGGCCTCCGCGCGGGAGTGGTTGATCAGCGAGTCGGCCTCGGCGGTGGCCGTCGACACCATCGACTCGGAGTGATCCTTGGCCTCGCGCAGCAACCCGTCGCGCGCGTCGAGGACGTCCTGGGCATCGTCGAGCTCGCCGGGTATCGCGTCCTTGATGTCGTCGATGAGCTCGAGGACATCGCCGCGGGGCACCACGCACCCTGCCGTCATCGGCACGCCGCGGGCTTCTTCGACAATCGCGCCCAGCTCATCGAGCGCTTCAAATACTCGGTACACGGCAATACCCTCCCGGCATAGTTGACAGTTACTAGTGTGCCTGGTGTTACCCGTGTGACTTAGCTACGGCGCCGGTGTGTCGCCTGACGACTTCCCCGGCGTGACCCCAGGCGCTACTCCCGTCTGACTTGCTACGCGTCACATTATGTCAACACAGAGCTTCGGTGCCCTGCCGCCGGTGGTCAGCAAACACAGAATCTCCCGCGCACGGGACGTGGCGGGCGATTCCGCTCGTGCTCAGCACAAGTCAGTGCCGCTATCCGATTGCTTGTTTGAGCGCGTCACGGGCGCGGTCGATCATCGACGCAAAGGGCCCGACGACGGTGTTCAGCGTGGCGGATTCCACCCCCGGATGTGGACGTGTTGGAGCGATCGCTTCGGCCGCGCGTACGGCCTTCGCCAACCGTTCGCGATCGTTCGCGTCGAGCTTGCGCTGTAGCTTGGTGAACTCTTCATTCTCTTCGTTCTCCGCATGGTCAATGACGGCATCGCGGAACTTCGTGAGCTCATCGATGAATTTCGGCGAGTCGATGTCCATGCTCTCGAGTTTCGAGAGCATTTCCTTCGCCTTGTGCTCTTCCTCCAGGCGCGCGTCGACGATCTCGTCGCCCGCGGCCACCTCGCGGCGAACCAGCGGATGCACCACCATTTCCTCCGCCGTCTCGTGCACCGCGAGCAATTGCCGAAGTTCGATGAACGCCTTCTCACGGGCCTTCGCTTCGGATGCGCTCAGGACTTCCTCGAACATGTCCTTGATCAGGTTGTGCTGATCCTTCAGGAACTTCACGACGTCGTCGGTTGACTGGACAAATGTTTCCACCACGGCAATACCCTCCATGTGGTCGGATTTGGTGAGGGCGCGATGGGCTGTGCGCCGTTGGGTGGTCTACCCGCGGGGCCGGCAGGCTAACCATTCAGCTTGGCCCGAAGGCGCACGTTGACGGGCTCGGGCAGCAGCTCCGACACGTCGCCGCCCAGCGTGGCCACCTCCTTGGCCAACGACGACGACACGAACGAATACCGGGGCGTGGTGGCGACGAAGAAAGTGTCGACGCCGGCGATGTGCTTGTTCATCTGGGCCATCTGCAGCTCGTACTCGAAGTCGGTGCCGGTCCGGAGGCCCTTGATGATCGCGGTCAGGCCGCGGGCCTTGGCGAAGTCCACGACCAAGCCCTCGCCGTATTCCACGCGCAGGTTCGGCAGGTGCGTCGTGGACTCCTCGATCATCGCGATCCGCTCGTCGAGGGTGAACATCCCCTGCTTGTTCGGGTTGATCAGCACCGCGACGACGACCTCGTCGAATTGGGCGGCGGAGCGCTCGAAGATGTCGACATGGCCGAGTGTCACCGGGTCGAAGGATCCGGGGCATACCGCGCCGCTCATGGGTGACGACGGTATCAGGGCAGCTCAGTCCCGTTCGGCCAGCTCCAACCGGGTGTCGCCGTAGCGTCGCTGCGGCCACCGCGTCCAGCCCTGCGGCCAGTCCAGCGTCGGACTCGAGGTTGCGCGTTCGACGACGACCACCGTGCCCGGTGCCGTCCAGCCGCCGGCCACCAGCGCGGTCAGCATCTCCCCGACCTCGGCCAGGCTGACGTCATACGGCGGGTCGGCCAGCACCAGGTCCACCGGTCGGTCGGTACCTGCGGCCAACACCGTGGCCACGCTGCCGCGCCGCACCGTCGCGCCGGCCACCCCGAGCGACGCGACGTTCTGCGCGATGACGGCCGCGGCTCGGTTGTCGGCCTCGACGAACACCGCCGACGACGCGCCACGGGACAGCGCCTCCAGACCCAGTGCCCCCGAGCCGGCGTACAGGTCGAGCACCGAGGCGCCCGCCAACTCGACCCGCCCCGCCAAAACGTTGAATAAAGATTCACGCACCCGGTCGGTGGTGGGCCGGGTACCCCGCCCAGATCGGCTCTGCGGCACCGTGATTCGCCGGCCGCCGAGCGTGCCGGCGACGATGCGGGTCAGCTGACCACCACCAGCAGGTCGCCGCCTTCGACCTGTGCTGTCGCCGACACCGCGACACGGCCGACCTCGCCTGCCTTTGGCGCGGTGATCGCGGCCTCCATCTTCATCGCCTCGATGGTGGCAATCGTCTGTCCGGCCTCAACCTTGTCGCCTGCTGCCACACCGACGGTCACCACGCCCGCGAACGGCGCCGCGACATGGTCGGGGTTGGACCGGTCGGCCTTCTCGGCGGCGGGCACTTCGCTGGCAATGCTGCGGTCACGCACCACCACCGGCCGGAGCTGGCCGTTGAAGATACACATCACCGTGCGCATGCCGCGTTCGTCGGGGTCAGAGATCGCCTCCAGCCCGATCAGCAGTTCCACACCGCGTTCGAGCGTCACGCGATGCTCGTCGCCATGGCGAAGGCCGTAGAAGAATTGGTTGGCCGACAGGCTGGAGGTGTCTCCGTACAGTTCTCGATGGGCCTCGAATTCCTTTGTCGGCCCGGGGAACAGCAGCCGGTTCAGCGTGGCTTGCCGCTTGACGCCCGCCCGCTCCAGCAGCGACTCGTCCTCCAGGCTGAGCTCCTGCTGGGGCTTCGCCGGCGGCCGTCCGGCGAGCGCCTTGGTGCGCAACGGTTCGGGCCAGCCGCCGGGCGGGTCGCCGAGTTCGCCGCGCAGGAACCCGATCACAGACTCGGGAATGTCGAATCGTGCTGGATCCGACGCGAATTCGTCGGCACTGACACCCGCACCAACCAACGCCAACGCGAGGTCGCCGACCACCTTCGAGGATGGCGTCACCTTGACCAGCCTGCCCAGGATTCGGTCCGCCGCCGCATAACTGGCCTCGATCTGCTCGAAGCGGTCACCCAGCCCGAGCGCAATGGCCTGCTGTCGCAGGTTCGAAAGTTGACCGCCCGGGATTTCGTGGCTGTACACCCGCCCCGTGGGCGCGGGAAGCCCGGACTCGAACGGCGCGTACACCTTTCGCAGCGCCTCCCAATACGGCTCCAGGTCGCACACCGCCGACAGCGACAAGCCGGTGTCGTACTTGGTGTGGCAGGCCGCGGCGACGATCGACGACAGCGCGGGCTGGCTGGTGGTGCCCGCGAGCGGCGCGGCGGCACCGTCGACCGCGTCGGCTCCCGCCTGCCATGCCGCCAGGTAGGTGGCCAGCTGCCCGCCGGGGGTGTCATGGGTGTGTACGTGCACCGGCAAGTCGAACCGGCTGCGCAAGGCGCCGACCAACGCCGTTGCGGCGCTGGGCCTTAACAGCCCGGCCATGTCCTTGATCGCCAGCACATGCGCGCCCGCGTCGACGATTTGCTCGGCGAGCTTGAGGTAATAGTCCAGCGTGTAAAGGTTTTCGCCTGGGTCGGACAGGTCACCGGTGTAGCTCATCGCGACTTCCGCGATCGCAGTGCCGGTCTCACGCACCGCGTCGATGGCCGGCCGCATCGACTCGACGTTGTTCAGCGCATCGAAGATGCGGTAGATGTCTATGCCCGTCGCCGTCGCTTCCTCGACGAACGCCCGTGTGACCGTCTCCGGATACGGGGTGTAGCCGACGGTGTTGCGCCCGCGCAGCAGCATCTGCAGGCAGATGTTGGGCATCGCCTCACGCAATGCCGCCAGCCGCTCCCACGGGTCCTCTTTCAAGAACCGCAGCGCCACATCGTAAGTCGCGCCGCCCCAGCACTCGATGGAGAGCAGCTGCGGCGTGAGCCGCGCGACGTACGGCGCGACCATCAGAAGGCCGGAGGTGCGGATGCGGGTGGCCAGGAGCGACTGGTGCGCGTCGCGGAACGTCGTGTCCGTGACGCCCACCGATGTCGATTCGCGCATCCACCGGGCGAATCCCTCCGGACCGAGTTCGGACAGCTGCTGTTTGGATCCGGGCGGTGGCGGCACCGAAAGGTCGATGTCGGGCAGCTTGTCGTGCGGGTACACCGTCGAGGGCCGCGGTCCGTGCGGCTGGTTGACCGTGACGTCGGCGAGGTAGTTGAGGATCTTGGTGCCGCGGTCGGCGGGGGTGTGCGCGGTCAGCAGATACGGACGGCCCTCGATGAACGAGGTGGTGACCCGGCCCGCGCGGAAAGCAGGGTCGTTGACGACCGCCAACAGGAACGGGATGTTCGTCGACACGCCGCGGATGCGGAACTCGGCCAGCGCGCGGCGCGCCCGAGCGACCGCCGCCGAGAAGTCGCGCCCGCGGCAGGTCAGTTTGACGAGCAACGAGTCGAAGTGGGCACCGATCTCGGCACCCAAATGCGTTGCGCCGTCGAGTCGAATGCCCGCACCACCCGGTGTGCGGTAGCTGGTGATGCGGCCGGTGTCCGGCCGGAAGCCGTTGGCCGGGTCCTCGGTGGTGATCCGGCACTGCAAGGCGGCCCCGCGCACCGACAGCTTCTGCTGGCTCAGGCCAAGATCTTCGAGCGTATCGCCGTCGGCGATGCGCATTTGGCTGGCGACCAGGTCGACGTCGGTGATCTCCTCGGTGACCGTGTGCTCGACCTGGATGCGCGGGTTCATCTCGATGAACACATAGTGACCGCGCTCGTCGAGCAGGAACTCCACGGTGCCCGCGTAGGTGTAGTTGATCCGCCGTGCGAAGGCGACTGCGTCGGCGCAGATCCGGTCGCGCAACTCCGGCGGCAGGTTCGGCGCGGGCGCGAGCTCGACGACCTTCTGGTGGCGGCGCTGCACACTGCAGTCGCGCTCGAACAGGTGCATCACGTTGCCGTGGGTGTCGGCGAGGATCTGTACCTCGATGTGGCGCGGGTTGACCACCGCTTGCTCGAGGTACACCGTCGGGTCGCCGAACGCCGACTCGGCCTCGCGGCCGGCGGCCTCGATCGCCTCGGGCAGCGCGCCGGGGTCGGTGACGCGACGCATGCCGCGCCCGCCGCCGCCGGACACCGCCTTGACGAACAGCGGAAATTCGACCGCCTCCGCGGCGGCCAGCAGGTCGTCGACCGACGCCGACGGCGCCGACGAGCTCGGCACGGGCAGCCCTGCTGCGCGGGCCTCATCGACGGCGCGTGACTTGTTGCCCGTCAGTTCCAGGATTTCAGCGCTCGGGCCGATGAACTTGATACCTGCGGCCGCGCACGCCTCCGCCAGTTCAGGATTTTCCGACAGGAACCCGTATCCGGGGTAGATCGCGTCGGCCCCGGCGCGACGCGCGGTTGCGACGATCTCGTCCACCGACAGATAAGCGCGCACCGGATGGCCCGTCTCGCCGATCTGGTAGGACTCGTCGGCCTTGAGCCGGTGCAGGGAATTGCGGTCCTCGTATGGGTAGACCGCGACGGTGGCAATACCCATCTCGTAAGCGGCCCGGAATGCGCGGATCGCGATTTCGCCGCGATTGGCAACCAGGACTTTCGAGATCACGCGCTAACCCCTACGACTTCGTGGCGTTTAAATCAGCGTGGACCAGTAGGTCCAGAAGCGCACCAGGATCAACAGAATCAGCGCGGTGAACCAGAGTGCCACCAGCGACCACCGCCAGGTGTGGAGCACCCGCGCGGCACCGGTTGTTTGTGGTGGCCGCAGCGCGATCGACGCTACGACGACGAACAACGGGATGGTGACCGCCCACACCGCCATGCAATACGGGCAGAGCGCGCCGATGCGGTACAGGCTCTGGAAGATCAACCAGTGAATGAACGCAACGCCCAGCAGGGTTCCGGTGGCCAGGCCGACCCAGTACCAGCGGGGCAACTCGATATTGGCGAGCGCAAGCACGCCGGTCACTACGACGACAGTGAACGCGACGATGCCGATCAACGGGTTGGGGAAGCCGAACGCCGACGCCTGTGGGGTGACCATCACCGAGCCGCACGACAGCACCGGGTTGATGCTGCAGGAGGGCACGTAGCCGGGGTTGATCAGAATCTGGATCTTCTCGACGGTCAGCGTGAGCGCCGCAACGAGCCCGACGACCCCGGCGATCAGGATCCAAACCGCGCTGGCCCTGCGCACCGAAACACCGGTCGGCTTGTCGGCCGCAGATTCCGTCGGCTCGGCCGGGCGTGCGGTGACCGTCATGGCGCGGGCGCGGGCCCGGGCGGCAATGCCGGTGTCGGCGTCGGTGCCGGCGGTGCGGCTCCCTCCAGACCCGGCACGTCGCCCGTGATCCCCTTGATCTTGGCGACCAGTTCGTCGGGCGTGGTGGGCGTGTAGTCCTGCCCATTGATGCGGATGGTCGGGGTCGCGTTGACGCCGGTGGCAGTCGCCAGGCCCTTAACCATGTCGGTATAGCGGCCCTTGTTGATGCAGTCCGGAGCCCCACCCGTGACGCCGGCCTGGCGGGCAACCTCGATCAGCCGGGAGTTGTCCGGGAAGGGGCCCACCCCTTCCTGGGGCTGCTGAGCATAGAGAGCGGCGTGGAAGCGGCGGAACGCGTCGGTGGATTCGTCGGCGACGCAGTACGCGGCGTTCGAGGCCCGCGACGAGTAGCCATCGCCCTGGCGGTCCAGGATCGCGACCATGTAGTAGTCGGCGGCGACCGCCCCGGTGTCGACCAACTCGTTCACTGTTGGACCGAACTGCTGCTCGAACTTGCCGCACACGGGGCACAGGAAGTCTTCGTAGAGCCCCAAGACAACCTTGGGATCGGAGCTGCCCTGCTTCGTGACGAGCTTGCTCGACGTCAGCCGGACGGCCTTGGCCTGGCCGGACTGCGGCTTCTTATCGTTGGAGAGCACGATGTAGAGCACCAGCGCCACGGCGAAGATCACGACGATCGACGTCAGCCCGATCTGGATCGCCAGGTTGCGCTTGCGGTCCGCTGCCTTCAGGTCGTAGCGCTTGGGTTTGGTGGCCACGGGTCACAGCGTACCGGCGGCGTGCAGCGGCTTCTCAGGTGCGGGCAAGATGAGCACGCAGCGCAGAGATCATTTCCGTGGTGGCCGTTGCGCTGCCGCCGCCCAACGGGAAGAAGTTCGCGAAGCCGTGGATGAGCGATCCGAACTGCCGGTGATCGACTGTGACACGCGCGGCCCGCATGGCCTTCGCATACTGGGTTCCCTCGTCGCGCAGGGGGTCGAATCCGCCGGTCAGCACCAACGCGGGCGGCAGCCCGGACAAATCGGCGGACAGCAGCGGCGAGACTCGCGGATCCGTCCACTCGATGTCAGCGCCGTCCACGTAATGGCCCATGAACCAGTCCATATCGCGCCTGGTCAGAAAGAAGCCCTCGGCGAACAAGGTTTTCGACCGGGACTCCCCGCGCAGGCTGGTGACCGGATAGATGAGTAGCTGTAGCGCAGGCAGCCGGGCACCCTCGTCGCGCGCCCGCAGTGACACCAGCGCTGCGAGGTTTCCGCCCGCGCTGTCGCCACCGACGGCCACGCGCCCGGCGTCGGCGCCCAATTCGGCGGCGCGGTCAAGCGCCCATCGATACGCCGCGTAGGCATCGTCGGGCCCCGCAGGTGCCTTGTGCTCAGGCGCCAGCCGCCAGTCCACCGACAGCACATGCACGCCGCCGTCGCGGCAGATCAGCCGACACAGGTCGTCGTGGGTTTCTAGGTCGCCGATGACGAACCCGCCGCCGTGGTAGAAGACGAGCAGAGGCGCGCCGTCGCCGTTTGCCGGCACGTAATGGCGGGCCGGGATGCTCCCGGCCGGGCCGGGAATCGAAAGATTCGTCACCGCAGCCACCGGGATGTCCTGTTTGAAGCTGGCGGCCAGGATCCGCAACTGGGCCCGAGCCTCGGCAACGTCAGGATCCGCGACCAGGCCGCCGAGGCCGACCGCCTTCTGCCCGGCCAGCATCAACTGCAGCGTGGTGTCCAAAGTGTTGCCGTCGATGGTGATCGAACGACGGCCCAACAACAGCCGTTTGACTGGGTCGGGTATCCGTGGCAGCGCACGCAGGGTGAGGCCGGCGAGGGTATTGATGATCGCGCCCTTGCGGGGGCTGCGCGCCGGATTTGCCCCGGGCGCAGGCGATCCGATGCGTGCCGCGTGGCCTGGCAGACTTTGAGTCATGGCTGCTGCTCCCTCGATCACGCTGAATGACGGTAACTCGATACCGCAGGTCGGACTTGGCGTTTGGCAGACACCTCCGCAGGACACCGAACGTGCGGTCTCGACTGCGCTGGAGGCCGGCTACCGACATGTCGATACGGCCGCAGCGTACGGCAACGAGCGGGAGGTGGGCAGCGCGGTCGCCAAGTCCGGACTGCCGCGCGAGGACGTGTACGTGACCACCAAGCTGTGGAACGCCGATCACGGCTACGACCGCACTCTCAAGGCGTTCGATGCGAGCATGAAGCGGCTGGCCACCGAGTACCTCGACCTGTACCTCATCCACTGGCCGATGCCCTCGAAGAACACCTACGTAGACACGTTCAAAGCCTTCGCGCACCTGCGCGACCAGGGCCGCATCCGGTCGATCGGCGTCAGCAACTTCGCGCCGGAGCACTTACGAATTCTGGTGGATACCACCGGGATCGTCCCCGCGGTCAACCAGGTCGAGCTGCACCCGCTGCTGCAGCAAGAGGAGGTGCGGGCGGCCAACGCTCAGCTGGGTATCGCCACCGAGGCGTGGAGCCCGCTGGGAAGGGGATCACTGCTGACGAATCCGGTCGTGGGCGCCGTCGCGGAGGCACACGGGAAGACGCCGGCGCAGACACTGATTAGGTGGCATATCCAACTTCGTAATATCGTCATTCCGAAATCGGTGACCCCCGAGCGAATAGTGAGTAACTTCGACGTGTTCGATTTCGAGCTGAGCGAGCAGGACATGGCGTCGATATCCTCGCTGGGCGACGGAACTCGGCTTGGTCCCGATCCAAGGACATACGACTTCACAGGGTAGGTGACATGACGTCGGCGGCTGCGATCCCCACCGTCACTCTCAACGACGAGAACACGATCCCGGTGGTCGGTCTCGGGGTCGGGGAGCTGTCGGAGTCCGAAACCGAGCGGTCCGTATCGGCGGCGTTGGAGGCCGGCTACCGGCTGATCGACACCGCGGCCGCCTACGGCAACGAGGCGGCGGTGGGCCGTGCGATCGCGGCATCGGGTGTGCCGCGCTCAGAACTGTACGTCACCACCAAGCTGGCCACCCCGGACCAGGGCTTCCAGTCGTCGCAGGACGCGCTGAAGGCCAGCCTGCAGCGGCTCGGGCTGGATTACGTCGACCTTTACCTCATCCATTGGCCGGGCGGGGATCACAGCAAGTACGTCAACAGCTGGGGTGGCCTTATGAAGTCCAAGGAGGTCGGCGACACAAGGTCGATTGGCGTGGCCAATTTCCATGCCGAGCACCTGTCCAACATCATCGACCTGTCGTTCTTCACGCCAGCGATCAACCAGATCGAGCTGCACCCGCTGCTGAATCAGGCGGAGCTGCGGGCGCTCAACGCCGGGTACGGCATTGTCACAGAGGCGTATGGCCCGCTGGGAATCGGAAGCCTGTTGGAGAACCCGGTGGTGGACGCCGTCGCGGAGGCAGGCGGCAAGACGCCCGCGCAGGTGTTGATCCGGTGGAGCATCCAGCTGGGCAACGTCGTCATCGCCCGCTCGTCCTCGCCGGAGCGGATCACGTCGAACCTCGACGTGTTCGACTTCGAGCTCACCGGTGACGAAATGGACACGCTCAACGGTCTCAACGACGGCACGCGATTCCGACCCGACCCCGAGACCTATACGGGCACCTAACCGACCGGGCAGGTCGCGGCGGCGTCACGCAGCACCGTGGCCGATGGTGCGTCGATCGGCAAACCGTAGCCACGCAACACGGTTGCGAACTGCACCGAATACTGGCACCAGAAAGCGTGGTTCGGCGGCATCCAGGTCGCCGGTTCGTGGTCGCCCTTGTCCTGGTTGGCCTGTCCTTCTACCGCAAGCAGATTCGCGGGATCGTTGGCGAATCGCAAGCGCATGTCGTCGGTCCAGTTGCGGGCACCGAGGTCCCACGCCAGCGCGAGCGGCACGATGTGGTCGATCTGCACCGACGCGCCGACCTGGTTGCCTCGCACCAACGCCACGGTGGCGTTGGTGTACGGATCGTGCAGGATACCGGTGGCAACGGCGTTGGGACACCGCTTGATTGACACGTATGTCTTATCGACGAGGTCGCGGTCGAGGATATCGTCGCGGGTGTCGCAGCCGTTGTGTCCGCCAGGGGCGGGGTTGTCGTCGGTCCATGTATCGCCGAACGCGGCCCTTCGGTAGTCGTGGCTGCGGATACGCACCGGTACCTCGGGAATGCCTGCGAGCACGTCGACACCCGGTGCGACGGTGGGGATATCGGCCTGGGCGGTGAACGCCGCCGCATGGCGGTCCGACGATGCAGTGGCCTGATAGGCGACGACCAGCGCGAGCACAACACCGACCATCAACCACAGCAGCCGTTTGCGGTTCATGCCTTGTCCAGGTATTCGACGCGGTCGGTGTCGGTAAATTGCGCTGCCAGCATCGCCATTCCGGGGCTCCCGGGGTCTGTTGCATAAAGCGCCTTGCAGTACTCGCGGGCCTCCAGAATGATCTCGAGATGCTCGAACAACGAGAGGAACCTCAACGTGATCGGGCGACCGGACTGGTTGAACCCCAGCACATCTCCCTCGCGGCGCTCCACCAGATCGAGGTCGGCGAGCCTGAAACCATCCAGTGTGTCGGCAACAGCCATGAGCCGCTGGCCCGCCCTCGACCCTTCGGGTAGCCGCGTGGCAAGCAGACACAAGCTCGGATGTTCGCCGCGGCCGATGCGTCCGCGTAACTGGTGCAGCTGGCTGATACCAAACCGGTCGGCATCCATCACCACCATCACCGTCGCATTGGGGACGTCCACGCCGACTTCAATGACGGTGGTGCACACCAGGACATCGACTTGTCCCGCACGGAATGCGGCCATCACCGCGTCCTTCTCATCGGCGGGTAGTCGACCATGCATCAGTCCGAGCCGTAGACCCGCCAGCGGGCCATGGCGCAGGCGATCGAACAGATCGACCACGGTGGTCGCCGGTGGCCCGCCTTCGCCATTGGTGGGCTTGTCGTTATCGTCAATGCGCGATGCGACGACGTAGGCCTGACGGCCCACCCTGACCTCCTCGATGATTCGCGCCCACGCCCGGTCGAGCCATGCCGGTTTTTGTGAAACGAAGATCGTATTGGTGGTGATCGGTTGACGGCCCTTGGGAAGTTCGCGCAGCGTGGAGGTCTCGAGATCGCCGTAGTACGTGAGTGCAACGGTCCGTGGTATGGGTGTCGCAGTCATCACAAGCAGATGCGGTGTCAGGCCATCAGGAGCCTTGCCCCGCAATCGATCTCGCTGCTCAACGCCGAATCGGTGTTGTTCGTCTACGACGACCATGCCGAGGTTGTGGAACTCGACTGCGTCCTGAAGCAGCGCGTGCGTGCCGATCACGATGCCCGCCCCCCCAGACGCGACATCGTCGCGCACCTGCTTTTTCTGCTGCGGCGACATCGATCCGGTCAGCAGCGCCAACCGTGTCCCCTCCTCGGCCCCGCCGAGCTGCCCGGCCATCGCCAGTGGGCCGAGGACGTCTGCGACCGATCTGGCATGTTGGGCGGCAAGGACTTCCGTAGGCGCTAACAGGGCGCATTGATAGCCCGCGTCGACCATCTGCAGCATGGCCAGCACGGACACAATCGTCTTGCCCGAGCCGACCTCACCCTGCAGCATGCGGTTCAGCGGCCGGGTTCCTGCGATCTCAGTTGAGATCACATCGAGCACTTCCCGCTGCCCATTGGTCAGTTCGAACGGCAGTTGCTGCAGGAGCGCGGCTGCCAGACCATCGTCGTTATACGGTGCCGCGGGCCCGGATTCGCCGAGTTCACCATGTCGCCGGTCGGCCAGCGCCCACTGCAGTCCGATGGCCTCGTCGTAGGTCAGGCGCGCGACGGCAGCTTCGCGTTCCACGGCGTTCTCGGCGAGGTGGATGGCTCGGAACGCCCTGTCCTCGCTGATCAAATTATGTTGCCGCAGAAACGATTCCGGCAGTGGGTCCTCGACTGCATCGAGCACGTCGAGCACCTGGCGCACACAAGCGTAGATCTCCCAGGTTTGTAGCTTGGCGCTCGCCGGATAGATCGGGAAGAACTCGCGATCGAACGCCGACAACACGTCGTCGCCGGTAGCCCCCGACGCCGACGCGATGGCCTTGAGCGATTTGGTGCCCACCGCCTTGCGGCCTGGCTTCAGGATCAGGAACGCCGGATGGGTCAGCTGCAGTGTGCCCTTGAAGTACCCGACCTCACCGGACAGCATCACGCGTATGCCTTCGACCAACTGCTTCTTCAGGTACTTCACGTTGAAGAACGTCGCCGTCACCTTCGGCCGTCGATGACCCAGCGTGACGACAAGGTACTCCCGCTTGGGCGGCCGATTCGTCCATTTGATTTCCGCCTTCGTGATGACGTCGACGAAGGTGACGTGCTCGCCTTCCTCGAGTTCCTCGCCCTCGCCGAGCACGGTGGTGCCGTCGCTGTACTTGCGCGGGTAGTGCCGCAGCAGATCGTTGACGGTGCGAATGCCGAAGTGCTCCTCGAGTTGGCCCGCCGCCTTCTTGCCGATCACGTAGTCGAGCCGGTCGGTCAGCGCGGCCACGGTTACTCGACCCCGATCAACAGGGCATCACCGCGATGGTCCGTGTGGTACGTCACCAGATCGGCACCGAGATGCTCGCGGTGCACATGTTCCTGAAGCGCCGCACCGACGCTGCTGTCGACACCCGCGCCGGTAAGCACGGTGACGAGTTCGCCTCCCGCGGCCAGCAGCAGGTCGATCAGGCCTGCGCCCGCGGCGGTGATGCTCTCGCCGACGATCAGCACCTCGTCGCCCGCGATGCCAAGCCCGTCGCCGGGTTTACAGGTACCCGCCCAGGTCAGCGCCTCTTCGGTGGCAACCCGAACCGAGCCGTGCCGCGCGGCCGCCGCGGCGCGGGCCATGGTGTAGCCGTCGTCGACGGCTTGGCGGTCGGCGTCATGGACGGCAAGTGCGGCCAGCCCCTGGACCATCGACCCCGCGGGGACGGGCACCACATCGATGCCCCAGCCGATCGCGGCGGTGCAGCCCGCGACCAATTCCTCGGCGGCGACGTATCCGTTGGGCAACACCATGATCTGGGCGGCGCCCGCGTTGACGAGGGCGTGGAGCAGCTGGTTGGCGCTGATCGGCGCGTCGGCGTCCGGTCGCAATACGTGCGCGCCCTCCCCCGAGAACAATTCGGCCGCGCCCTCACCGTCGACAACCGCCAGCACCGCACGCTCACGGCTCCATCCGCCCGCTGGATGCGCACCCGCGGCGCCGGTGAGCGAGGTGATCTGGATCCGGCTCGGCGTGCCGACCACCAAGGCGGCTTCGACGGCACCACCCGCATCGTCGGCGTGGACGTGGACCGAATAGTGACCGGCGCCGTCGGCCGACGCCGCGATGGCCACCGAGTCGCCCAGCTGGTCCAGCCGCTCGCGGAGCGTCTCGACACCGTCGGCGTCGCAACCGCTGAGCAGGTACATCACCTCGAACTGGGGTGCGGCGGAGGTGGTCGCGGCCATCTCGCCCTGCTGCGGTGTCGGCAGGTACTCGTGGCGGTGCGGCGCATGCCCGGCGAGCGTGGTGCTCATCGCGTCAAGCAGTACCAGCAGGCCGCGGCCGCCGGCGTCCACCACACCGGCCTCCGCCAGCACATCGAGCTGGCCGGTGGTCTTGTCCAGGGCCACGCTGGCGGCCTCCGCGGCCGCGAACACGGCATCGGCGAGGTCAGCACCGTCGGCCGACGCGTGCTCGGCTGCGCTGGCGGCATCCTGCAGGACCGAGACAATCGTGCCGGGCACCGTCTCGCCCATCGATGTCACGACCAGGCCGACCGCGTGGCGAAGGGCTGCCCCGAACAGGGCGCCGTCGACGTCGGCCAACTCCCCATCGCGGTCCGCTGCTGCCGATGCGGTCACGTCGGACAGGCCGCGCAGAATCTGGGACAGGATCACGCCCGAGTTGCCGCGGGCGCCGTGCAACGCTCCTTCGGCCAGGGCCGCGGCGACCTGCGCGACGTCGTCGGACCCGGCCACGGCGTCGGCCTGCGCCCACGCGGAACGCATCGTGAACAGCATGTTCGTCCCGGTGTCGGCGTCGGCGACCGGGAACACGTTGATCCGATTGATCTCATCGGTGTGGGAAATGAGGTCGCCGACCGCGGTGTGGGCCCAGTCGCGCAGTGCGGAGGCGTCGAGCCGCCGAGCAGCCATCCCACCTCCAACTCGTAGAGCCGCCGTGGGCGCCAGCCTAGCCAGTGCTGCTGACACGTTCGCGCCCTGTGGCTGAGCGCTGAGCGCTTGTTTGGTGATACCTGCGGCGGCCGGTATCCTGGTCGGGTTGTCGGGTCACCCGCCTGCGGTCGCGGCGAGGGACCGAGACCCCCACGTACTCATCCGAGGAGTTCTACATATGGCTGCCGTGTGCGATATCTGCGGGAAGGGCCCCGGCTTCGGCAAGTCGGTGTCGCACTCCCATCGCCGGACCAGCCGTCGCTGGGATCCCAACATCCAGACCGTGCACGCCGTGACCCATCCGGGCGGGAACAAGAAGCGCATCAACGTCTGCACGTCCTGCATCAAGGCCGGCAAGGTCACGCGCGGCTGAAAGCGCTGATAGCGGCTGATAGCGTCTGATAGCGTCCAAATCCACGTTTTGTGGGAGAGTTTCGAGTGGGCGCCTGCACAACGTCGATCTCGGCGCTAGGGCAGACGCCAGTCGATCGGGTCGGCGGCCATTTTCTCCAGGAGTTCATTCGCGCGGCTGAACGGCCGCGAGCCGAAGAACCCGCGGGACGCCGACAGCGGCGACGGATGCGGTGACTCGATCGCCACGCAGTCGGTTCCGGCCAGCATCGGTTTCAGCGTCGAGGCGTCGCGTCCCCACAACACCGCCACCAGCGGTTGCTCCCGCGCCACCAACGCCCGGATCGCGCACTCGGTAACCGCTTCCCAGCCCTTGCCCCGATGCGACGCCGGGTTGCCCGGCCGCACGGTGAGCACCCTGTTGAGCAGCATCACGCCACGCTCGGCCCACGGGGTGAGATCCCCGGTGGCCGGGGCGGGATAGCCCAGATCCTTGCCATATTCGGCAAAGATGTTCTCCAGGCTGCGCGGCAGCGGCCGGACATCGGCGCCGACCGAGAAGCTCAGGCCGACCGCATGACCAGGCGTCGGGTACGGATCCTGTCCGACGATGAGCACACGAACCCCGTCGAACGGGAAAGTGAAGGCGCGCAACACGTTCGGACCGGCCGGCAGGTAGCGGTTGCCCGCAGCCAGCTCGGCGCGGAGAAACTCACCCATCTGCGCGACCTGGGGGCCGACCGGTTCCAGCGCGCGGGCCCAGCCTTCTTCGACGAGTTCATGTATCGGTCGTGCGGTCACGAAGCGTCAACCTAGCGTGCGTCGTTGATCAAAACGACTGCCAACCCGGATTTCCGCCCCACTCGGCGCCGTCCACCAGCACCCTGGGCGGGCCGTCGAGCACGCTGCCGATCAGTCGCCAACCGTGCGGCGGTCGGCCGCCGAACGTCGCGACCAGCGCGTGGTCCTCGCCCCCGCCCAGCACCCACGACCACGGGTCGACACCCACCGCCGCTGCGGCGCCGGCGACCGCGTCCCGATCATCGACGAGGGCGGCCATCGACACGTCGATGCCGACCCCGGATGCCTGCGCCACGTGCCCGAGGTCGCCGATCAGCCCGTCGGACACGTCGGTCATCGCGCTGGCACCGCCATCGGCCGCGATACGGCCCTGACCGTATGGCGGTTCGGGGACGAGGTGCCGACGACGCAGTGCCTCGAACTCATGAATATCGTTGAGCCACAATGCGAATCCAGCCGCAGAGCGACCCAGATCGCCGACGACGGCCAGTGCGTCACCCGGTCGCGCGCCGCCGCGGCGAACGGGTTCGCGGCCATCCAGGTCGCCGAGCGCGGTCACCGAGACCACCCATTGCGGGGCGCTGACGAGATCGCCGCCGACGATGCCTGCGCGGAGCAGCAGGGCCTCGTGCCACATGCCCTCGGCCAACTCGAGTGTCTGTGCTGCGGGGGTGTCGCCAGGTGCACCGAACGCGACGACGAAAGCGGTCGCCCGTGCACCCATCGCCTCGATGTCGGCGGCGTTCTGGGCGATGGCCTTGCGGCCCACGTCGTGGGGCGTCGACCAATCAAGGCGAAAATGCCGACCAGCGACCAGCATGTCGGTAGACATCACAGTCCGGCCGTCGGCGGCCGACACCACCGCGGCGTCGTCACCGGGCCCCAGCACCACCCCGGGCGGCTGATCGCGGCCAGCGACCAGCCGGTCGATCACGACGAACTCGCCCAGCCCCGCCAGTGTGTCGGGGGAGTCGTCGGTCGCCATGTCGCTCCCTTCGTGCCCTGAACACCGACCGGACCTGCGGTAGTTTTGTTCCCTGCGGCGTGGAGTCTATGCAGCGAGATGGAGGGATAGCGGGTGGTCGAGGCTTTCATGCTGATCCAGACCGAGGTGGGCCGCGCCGAGGTCGTCGCCAAGCAGCTCGCCGCCCTTCCCGGTGTGTTGTCCGCGGAGTATGTGACCGGCCCATATGACGTGGTGGTGCGTATCGGCGCGGATACCCTGGCCGATCTGCAGGCCAACGTCGTTTCGAGTGTGCAGCAGGTTACCGGGATCACCCGCACGCTGACCTGCCCAATCGCCGACGGGGTACAGCCTTAGAGTTCTGGCTGTGGATGTCGAGACCCGCGACGGCCCGCCCGGGGCGTTGCTGATCACCGCGATCGTCGTGGCCGCCGGGGCGATCATCGCGATTCTGGTCATCGCGGCGTTGCGGCAGAGCGAGCCCGGGCAGCAGGCCGTCGCGATCGCGTCGGTGCCCGCGCCGAAGGCGGACAGCGCCGAGTGCCACGCGCTGGCCGAGGCGCTGCCCGAGCAGCTGGGTGAATACCGTCGCGCCCGCGCGGCCGACCCCGCGCCTGTCGGGGCGGCAGCGTGGCGGGCGACGCCCGACGGCGAGACCGTCGTCCTGCGTTGCGGGCTGGACCGGCCCGCGGAGTTCGTCGTCGGCTCGCCGATCCAGGTTGTCGACGCAGTGCAGTGGTTTCGGCTGGGCGAAGCAGGGGCGGGCAGTGGCTCAGCGGCGGACCGGGACCGGAGCACCTGGTTCGCGGTGGACCGGCCGGTGTATGTCGCGCTGACTTTGCCGCAGGGATCCGGGCCGACACCCATCCAAGTGATCTCCGAGGTGATCGCGAAGGCGCTGCCCGCCAAGCCGATCGATCCTGCGCCAGTGCGTTAACGCAGGCCGGTGCCCCTGCGAAGCGCGGTTTCGACCATGGTGGCCAACAACGTCGGGTAGTCCACGCCGCTGGCCGCCCACATCCGCGGGTACATCGAGATGGTCGTGAAGCCGGGCATGGTGTTGATCTCGTTGATCACCGGCCCATCGTCGGTGAGGAAAAAGTCGACGCGGGCCAGGCCTTGGCAATCGATCGCCTGGAACGCCCGGATCGCCAGCTCACGCACCTCGTCGGCGACGTCGTCGTCGATCTTGGCTGGCACATCGAGTTCGGCGGCATCGGCGAGATATTTGGTCTCGAAGTCGTAGAACGCGTCCTCGCGGCCGCGCACACCGGCTACCCGGATCTCACCGACGGTGCTGGCCTCGACCCGACCGTCCGGGAATTCCAGTACACCGCATTCCAATTCGCGCCCGGGCACCGCCGCTTCGACGATCACCTTCGGGTCGTGTCGGCGGGCGCGGGCGATCGCTGCGGGCAGTTGGTCCCATGCGGCCACCCGGCTGACGCCGATCGAGGATCCACCGCGCGCGGGTTTGACGAACACCGGCAAACCCAGCCGTTCGCGATCCTCGAAATCGAGGGTGTCCCGGCGCGGTCGCAGCACGACCTGGTCGCCGATCGGCAGGCCCTCGGCGGCGAGCAGCTTCTTGGTGAACTCCTTGTCGATGCCGGCGGCGCTGGCCAGCACGCCCGCGCCGACGTACGGCACCCCGGCCAGCTCGAGCAGCCCCTGGATGGTGCCGTCCTCGCCGTAGGGACCATGTAGTACCGGAAACACCACGTCGACCGCGCCGAGCGTCTCCGCTGCGCCCTCGCCGAGCGACAACAACTGGCCAGCGCGGTGCGGGTCGGCGGGCAAGGCCAGCTCGGTGCCCGATGCACCGGTGACCTCGGGCAGCCGACCGTCGGTGATCGCCAACGTGTCCGGCTGGGCGTCCGTCAGCACCCAAGACCCGCCCGGGGTGATACCGACCGCAATTACCTCGAAACGCTCCGGATCGAGATTGCGCAGAATGCTACCTGCGGAAACGCACGAGATCGCGTGCTCTGAGCTGCGTCCGCCGTAGACAACAGCGACGCGGACACGACCGGCGCGGAAAGTCACAACCTAGAGAGGCTACCGGCCTGGCGATACCGCGCACGATACGGCGCAACACGCTGGGCTTTTATCCGAGCGCCTGCTCGAAGTCGGCGATCAGGTCGTCGGTGTCCTCGATGCCGAAGGAGATGCGGGCAAAGCCATCCGAGACCGGATCGCCCCAGCGCGCCCGCCGGTCCACCGAGGTGTGGATACCGCCGAAGCTGGTCGAGGCGATCAGCAGCGCGCTGCGCTCCACCAACAGGTGCACGGCCGCGGCGTCCCGCAGCTCGACCGCGACGAGTCCGCCGAAGCGCTTCATCTGCAGCGTGGCGACCGGATGAGCCGGATCGTCGGGCAGGCCGGGATAGCGCACCGATCGGACCGCCGGGTGAGCGCGCAGCATCACCGCCAGCGCCTGCGCGTTGTGGCACTGCCGTTCGAACCGCAGGCCGGCACTGCCGAGGCTGCGCAGCACCAGCCACGCCTCGAACGCGCCGAGGATCGGGCCGGCGAGCAAGCGATCACGTTCCACCGCCGCGGTCAGCTCAGGATGACTCCCCGCCACATAACCGGCGACCAGATCGCTGTGGCCCGACAATCCCTTGGTCGCACTTGCCACCACCAGGTCGGCACCCAGCAATAGCGGCTGTTGTCCCAACGGTGTTGCCGTGGTGTTGTCGACCACGAGCGTGGCGCCGCGCGGCCGGCAGATCATCGCCAGGCGATGCAGATCGACGACGTCCAGCCCCGGGTTGACCGGGGTTTCGGCGAGCACCACGTCGGCATCCGCGGCGGCCTCGCACACGTCGGCGAAGGTGGCCTCGACCACCGTCACTCCTTGCGGTGCTAGGTATTCCCTGGCGTAACGGCGTACCTGGTAATAACCGTCGGCGGGCACAACGAGTTTGTTACCAGGCTTCGCCAACACCCGTAGTACCGATGTGATCGCAGCCATTCCGGAACCGAACGTCAACGCCGACGCAGCTCCTTCGAGTTCGGCGAGGGCCGATTCCAGTTGGCGCCAAGTCGGATTGGAGTTCCGCCCGTAGCTGTCCAGTGCCTCTGCCTCGTCGGGCCCGAGGTGATATGTCGACGCCGGTACCGGTGGCGGCGCCACGGGATGGCCCGGGATTGGCTCCGAGCCAACGGCTTTGACGCTGCGAGTCGAGTCGCCGTACTTGCCGTCCATCTGCTCTACTCCGGTTTTGTGCTGCGCCCTAGCAACAGCGCTACCGCCTGATCGACCGATAAACCCTTGTGGCACACTCGATGCACGGCGTCGGTGAGCGGCATCTCGACGTCGTAGCTTCCGGCCAGCGCCAGGACGGATTCGCAGGTGGTAACGCCCTCGGCGACGTGACCACCTGCCGCGTCAAACGCCGTGGCCATGGTGCCGCCCTTGCCCAGTCGTTCGCCGAAGGTGCGGTTGCGGGAGTGCGGCGACGTGCAGGTGGCGACCAAGTCGCCGACGCCGGCGAGGCCGGCCAGGGTGGCGGGTTTGGCGCCCAACGCGATTCCGAGCCGCATGATCTCGGCGAGCCCACGGGAGATGATGGCCGCGGCGGTGTTCTCCCCCAGCCCGACCCCCGCGGCCATGCCGCAGGCCAGAGCGATGACGTTCTTGCACGCACCACCCACCTCGGCGCCGATCACGTCGGCGTTCGTGTACGGACGGAAGTAGCCGGTCGACATCGCCCGCTGCAAGGCCACCGCACGTCCCGAGTCGCTACAGGCGACGACGGTGGCGGCCGGTTGTTCCTCGACGATCTCGCTGGCCAGATTCGGGCCGCTGACCACCGCCACGCGTGCCGGGTCGGCGCCGGTCACCTGCACCACTACCTGGCTCATCCGCATCAGCGTCCCCAACTCGATGCCCTTGGCCAGGTTCACCAGCGTCACGTCCTGGCCTATTAGGCCCGTCCACCGCTCGAGATTGGTACGCAACATCTGTGCCGGCACCGCCAGCAGCACCGTGCAGGCACCGGCCAGCGCCTCGGCCGGATCGCAGGTGGCCCGGATCGACTTCGGCAACTCGGCGTCGCCGAGATATCGGCTGTTTCGATGGGTGTCGTTGACCTCGTCGGCGAGCTCGGGACGGCGCGCCCACAACGCGACCTCGTTACCCGCGTCCGCCAAGATCTTGGCCAGTGCCGTTCCCCACGCACCGGCCCCCATCACCGCCGCATCGACCACCGCCTCACCCTAGCGCGGTCGCGGGTACTGGCAGGATGGCGCTCATGAGCGGCAAGGCGGACACCGGAGCCGCGCAGTCGGCGACATCGGATATCGGTGTGGTGATCGCCGTGAAGCGGCTCGCTGCCGCCAAGACACGGCTGGCGCCGGTCTTCTCCTCTGCCACGCGCGGAAACGTTGTGCTCGCGATGCTGATCGACACCATCACCGCCGCATCGGCCGTCGCCGCTCTGCACACCGTGACCGTCGTCACCCCCGATGACGTTGCCGCCGAGGCTGCTCGCCAGCTCGGCGCGCGGGTGCTGACCGACCCGACGCCCGACGGGCACCGCAACCCGTTGAATAACGCGATCACCGCCGCCGAGGCGGCGGTTCGCACGGAGACGCCGAATATCGTTGCGCTGCAAGGTGATCTGCCCGCGCTGCAACCCCAGGAGCTGGCCGAGGCGATCACGGCGGCCCGGAGCTACCCGCGCAGCTTCGTCGGCGACCGGCATGGCACGGGAACGGCCGCGTTGTTTGCCTTCGGCGTTGCGCTAGATCCCCATTTCGGCCCAGACTCGGCTGCGCGGCATCGGCATTCGGGGGCGATCGAGCTGACCGGAGCATGGCCGGGGCTGCGGTGCGATATCGATACGCCCGACGATCTGTTGGTGGCACGACGGCTCGGTGTTGGTGCCGCGACCACCCACGCCATCGGTCGATCCAGGTGAACAGCAAGCGACGGGCTAATCGATCGCGGTAGCCGGACGACTGGTCAATAAGGAATCATCGGAGGGATGACCGAAGCCGAAGCCCAGATCCGACCCGACGAAACCGACGCGGGGGCCGGCGACGTTCAGCAGGCTCCCGAGGCGCCGCCCGCGGCAACATCGCCTCCGATCGACAATGCGCTGCCCGAGGATCGCTACCTCAACCGCGAGCTGAGCTGGCTCGACTTCAATGCCCGCGTCCTCGCGCTGGCCGCCGACACGTCGCTGCCGCTGCTGGAACGGGCGAAGTTCCTGGCGATCTTCGCGTCGAATCTCGACGAGTTCTACATGGTGCGGGTCGCGGGCCTCAAGCGCCGCGACGAGATGGGCCTGTCGGTCCGTTCGGCCGACGGTTTGTCGCCTCGAGAACAGCTGCGCCGGATCAGCGAGCGCACGCAGCAGCTAGCCAGCCGGCACGCGAGCGTTTTCCTCGACTCGGTGCGCCCGGCCCTGGCCGACGAAGGCATTGTGATCGTCACGTGGGCCGAGCTCGACGGCGACGAGCGCACACGGCTGTCTGTCTATTTCCAGGAGCAGGTATTCCCGGTGCTGACGCCGCTGGCGGTCGACCCGGCACACCCGTTCCCGTTCGTCAGCGGCTTGAGCCTGAACCTCGCGATCACCGTCAAGCAGCCCGATGACGGCGGTCAGCACTTCGCCAGAGTCAAGGTGCCCGACAACGTCGACCGCTTCGTCGAGCTGGCCCGCCGCGAAGGTTCCTCCGACGTGGTGCGTTTCCTGCCGATGGAGGAGCTGATCGCCGCGTTTCTAGACGCGCTCTTCCCTGGGCTGGAAATCGTCGAGCACCACGCGTTCCGCATCACCCGCAATGCGGACATGGAGGTGGAAGAGGACCGCGACGAAGATCTTCTGCAGGCGCTGGAGCGTGAGCTTGTGCGGCGGCGCTTCGGATCGCCTGTTCGCCTTGAAGTGTCCGACGACATGACCGAGGGCATGCTTGAACTGCTCTTGCGTGAACTCGATGTCGATCCCGGCGATGTCATCGAAGTACCGGGACTGCTGGATCTCTCGTCGCTCTGGCAGATCTACCGAGTCGACCGTCCGGCGCTGAAGGATCCGCCGTTCGTGCCCGCGACGCCGCCGGCGTTCGGGGAGCGCGAAACACCTAAGAGCATCTTCTCGACCCTGCGCGACGGCGATGTGCTCGTGCACCACCCATACGATTCGTTCTCCACCACGGTGCAACGATTCATCGAGCAGGCCGCCGCCGATCCCAACGTGCTGGCAATCAAGCAGACCCTGTACCGAACCTCGGGTGACTCACCGATCGTCAACGCGCTGATCGACGCCGCCGAGGCCGGTAAGCAGGTCGTCGCGCTGGTCGAACTCAAGGCGCGCTTTGACGAACAGGCCAACATCAAGTGGGCACGTGCACTGGAACAGGCGGGCGTGCACGTGGTGTACGGGCTTATCGGGTTGAAGACGCACTGCAAGACGTGCTTGGTGGTGCGGCGTGAGGGTTCGATGATCCGGCGCTACTGCCACATCGGCACCGGCAACTACAACCCGAAAACCGCGCGGCTGTACGAAGATGTCGGTCTGCTGACCGTGGATCCGGATATCGGCGCCGACCTCACCGACCTGTTCAACTCCCTGACTGGTTACTCGCGCAAGAATGTCTATCGCAATCTGCTGGTGGCTCCATACGGTGTGCGCAAGGGCATCATCGAGCGCATCGAGCGCGAGATCGCGGCCACCCGCGGTGGTGCCGACGGCCGGATCCGGCTGAAGGCCAACGCACTGGTGGACGAGCAGGTGATCGATGCGCTGTACCGTGCCTCGCAAGCCGGCGTTCGCGTCGAGGTGGTCGTGCGTGGCATCTGCGCGCTACGGCCGGGTGGGCCCGGATTCTCCGAAAACATCAGCGTGCGGTCGATCCTCGGCCGGTTCCTCGAACACTCGCGCATAATTCACTTCAGCGCCATCGACGAGTTCTGGATCGGCAGCGCCGACATGATGCATCGTAATCTCGATCGACGCGTGGAAGTGATGGCCCAAGTCAAGGATCCGAGGCTGACCGCTCAATTGAACGACATCTTCGAGTCCGCCCTGGACCCGTCAACCCGATGCTGGGAGCTGGGCTTCGACGGCAGGTGGACAGCGTCGCCGATGGAGGGCCACTCGGTCCGCGACCATCAGGTGTCGTTGATGGAACGCCACCGGCATCCATGAGATCGTCTAGCCTGGCGCGATCCGCCAACGGGCCCTGATGACCTGCAGGAGTTGAGGTGGCGAAGGAGACCCCGCCAGCCGCGGTGGCGGCCCGCAAGGCCATTCTCGCCGCCGGTGCGGTGCTGTGGCGATTCAACGGCGACTCCGCCGCGCCGGAGGTCGCGGTCATCCACCGTCCACGCTATGACGATTGGTCACTACCCAAGGGCAAGGTCGACGTCGGTGAAACCGAACCCGTCGCCGCCGTCCGCGAGGTACGCGAGGAGACCGGATACACATCGCACTTGGGTCGGCGACTCGCGGCGGTCAGTTACCCAATCGAGCAAGGCATCAAGAAAGTGCGCTACTGGGCAGCGCGCGAAGTCGACGGCGAGTTCGTACCCAACGCCGAAGTGGACGAGCTCAGATGGCTGCCGGTTGCCGAGGCGATGACGCAGCTGGCCTATCCGCATGATCGAAAAGTGTTGCGCCGCTTCGCGAAACAACCCGCCAACACAAAGACGGTATTAATCGTGCGGCACGGCACAGCGGGAAGCAAGTCGCGGTTCAAGGGCGACGACCAAAAGCGGCCCTTGGACAAGCACGGCCGCGCGCAGGCCGAGTCTCTTGTCGGACAGTTGCTCGCGTTCGGAGCTAATGTGCTGTACGCCGCCGACCGACTGCGCTGCCATCAGACACTCGAACCGTTGGCCGAGGAACTCGGCGTGAGCATCACGAACGAACCAGCTCTGACAGCAGAAGCCTATGCGGAGAACCGTAAGGCCGCCCGCCACCGCATCCTCGAAATCGCCGAAGCCGATGGCACCCCGGTCATCTGCACGCAGGGCGAGGTGATTCCCGACCTGATCGCATGGTGGTGCGAACGGGACGGCGTGCGCCCGGACAAGTCACGCAACCGCAAGGGCAGCACATGGGTGATGTCGCTGGCCGGCGGGCGATTGGTGGCCGCCGATCACATCGACACCCCACTGGCCGCCAAGAAGTAGCGCACTGACCGTCTTGCCCAACATTCGCAGCCTCGCGGAGTCCGAAGCGGACTAGCCGATCTCGTGACGCGCAGACACGCCGCGGGTCGCGAGAACCCGCAGCGTGCCCGATGCCTATTTGCGGCCGCGCTTGGCGGGGGCCTTCTTCGCGGCCTTCTTGGCCCCGGCCCTCTTCACGGCCTTTTTGGCCGGTGCTTTCTTCACTGCCTTCTTGGCGGCAGTGCGCTTCACTGCCTTCTTGGCGGCGGTGCGCTTCACGGCCTTCTTGGCGGCGGTGCGCTTCACGGCCTTCTTGGCGGCGGTCCGCTTCACGGCCTTCTTCGCTGCGGCACGCTTGACGGCCTTCTTGGCGGCCGTCTTCTTGACGGCCTTCTTCGCTGCCGTTCGCTTGACGGCCTTCCGGGCAGTGCCCGCCGTTACGCCACGTTTCACTGCTGGTCCTTCCGCCGGGAGGCGCTGTGCGCCAGAGACAACCGCTTTGAACTGTGCGCCGGGCCGAAACGCCGGCACGGAGGTGGGCTTTACTTTCACTGTTTCGCCGGTGCGCGGATTGCGCGCGACACGGGCTGCGCGACGACGCTGTTCGAAAACGCCGAAGCCCGTAATCGTGACGCTGTCACCCTTGTGAACCGCACGCACGATGGTGTCAACGACGTTCTCCACGGCTGCGGTTGCCGACCGACGATCCGAGCCCATTTTCTCCGTGAGTACGTCGATGAGCTCTGCTTTATTCATGCAAAACCTCCGAGACCAGTGGTCCTCTTTGGACCGACTAGTGGACACGGTAAACCCAACGACCACTGATTTCCAAGAGCCACGCGCAATTTCAGGTATATCTAGCGAACTTTTTTGCAATCCGGTTGCCCCCCTTGGGCTCCTGCGGGGTGTCCGGAGAACGGGGTAGGGCAGCGGCGATTTCGGCCTGCGGCGTGCCTTATGTCAGGCCGGCAAAGTGCGCGGCTTCCAGCTCGGCCTGCGCGCTTCGTAGGATTCGATTTCGTCGAGTTTCCGCAGCGTAAGGCCTATATCGTCGAGCCCTTCGAGGAGCCGCCATGCGGTGTAATCGTCAATCTTGAACGGCACCATGACCGTTCCCGCGACGATATTCCGATCTTGAAGATTCACAGTGATTTCCGTGCCCGGATGCTCCTCGATCAGCTTCCACAGCAGTTCCACATCGTCTTGGGCGACTTCGGCCGCCAAGAGTCCCGCCTTGCCCGCGTTGCCCCGGAAAATGTCCGCGAAGCGGGACGAGATAACGACCCGGAACCCGTAGTCCATGAGCGCCCACACAGCGTGCTCGCGCGATGAGCCGGTGCCGAAATCCGGCCCGGCGACCAATACCGAACCGTTGGCGAACGGCGGCAGATTCAGGACGAAGGACGGATCGGTACGCCAAGCTGCGAATAATCCGTCCTCGAAACCTGTTCGGGTGACCCGCTTCAAATAGACGGCGGGGATGATCTGGTCGGTGTCGACATTGGAGCGGCGCAGCGGCACGCCGATCCCGGTGTGAGTGCTAAACGCTTGCATCGCGATCTCCTCTCAGTGGATCAGGTCGGCGGGCGATGACAATGTGCCGCGGACGGCGGTCGCCGCTGCGACTGCCGGCGACACGAGATGGGTACGGCCACCCTTGCCCTGTCGGCCCTCGAAGTTGCGGTTGGAGGTCGACGCGCAGCGTTGGCCCGGCAAGAGTTGATCTGGATTCATTCCAAGGCACATCGAGCAGCCGGCCTGCCGCCACTCCGCCCCTGCGGCGGTGAAGATTTCGCCGAGGCCTTCGGACTCGGCCTGCGCGCGCACTCGCATCGAGCCGGGGACGACGAGCATCCGCACCTCGTCTGCGACCTTGCGCCCGCGCAGAACGTCGGCCACCACCCGCAGATCTTCGATCCGTCCATTGGTGCACGACCCGACGAAGACGGTGTCCACCGCGATGTCGCGCATCGCGGTACCGGGCCGAAGATCCATGTACGCCAACGCTTTCTCAGCCGCTTGACGTTCTGCGTCGTCAAAAATCAGCCCTGGGTCCGGCACCGAACCCGACAGTGAAACGCCCTGCCCGGGGTTGGTGCCCCAGGTGACGAACGGGCTCAGCGTCGAAGCGTCGATGTAGACCTCGGCGTCGAACTCGGCGCCCTCGTCGGTGCGCAGCCGGCCCCACGCCTCGATAGCAGCGTCCCACTCCGCGCCCTTCGGTGCGTGTGGGCGCCCATGCAGAAATTCGAATGTGGTCTCGTCGGGTGCGACCATGCCGGCGCGTGCGCCCGCCTCGATGCTCATGTTGCAGATCGTCATCCGACCTTCCATCGACAGCGATTCGATGGCGCTGCCCCTGTACTCGATCACATGGCCCTGTCCCCCGCCGGTGCCGATCTTGGCGATCACGGCGAGGATGATGTCTTTCGCGCTGACTCCCGTCGGCAGCTGACCGTCCACGTTCACTGCCATTGTCTTGAACGGAGGCAGCGGCAGTGACTGAGTGGCGAGCACGTGCTCGACTTCCGACGTTCCGATGCCCATCGCGAGTGCGCCGAACGCGCCATGTGTGGACGTGTGGCTGTCGCCGCACACCACCGTCATGCCGGGCTGCGTCAGTCCCAGTTGCGGCCCGATGATGTGCACGATGCCCTGCTCGGCGTCGCCCATCGGATGCAGTCGGATGCCGAACTCCTCGCAATTGCGGCGCAGCGTCTCCACCTGAGTGCGCGATACGGGGTCGGCGATCGGCTTGTCGATGTCGATCGTCGGCACGTTGTGGTCCTCGGTCGCAATCGTGAGGTCCGGTCTTCGCACTGTTCGCCCGTTGAGCCGAAGCCCGTCGAACGCCTGTGGGCTGGTGACCTCATGGACGAGATGCAAGTCGATGTAGATCAGGTCGGGTTGGCGTGCGGCACCTTCACCCGCGCCTGGAGCGACGACGTGGTCGTTCCACACTTTCTCTGCCATAGTGCGCGGCGTGTCGACGGCGGTCATGCTTGACTATCTCACAATCTGGGACGTTAGTATCTTCCTGTGAGACAGGATAGCGGCATCGGTGTACTGGACAAAGCGGTGGGTGTGCTGCACGCACTCGCCAACTCCCCGTGCGGGCTGGCCGAACTGTGCGAGCGCACCGGCTTGCCGCGCGCCACCGCGCATCGACTGGCAGCGGGCCTGGAGGTGCATCGGCTGTTGACCCGCGAAGGCGACGGCCGGTGGCGGCTCGGTCCCGCGCTGACCGAACTGGCGGGACAGGTCAACGATCCACTGCTGGCAGCCGGCGCGGCAGTGCTGCCGCGGCTGCGCGAGATCACCGGCGAAAGCGTGCAGCTCTACCGCCGCGAGGGCACGACCCGCATCTGCGTGGCAGCCTTGGAACCTCCTGCCGGCCTTCGCGATACGGTGCCAGTCGGTACCAGGCTTCCGATGACGGCTGGGTCGGGGGCGAAAGTGCTGCTGGCCTACGCCGACTCCGTCACCCAGCAGGCCGTGCTGCCGGCTGCGAAGTTCACCGACAGGGCACTGGCCGAGGTTCGCAAACGCGGGTGGGCGCAGAGCGCGGCCGAACGCGAACCCGGCGTGGCCAGTGTTTCGGCGCCGGTGCGCGACGGACGCGGCACGGTGATCGCCGCGGTGTCGGTGTCCGGGCCGATCGACCGGATGGGACGACGACCGGGCGCCCGTTGGGCCGCGGACTTGCTGGCGGCAGCCGATGCGCTGACGCGGCGACTGTAACCCGCGTGTCGAAGACCACCGAAACAAAGCCCCGAACCCGAATGCAGGCTCAGAGCCGATTTGTAGCCCCGATGGGATTCGAACCCACGCTACCGCCGTGAGAGGGCGGCGTCCTAGGCCGCTAGACGACGGGGCCGGAACGAAGTGTCAGCATAACGCAGGCGAGTATGCCGACCTAATTCATTGGATGGCTGGGGTACCAGGACTCGAACCTAGAATGGCTGAACCAGAATCAGCTGTGTTGCCAATTACACCATACCCCATTGGCTGCCAGTAACCGCAGGTCACAAGCATTTTTTTGGGCCTGCATGCGATCGGGCAGCCCCGCCGCATGTTGTATCGGGCCGACGTGCAGACTACCAAAGACTCGCGGGTGGCTTCTCACGCCTCGACGGCCGCGGCGGCACGGTCACGGCCCGCGCGCAGCCGCCGAAGACTCCGGTCACGGCCCAACAGCTCCAACGACTCGAACAGTGGCGGGCTGACCGATGCGCCGGTGGCCGCGACCCGAATGGGACCGAACGCCTTCCGCGGTTTGAGCACCATGTTTTCCAACAATGCAACCTTCAGGGCTATTTCGATCTTCGCGGCGGTCCACTCTCCGACGTCCTCGAGCGCGCTGTGCGCGGCCTCGAGAATTGGCGCGGCGTCGGGGCGCAACTCCTTCGCGGCGGACTTCTCGTCGAGCGTGAATTCGCGGTCGTTGAGGAACCTCAGCAGGTCCCACGCATCACCAAGCACAACGATCCGGGTCTGGACCAGTCGCGCGGCCTCGGCGAATTGCCCGTCATCCAGTCCCGTTTCGTGGCCGTGGGCGGCGAAGTAGTCACGCAGTCGTGCGGTGAAATCATCCTCGGTGAGCAGCCGGATGTGCTCGGCGTTGAGCGCATCGGCCTTCTTCTGGTCGAATCGCGCGGGATTGGAGTTGACGTCGGCGACGTCGAATGCGGCCACCATTTCATCGAGGCTGAACACGTCGCGGTCCTCGGCGATTCCCCAGCCGAGCAGCGCAAGATAGTTCAGCAGCCCCTCGGGAATGAATCCGCGGTCGCGGTGCAGGAACAGGTTGGACTGCGGGTCACGCTTGGACAGCTTCTTGTTTCCGTCGCCGAGAACGCTTGGCAGGTGGGCGAACTCCGGGACGCGCTCGGCCACGCCGATGCGGATCAGTGCCTGATACAGGGCGATCTGACGCGGGGTGGACGGCAGCAGATCCTCGCCGCGCAGCACGTGGGTGATCTTCATCAGGGCATCGTCGACGGGATTGACCAGGGTGTACAGCGGGTCTCCACTGGCGCGGGTCAACGCGAAATCCGGAACGCTGCCGGCGGCAAACGTGGTGTCGCCGCGGACAAGATCGTGCCAGCTCAGGTCCTCGTCCGGCATCCGCAGCCGCAGCACCGGCTTGCGGCCCTCGGCGACAAATGCGGCGCGCCGGGCGTCGGTGAGGTCCCGGTCGAAGTTGTCGTAGCCCAGCTTGGGATTTCGGCCCGCGGCCACGTGCCGCGCCTCGACTTCCTCCGGCGCGGAGAACGCCTCGTACGCGTCGCCCGCTTCCACGAGGCATCGCAACACGTCGCGGTAGATCTCGCCGCGCTCGGACTGCCGGTAGGGCGCAAACGGACCGCCGATCTCTGGCCCCTCGTCGTAATTCAGCCCCAACCAACTCAGTGCGTCGAGCAGCGCGAGATAGCTTTCCTCGCTATCACGTTCGGCATCGGTGTCCTCCAGCCGGAACACGAACGTTCCGCCGGTATGGCGGGCGTATGCCCAGTTGAACAGGGCGGTACGGATCAGCCCAACGTGCGGCGTACCTGTCGGCGAAGGGCAGAACCGAACTCGTACCGACCTTTCGCTCCTCGCGTGCGCGGTGGTCTTTTCGCTCCTCGCGTGCGCGGTGGTCATGACTTTCCTTTGCGGACAACGGGATTGGTCAATGTTCCAATGCCCTCGACGGTGATGCTGACGGTGTCGCCATCCTCGATCGGACCGACGCCTTCCGGCGTGCCCGTGAGGATCAGATCGCCCGGCAACAGCGTCATCACCGCCGAAATCCACTCGATGATCGCACCGATGTCATGAATCATCAGCGACGTTCGGCTGCTCTGCTTGACCTCGCCGTTGACTTCGGTGCGGATCGCAAGGTCTGACGGGTCGACATCGGTGACTATCCACGGGCCGACCGGACAGAACGTGTCGTGGCCTTTGGCCCTGGTCCACTGGCCGTCCTTCTTCTGCTGATCGCGCGCCGACACGTCGTTGCCGACCGTGTAGCCCAGGATGTTCTCGGCGGCGCGCGATGCCGGCACGTCCTTGCACGGCCTGCCGATGACCGCGGCGAGTTCGCCTTCGAAATGCACCGGATTGGCGTCGGCGGGCAGCTGGATCGCGACGTCGGGACCGATGATCGCGGTGTTGGGCTTCATGAAGATGATCGGGTCGGCGAACGAACCACCGCCCATCTCCTGGATGTGCGCTGCGTAATTCTTGCCGATGCACACCACCTTGCTCGCCAGGATCGGGGCGAGCAGCCGGACATCGGCCAGCGGCCACTGCCTGCCGGTGAATTTCGGCGCTCCGAATGGATGCTCAGCGATTTCCCTGGCGACCGTCTGGTCGGGGTCATCGGGTGGGCCTTCGATGCTGACGAAGGCAACAGCGTCGGGACTCGCGATTCGGCCAAGGCGCATCACCCCAGCCTAGTGGCCGGGGTCGGCACGGCTGAGGGCGCTCCCCGACACAGTCGGTCTCACCATTTGGAATAGTGGTTCAGCATCGTGAGACAGATGTGCAACCATGGGCGCATGTCCGTCGAGCCGATCAGCACCCTGCGGCGCTGGTCGATGCTCGTGATCGCGCTGACCGCGACGCTGTGCGCGAACGTGTTCATCAACGGCGCGGCGTTTCTCATCCCGACGCTGCACAGTGAACGCGGCCTCGATTTGGCCAAGGCCGGTCTGCTGTCGTCAATGCCGAGCTTCGGGATGGTCGCCACGTTGATCGCATGGGGCTACGTCGTTGACCGGGCCGGCGAGCGGATCGTGCTGGCACTGGGTTCTGCGCTCACCGCGGCGGCGGCCTTTGCGGCGGCGTCGGTGCAGTCACTGGTCGCCGTCGGCGCGTTTCTGCTGCTCGGTGGGATGGCGGCGGCCAGCAGCAACTCGGCCAGCGGGCGGCTGGTGGTGGGCTGGTTTCCTCCGCAGCAGCGTGGTCTGGTGATGGGGATCAGGCAGACCGCCCAGCCGCTGGGAGTCGGGTTGGGCGCCTTGGTGATTCCGCGGCTGGCGGAAAGTCACGGGGTCTCGCTGGCGCTGTTGTTTCCGGCGGTGGTGTGCGCGGTATCGGCGGTGGTGTGCGCGGTGGCGGTGACGGACCCGCCTCGTCCGCCGCGCGCCGAGGCCGCCGACCAGGATCTGGCCAACCCCTACCGCGCGTCGATGGTGCTCTGGCGCATTCACGCCGTGTCGGTGCTGCTGGTCGTGCCGCAGGTCGTGGTGTGGACCTTCACACTGGTCTGGTTGATGAGCGACCGCGGCTGGTCGGCAGGTGCCGCGGGCGCGATGGTGACGGCGGCCCAGGTGCTGGGGGCCGGCGGACGCATTGCGGCGGGCCGATGGTCGGACATAGCGGCGAGCCACTCAAAGGACATAGTGGGCTCGCGGTTGCGCCCGATCCGCATCATCGCGTTAGCGGCAGCCGTCGCGATGGGTCTGCTGGCCATGACCGACTGGTTGGACTCCCCGATCAGCGTGGCGGCGATGGTGATCGCCTCGGTGATCACGGTGTCCGACAATGGATTAGCCTTCACCGCCATCGCCGAGATTGCCGGGCCGTTCTGGAGCGGTCGCGCGCTGGGCACCCAGAACACCAGCCAGCTGCTGACCGCGGGCATTGCGCCCCCGCTGTTTGGCGGGTTGATCGGGATTGGCGGCTACCCTGTCGCGTTCGCCGTCTGTGCGTTGTTACCGCTCTTCGCGATCCCGCTGGTACCCGTCGAAACGACCAAATAGCCTGCCCAGGCGGCATTGAGAAGTGGGTAGCGCGGCGGAGGCCGGGCTTTAGTCCTGGGGGTGAGCGCCGAGATCAAAGAGATTCGGCGTCGGGTATCGAAGCACCGTTAGGTACCCGACTACGGATTGCCGGTGGCTGGGTTCAGCGTCAGAGGCGGTTGCGGGGCACCGGTGAAGTCGAACATGTTGTCCAGCACCCCGGCTCGGGCGTCGAACGAGTCGTCACCGATGCGGCCGGTGCTCCAGTTATCCTCGATGAACCGCAGTATCGACGTCTGATCTGTCAGGGTGTGGTCGACGAAGTTGGGTTTGACATACGGCGAGACCACCAACATCGGCAGTCGTGGACCGTATCCGCACCGCCCCTGGTATTTAACGGCCCCCGTGTTGGCGCCGCAGGTGCCCGGCGCGGTCAGCGCATCCTGTGGCGAGACGGACGCCGACACGTTCGGCGACGCTTTGTGGTCGTACCAACCGTCCGAGTCGTCATATGCGATCACGATCGCCATGTCCTTCCAGTCGGGCAGCTTCTGCAACCGATTGATCGTCTGCACCAAGAACTGTTGCTCGTCAAGCGGATCGGAGTACTCGGGGTGCCCGTCCTGATAGCTCGCGGCGTTCAGGAAGCTGACCGCCGGCAAGTGGCCCGCGTCGGCGGCCGCCCAGAAGTCGGACAGGTCGTATTGATGGTTGGCCGGATCGCTTTGGCCGATCTTGTCGACCGAGCTGGGCGGCAGGTGGTGGGGATTCGCCGTCGACGGGTAGTACTGAAATGGTTCGTGGTGAGGGATGTAGTCGTCCTTGGTGCCCAACGGCATCGGTCCCGATTTGCCCGTGCCGCCCAGGATCGTGCCGACGTTGTGGGTGGCCCCGCATACGGCTGTGCCATCTGGTTTGGTGGCGGTCGGCTTGAATCCGCCCTGGAAGTAACCCCACATGACGCCTTTGGCGTTGAGGAGATCGCCGATGTTCTTGTTGTCGCCACTGAACTGAACCTGGTCACGGTTCGAACAGTCGTCGCCGTACGGCTGCGCGTCGCCGATCACGGTGCTCTGCCCGTTGCCGGCGTTCTCGACGACCTCACCCGCCGGGAACGGTTGACCCCCCGGAACGAATTCCTTCGCTACACCGTGGGTTTGCCCGGACACGAGGTTCAGGTGACCGGGTGTCGACGGGCCGAAGGTGGCGTCGTACGAGTTGTCACTCAACGCGTAGTGCTGCGCGTAGTTCCACAGCGCCGTCACCGAATTTCCGTCGTAGTAGTCCATCACCATGCCGGGCACCTTGTACACCGGTGGCTTGCAGTCCGAGACGTCGGTGTGCTCGACGAATTGGTCCATCGCTCCGCCGTGGAATGCGAGCTGCTCGGCGGTGTACTCATGATCCTGCGAACACGTCACCTGCTGCCCGGGCCCACCCAGACGCGCTGGCTGCGTCTTGTTGGGGTTGTGCGTCAACAACTCTGGAGTCAGCCCATCGACCGACGGTGTCCCCGGCCGGGCGGTGAACGGCTGGCCGTCCACGTTGGCGGCGCGCGGATAGGTGCCGAAGTAATGGTCGAACGACACGTTCTCCTGGACGATCACCACGAGGTGATGAATCGGCGTTGCCGTCGCAACGTTGGGCGCCTGACTCGCGGGCTTGCTCGAACACGAGGCGGCGACGAGGCCGAGAACCGCAAGGAGGACGACTGAAACCCGACTGACCGACATGCTGAGGAAGCCTTCAACGGTCAGGTGGACAACAGGTAAACCACGGCTGTCAGAATCGATCACGTCGGTCAGCGCTGGCCAACGTGTTCACTGTCGATCGCGATCGGGCCGCGGAACTGGCCGACTTGTTGCGCAGGGTCGGGTACTCGTTTGCGCTACAGTCCCGCGGCGATCCGGTCGCCGACCTGCGTGGTGGATCGCTTTGCGTCGCCACGGGTGGCCAGGTGCTGCTCGACGGCCTTGTCCACGCGGGCCGCCGCATCGGCCTCGCCGACGTGGGCGAGCAGCATTGCCACCGACATGATCGCCGCCGTGGGGTCGGCGATGCCCTGCCCCGCAATATCGGGGGCGCTGCCGTGCACGGGTTCGAACATCGACGGATTCGTCCGCGTCGCATCGATATTGCCGCTCGCGGCCAGGCCGATGCCCCCGCAAACCGCGGCGGCGAGATCCGTGATGATGTCGCCGAACAGGTTGTCGGTGACGATGACGTCAAAGCGGCCCGGGTCGGTGACGAGGTGGATGGTCGCCGCATCCACGTGTTGGTACGCGGTTTCGACGTCGGGGTACTCACCGGCGACCTCCTGAACGGTGCGCGACCACAGCGCTCCGGCGAACGTGAGCACGTTGTTCTTGTGCACCAGCGTCAGGTGCTTGCTGCGCTGCTGTGCGCGCCGGAACGCGTCGTGCACGACACGGCGCACACCGAACGCGGTGTTGACGCTGACCTCGGTGGCGATCTCGTTCGGCGTGCCAACGCGGATCGCGCCACCGGTTCCGGTGTAGGGGCCCTCGGTGCCTTCGCGGACCACCACGAAGTCGATGTCAGGATCGCCGGCCAGCGGGCTGCTCACACCGGGATACAACCGCGCGGGCCGCAGGTTGACGTGGTGGTCGAGTTCGAACCGGACGCGCAGTAGCAGACCGCGTTCCAGCACGCCGCTCGGGACGGACGGGTCACCGATGGCGCCGAGCAGGATCGCGTCGTGGGCCCGAAGCTCGTCGAGTACCGTGTCGGGCAACACCTCACCGGTGGCGTGATATCGCCGCGCGCCAAGGTCATAGCTGGACTTCTCGACACCCGGCACCACCGCGTCGAGCACCTTGACCGCCTCGCCCACCACCTCGGGGCCGATGCCGTCGCCGGCGATGATCGCCAGTTTCACGAGAGATCCACCACCTCCAGCAGTTTGGCGCCGACGGCCTCGCCGATCGCGGCCCGAACATCCTCGGGGACATCGCGGTCGACGCGCAGAAGAATTGTCGCGCCAGGGCCCTGCGCGTCCTCGCTGAGCTGCGCGGCGTGAATGTTGATGTCGGCAGTGCCGAGCAGTGTGCCAATCTTGCCCAGCGTTCCCGGCTGGTCGATGTAGTTGATGATCAGATTGACGCCCTCGGCACGCAGATCGAAGTTGCGGCCGTTGATCTGGACGATCTTTTCGACGAGCTGTGGCCCCGACAGTGCGCCGGAGACATTGGCGACCGAACCGTCGGCGTACACCGCCCGCACGTCGACCACGCTGCGGTGGTTGGGACTCTCCGTCGCGGTGCTGATGTGGGCTTCCACCCCGCGTTCGGCGGCGAGCGCGGGGGCGTTGACGAACGTGACCGGGTCCTCAATCACCGCCGAGAACAACCCCCGCAACGCCGAAAGCCGCAGCACCTCAACATCTTCCGAAGCCAACTCGCCGCGCACCTGAACCGATAGCGAAACCGGCAGTTCGCGGGACAGCACACCGACCAGCACACCCAGCTTGCGGACCAGGTCCAGCCACGGTGCCACCTCCTCGCCGACGACTCCACCGCCGACATTGACCGCGTCGGGCACGAACTCGCCGGCCAGCGCGAGCTTCACACTCTCGGCGACGTCGGTGCCGGCCCGGTCCTGCGCCTCGCCGGTCGAAGCACCGAGATGCGGCGTCACGACAACCTGGGGCAGGTCGAACAGCGGGCTGTCGGTGGCCGGTTCCTTCGCGAACACGTCGATGCCCGCGGCCCGCACGTGGCCCGACCCGACCGCCTCCGCCAACGCTTCCTCGTCGACAAGACCGCCGCGCGCGGCGTTGACGATGATCACACCGGGTTTCGTCTTCGCCAGCGCTTCCTTGCCGATCAGGCCCGCGGTCTCCGGGGTCTTGGGCAGGTGTACGGAGATGAAGTCGGCGCGGGCCAACAGCTCGTCCAGCGTCAGCAGCTCGATGCCCAGCTGCGCGGCGCGCGCGGGCGACACATAGGGGTCATACGCGACGACGCGCGTGCCGAACGCGGCCAGCCGCTGCGCCACCAGTTGCCCGATCCGGCCGAGGCCGACGACGCCGACCGTCTTCCCATAGATCTCGGTGCCCGAGAACGACGAGCGCTTCCAGGTGCGTTCCCTAAGCGATGCATCGGCCGCGGGGATCTCGCGGGCGGCCGCCAGCAGCAGCGCCAACGCGTGCTCGGCGGCGCTGTGGATGTTCGAGGTCGGCGCGTTGACCACCAGCACGCCGCGCGCGGTCGCGGCATCGACGTCGACGTTGTCGAGGCCGACGCCGGCGCGGGCGACGATCTTGAGATTGGTCGCGGCGGCCAGCACCTCGGCGTCCACGGTGGTTGCCGATCGCACCAGCAGTGCGTCGGCCTCGGGCACGGCGGCCAGCAGCTTCTCTCGGTCCGGGCCGTCGACCCAGCGGACTTCTACCTGGTCGCCGAGGGCGGCGACGGTCGATTCAGCCAGTTTGTCGGCGATCAGTACTACGGGAAGGCTCACGCGGCCAGCCTAGTGGGCTTGAATTACCGGGTGGACGTCACCGTCGTCGGCAGCGGCCCCAACGGGCTGGCGGCCGCGGTCATCTGCGCCCGAGCCGGTCTCTCGGTGCAGGTGTTCGAGGCCCAGCCGACGCTGGGCGGCGGCGCGCGCACGCTGCCCGACCCGGAGTTTTCCGGGGTGTCACACGACATCTGTTCCGCGGTGCATCCGCTGGCGCTCGCGTCGCCGTTCCTCGCCGAGTTCAACCTGGCGGCACGCGGAGTGATGCTGCAGGTGCCCGATGTCGCCTATGGCAACCCGTTGCCCGGCCGACCGGCCGCGGTGGCCTACCTCGACCTGGACCGCACGTGCGCCGAGCTGACCGAGGGCGACTCCTGGCGGCGTCTGCTCGGTCCGCTGGTCGACCGCGACGGTGGTGTGATCAAAGTGCTGCTCGGCGATAAGCGGTCGATACCGCCCGACCCGATCGCGGCGGTCCGGGTGGGGCGGCGGCTGCTCGAGCAGGGCACGCCGGCGTGGGGTGCGCTGTCTGGCGCAGACGCCCGCGCGTTATTCACCGGCGTTGCGGCGCACACTATTTCGCAGATGCCGTCGCTGGTGTCCGCAGGCGCAGGGCTTTTGCTTGCCTCTCTGGCGCATACGGTCGGCTGGCCGATCCCGGTCGGTGGGAGCCAGGCCATCCCCGACGCGCTCATCGCCGACCTGCGCGCGCACGGCGGAACGATCACGGCAGGCCACGAGATCACCGAACCACCTTCTGGCGTCGTTCTTTTCGACACCGCCCCCACCGCCCTGCTGTCAATCTACGGGGAGAAGCTGCCCTCGCGGTACGCGGCCGCGTTGCGACGCTACCGTTACGGTCCCGGTGTCGCCAAAGTGGATTTCGTACTCTCCGACGAGATTCCGTGGACGGACCCACGGCTGGCGGAGGCGCCGTCACTGCATCTCGGCGGCACCCGCGAACAGATGGCACACGCCGAGCGTGAGATCGCCGCCGGCCGTCACGCCGAATGGCCGATGGTGCTTGCCGCACTGCCACATCTGGCCGATCGGGGTCGCATCGATGAGCGGGGCCGCCGTCCGTTGTGGACGTACGTGCATGTGCCCTCGGGCTCGTCGGTCAACCAGACCGACTCCGTCACAAAGGTTTTCGAACGTTTTGCGCCGGGCTTTCGCGACGTCGTTGTCGCGGTACGGTCGGTGCCCGCATCACGACTGGCCGACCACAACGCCAATCTCGTCGGTGGCGACATCGGGGTCGGTGGCAACACGTTGTTCCACGCGCTGGCGGGTCCGACGCCGCGGTTGAACCCGTGGAGCACGCCGATTCCCAAGGTGTATCTGTGCTCATCGGCGACCCCGCCGGGCGGCGGCGTGCACGGAATGGCGGGCTGTTACGCAGCCCGCACGGTGCTGCGCCGCGAGTTCGGCATCAAACGACTGCCCAAGGTATCGCCTTGAGCGGCGTATGTCGAGACCGTGGGGCGCAACCGCCCGGCCTACGCTGGCGCCATGACCAAGCTCGCAGTGATTTACTACTCCGCCACCGGGCACGGCACGTCGATGGCCAATCGGGTCGCCGCCGCCGCGCAAGCCGCGGGCGCCGAGGTGCGTGTCCGTCATGTCGCCGAAACGCGGGATCCGGAATCGTTCGCGCAGAACCCGGCGTGGACGGCGAATTACGAGGCGACCAAGGAAATGCCGCCGGCGACCGGGGACGACGTCGTCTGGGCTGACGCGGTGATCTTCGGATCACCGACCAGGTTCGGTTCGGTCGCCTCGCAGATGCGCAACTTCCTCGACTCGCTCGGCGGCCTGTGGTCGGAGGGCAAGCTGGCCGACAAGGCGTACGCCGGGTTCACGTCGTCGAACACCGCGCACGGGGGTCAGGAGACGACGCTTCTCACGCTCTACGTCACCCTGATGCATTTCGGCGGGATCATTGTGCCGCCGGGGTACACCGATCAACTCAAGTTCGTCGACGGAAACCCGTACGGCGCGAGCCTCCTCGCGGGCCACGACAACATCAGCGAGTTCGACGACGCAACCAACAACGCGCTCGACCATCTGGCCAGGCGCGTCGTCGCGGTGGCCGACCGCCTGCTCAACTAGCGGTTTCGGCGCTACGCGGTCTCGGTGATCGGGCGGTCGACCCAACTCATCAGGTCGCGCAGCTTCTTGCCGGTGACCTCGATCGGATGCTCGGCGTTCTCCTTGCGCAGGCGTTCGAGCTCCTTGTTTCCGCCCTCGACGTTGGCGACGAGCTTCTTGACGAAACTGCCGTCCTGGATCTCGGACAGGATCTGCTTCATCCGCTCCTTGGTATCGGCGTCGATCACCCGCGGACCCGACAGGTAGCCGCCGAACTCGGCGGTGTCGGACACCGAGTAGTTCATCCGCGCGATGCCGCCCTCGTACATCAGGTCGACGATCAGCTTCAGCTCGTGCAGCACCTCGAAGTAGGCGAGCTCGGGGGCGTAGCCCGCCTGCACCATCACGTCGAAGCCGGCCTTGACGAGTTCCTCGGTGCCACCGCACAACACGGCCTGCTCACCGAACAGGTCGGTCTCGGTCTCGTCCTTGAACGTGGTCTTGATGACCCCGGCGCGGGTGCCTCCGATGCCCTTGGCGTAGGACAGCGCGAGCGCCTGACCCTCGCCCTTCGGGTCCTGGTCGATCGCGATCAGGCATGGCACGCCCTTGCCGTCGACGAACTGGCGACGCACCAGATGCCCGGGGCCCTTCGGCGCGACCATGCCGACGGTGACGTTCGCGGGCGGCTTGATCAGGTCGAAGTGGATGTTGAGGCCGTGGCCGAAGAACAGCGCGTTGCCGTCTTCCAGATTCGGCTCGATCTCGTTCTTGAAGATGTCGGCCTGCGCCGTGTCGGGCGCCAGCAGCATGATGACGTCGGCCCATTTGGCGACCGCAGCGGGCGTGTCCACGTCGAGGCCCTGCTCGGCCACCTTCTCGCGGGACTTGGACCCCTCCTTCAGCCCGACCTTCACCTGCACGCCGGAGTCGCGCAGGCTCAGCGAGTGCGCATGCCCCTGGCTGCCGTAGCCGATGACACCGACCTTGCGTCCCTGGATGATCGACAAGTCGGCGTCGTCGTCATAGAACATCTTAACTGCCACTGAACTTCCTTCTCTTCTAGCTGATTTGGGGCTTACTTCACCGTGCCGATGCCGCGCGGCCCGCGCGACAGCGACACGACTCCGGACTGCACGAGTTCACGAATTCCATAGGGCTCCAGCACTCGAAGCAGGGCTTCCAGCTTCTCGGGGGTACCGGTGGCCTCGATGGTCAATGACTCCGTAGACACGTCAACGACCTTGGCGCGGAACAGGTTCACCGCCTCGATCACCTGACTGCGGGTGGTGGCGTCGGCGCGCACCTTGATCAGTGCGAGCTCGCGCGAGACGGAGTTGGCCTCGTCCTGCTCGACGATCTTGATCACGTTGATCAGCTTGTTGAGTTGCTTGGTGATCTGCTCGAGCGGGGAGTCCGCGACGCTGACCACGATGGTCATCCGGGACATGTCCTTCTGCTCGGTCGCGCCGACCGCCAGCGATTGAATGTTGAAGCCGCGCCGCGAGAACAACGATGCAACCCGGGCGAGGACACCCGGTTTGTCCTCGACGAGCACCGACAGCGTGTGCGTGTTGACCGTCATCAGGCGTGCCCCTCTTCGGGATCGTCAAACAGCGGGCGGATGCCCCGCGCGGCCTGGATCTCGTCATTACCGGTGCCCGCGGCCACCATCGGCCATACCTGCGCGTCGGCGCCGACGACGAAATCGACCACCACGGGGCGGTCGTTGATGGCGCGCGCCTGATTGATCACGTCGACGACGTCTTCGGCACGCTCACAACGTAACCCGACACAGCCGAGCGCCTCGGCCAGCTTCACAAAGTCGGGGATGCGGTGCGTATGTGTGGCCAGATCGGTTTGGCTGTACCGCTCTTGGTAGAAGAGCGTCTGCCACTGGCGCACCATGCCCAGGTTGCCGTTGTTGATGATGGCGACCTTGATCGGCGCGCCCTCGACGGCACAGGTGGCCAGTTCCTGGTTGGTCATCTGGAAGCAGCCGTCGCCGTCGATGGCCCACACCTCGGCCTCGGGGCGACCGAACTTGGCGCCCATCGCCGCGGGAACCGCGAAGCCCATGGTGCCCAGCCCGCCGGAGTTGATCCACGTCTTCGGATTCTCATACTTGATGAACTGTGCGGCCCACATCTGGTGCTGCCCCACCCCGGCGACATACACGGCGTCGGAACCGGCGATCTTGCCCAGTGTTTCGATCACGTACTCCGGCGACAGGCTGCCGTCGCTCTGCGGTCCGTAACTCAGCGGGTACGTCGACTGAACGCCGCGCAGGTACTCCCACCAGTTGTCGATGTTGATCGAACCGATCGTGCCTTCGCGGCGCAACGCCGCGATCAGGTCGGTGATGACGGCCTTGATCTCCCCCACGATCGGCACGTCGGCGATTCGGTTCTTGCCGATCTCGGCCGGGTCGATATCGGCATGGATCACCTTGGCTTCGGGTGCGAACGAGTTCAGCTTGCCCGTCACCCGGTCGTCGAACCGGGTTCCGAGCGCGATCAGCAGGTCGCTCCTCTGCAGTGCGCCCACCGCCGCGACGGTGCCGTGCATGCCGGGCATCCCCATGTTCTGCGGATGGCTGTCGGGAAACGCGCCGCGGGCCATCAGGGTGGTCACCACCGGGATGCCGGTCAGCTCGGCCAGATCGAGCAGCTCCTCGGAGGCGTCGCCGCGGATGACGCCACCGCCGACGTAGAGCACCGGCTTGCGCGCCGCCGCGATCAGCCTGGCCGCCTCACGAACCTGCCGGTTGTGCGGTTTGGTGTTCGGCTTGTAGCCGGGCAGCTCGAACTGCGGCGGCCAACTGAACGTGCAGTGGCCCTGCAGGACATCCTTCGGGATGTCGACGAGCACCGGGCCCGGCCGGCCGGTTGACGCGATGTGGAACGCCTCGGCCATCACTCGCGCAATGTCGTCGCCGTCGTGGACCAGGAAGTTGTGCTTGGTGATCGGCATGGTGATGCCGGAGATGTCGGCTTCCTGAAACGCGTCGGTGCCGATCAGGCCGCGGCCGACCTGCCCGGTGACAGCCACAACTGGAATCGAATCCATGTATGCATCGGCCAACGGCGTGACCAGGTTGGTGGCACCGGGACCCGACGTCGCCATGCACACGCCGACCTTGCCGGTGGCGTGTGCGTATCCGCTCGCGGCGTGCCCCGCGCCCTGCTCGTGGCGGACCAGCACGTGACGCAGCCTCTGCGAGTCGAAAAGCGGGTCATAGACCGGTAACACGGCGCCCCCGGGGATCCCGAAGATGACCTCGACGTCGAGTTCCTCCAGCGACCGGATCACCGCCTGTGCGCCGGTGAGCTGTTGTGGTGCGATGCGCTTCGACTGGGCGGGTGCTGATTTCGCGGCGGCGGGCGCGGCATGTCCCCCGTTCGGCGGCGGCGCCGACCGTTCCGGTGGTCGCGTGATGGGTGCGCTCACGGTGTCCTCTATCCGTTCCTGGTCGTCTCTAGGGTCTCAAATCGGTGGTGGGCAAGAAAAAACCCCCGCCAGCTGGGCTGCTGTACGAGGGTCGCGCGTTGATGCTGGTGGCTATGCCCGGCAGAGGACCAGCGCGGCATCAACGCGCTTCCCAATTACTACGAGCAATCCCGGGGCCTGCATAACGCTCGACGGTAGCCTCCGCACTGGTCACAGGTCAAATTCCCGGCACCGCCGGGGCGGTCAAATTCCCGGCACCGCCGCACGATGGGAAGATGGCGCTGTGAGTTCCCCATCCGCGTCGGCACCGCCGGCTCCGGTCGTCATCCGGATCTCACCGATGGCGCATTTCGCGGTCGGCTTCTTCGCACTGGGGCTGCTCGCGGTGGTGATGGCCGGGCCCGCGTGGGCCGCACTGCTGCTCGTCATCCCGGTCGTCTTGTCGGTGATGATCCTCAGGTACCGCACAGTGGCCGACCGGGACGCGGTGACCGCTCGCACGGTTCTCGGCAGCGAGAAGCTGGCCTGGGACGACGTCGAGGGCCTGCGCTTCGGCAAGGGATCGTGGGCGTGGGCGCGCCGCAAAGACGGCACCGAGCTGAGGCTTCCGGCGGTCACATTCGCGACCCTTCCGCTGCTGACCGAGGCAAGCGGCGGGCGCGTCCCCAACCCTTACGCGTAGGCCTCAGCCCAGGGGGTTGCCCCCGTTGAGCACCACCCACATCGCGACGCCGCCGCCGACACCCAGCAGAAGCAAGGCGGACGAGCCGACGAACGGGCGCAGGGCCCAGCCGCGGCCGGCGTCCAGCCCATATCGGCCCGGGCCGCACAGGATCATCGCAGCGACGACGCAGGCCAGGATGACCTTGTACTCATGCCCGTCGGTAAGGAAGGACGACAGCCTGGCCTGTTCGTGCGCCGTCATGGCCTCGGCCAGCACTCCGGTGGTGAGGTACGCCAGCGCGCCCGCGGCGGCCAGCGGCGTGAAAAGACCCATGACGAGCAGCACTCCGGCGGCGATCTGACCGCCCGCCGCCACGTAGGTCAAGATGTCGGCGTGCCGAAAGCCCATCTCTGCCAGGGACTTCTGGAAACCGTCGAATCCGGGGCCGCCCCACAACCCGAACGCCTTCTGCAGGCCGTGCCCGATGAGCAGCGCGCCCACGACCAGACGCAACAGCAGCAGGCCGAGATCCTGGGTGCCTCGCCGGTCCCATCGATTCCGGTCGTCGACCGCGGCCGGCTCGCCCTCTACTGATTCGATCCCATAGCCCCCGAGCGAGTGCCGCCCGCCCGGCTGAACATACGGCAACGGCTCGGGATCGTTGATCAGCCCAAAGTGTTGCTCGGTAGACGGCTTGCCGGCGTCATAGCGCGGGATCGCGGTGGTTTCGAAGTCACCGGCGTAATTCGCGGTCGGAAGATCGTCTTCGGGATCGACTAGGCTTGCCGACGCGGGCCGTCCAGCCGGATCGCCGGGTCGTTGCCAGGCGCGTGGGTCATTGGGATGACTGGTCACACTAGCCAATGTAGGGGCAAGTCACCCAGGAATCGAGGATTGGCGCGGCGCTTTGGGACCCCTATTCGCGCTGTCCTGTGGCGCGAACCGCCGGGCGCGCGTGGCGCGCACGGCCGAACAATCCGTAACCTGGCCTCCATGAGACTGCGCGGGCCCATGCGGGGTGTGCTTGCCCTGCTGTGCGCGGCGTTGCTGGCCGGTTCCGGGTGCGCACGCTTCGATCAAGCCCAGTCGCAGCCATTCACCACGAAGCCGGAACTCAAGCCGCCGCCGTCCTCGTCGCCGCCCCCTCCGCCACCGCTGCCGCCCAAGCCGTTCCCGAAGGAGTGCCCGGCCCCCGGCGTCATGCAGGGCTGCCTGGAAAGCACCAGCGGTTTGATCATGCTTCCCGACAGCAAGTCGGCATGGGTGGCCGAACGGACGACGGGCGTGGTCAAAGAGGTCTCTGTCAGTGCCGAGCCCAAGGTCAAGTTGGTCATTCCGGTCGACGGGTCAGGTGACGGCGGCCTGATGGACATCGCGTTGTCACCGACGTACTCCCAGGACCGGCTGATGTACGCCTACGTCAGCACGCCGACCGACAACCGGGTTATCCGCATCGCCGACGGAGACGTTCCTAAGCCGATCCTGACCGGCATCCCGAAGGGCCCGACCGGCAACATGGGATCGCTCATCTTCACCAGCCCGACGACGTTGTTGGTGCAAACCGGTGACGCGGGCAATCCCGCGCAGGCCGCCGACCCCGGTTCGCTGGCCGGCAAGGTGCTGCGCATCGAGCAGCCCACGACCGTGAACCAGGCACCACAGACCACGGCGCTGAGCGGGATGGGCGCCGGCGGCGACATGTGCATCGATCCGTCCGACAAATCGCTCTACATCACCGACCGCACGCCGACCGCCGACCGCCTGCAACGCATCACCAAGGATTCGAAGGTCTCGATCGTGTGGACATGGCCCGATCGTCCCGGCGTGGCCGGCTGCGCCGCGATGGACGGCACTGTGCTGGTGAACCTCATCAACACCAAACAGACGGTCGCGGTACGGCTGGCGCCGGACACCGGCGCGGTCACCGGCGAGCCGGAGGTGGTGCGTCAGGACCAGCACGGTCACGCCTGGGCGCTGGAGATGGCGGCGGACGGCAACGTGTGGGGCGCCACGGTCAACAAGACCTCCGGCGACGCCGAGAAGCTCGACGACGTCGTCTTCCCGCTGTTCCCGCAGGGCGGCGGATTCCCGCGCAGCAACGCGGACAACACGTAGCGATCAGGCGTGGGCGGCCATTCGGTCGTGCGCCGCGGCCGGCGTTAGCTGCATGCGACCAGCACCAACTCCCGCACGCGGGCGGCGTCGGCCTGGCCCTTGGTCGCTTTCATAACCGCGCCGACGATCGCGCCCGCGGCCTGCACTTTGCCTCCGCGGATCTTTTCCACCACATCGGGATTGGCGGCCAATGCCTCGTCGACGGCGGCCTGAATCAGCGAGTCGTCACGGACCACGGCAAGCCCGCGGTCGGTCATCACCTGTTCGGGCTCGCCCTCGCCGGCGAGCACACCCTCGATCACCTGGCGGGCCAGCTTGTTGGACAGCTTGCCGTCGTCGATCAGCTTGACGACCGCCGCCACCTGAGCCGGGGTGATGGGCAGCGCGTCGAGTTCTATGCCGGCCTCATTGGCCTTCTGCACCAAGAAGTTTCCCCACAACGCGCGGGCCGCATCACTGGAGGCGCCGTGTTCGACTGTGGCGGTGACCAATTCGACGGCACCCGCGTTCACGAGGTCGCGCATGACCTCGTCGGAGACCCCCCACTCCTCCTGAATCCGCTTGCGGCGCAACCATGGAAGCTCGGGCATGGTCTGCCGCAGCCGTTCGACGAGTTCGGCACTGGGTGCGACCGGTTCCAGATCAGGCTCCGGGAAGTACCGGTAATCCTGCGCTGTCTCCTTGCTGCGGCCGGGCGAGGTGTGGCCGTCCTCGTGAAAGTGGCGGGTTTCCTGCAGGATTCGGCCGCCGCCGTCCAGAATTGCTGCCTGGCGGCGCATCTCGTAGCGGACCGCGACCTCCACGCTTTTCAGCGAGTTCACGTTCTTGGTCTCTGTCCGGGTACCGAACTCTTTCTGACCCGTGGGCCTGAGCGACACGTTGCAGTCGCACCGCATTGACCCCTGATCCATCCGCACATCCGAAACGCCCAACGCGCGCAACAGGTCTCGCAATGCCGTCACATAGGCGCGAGCGATCTCGGGTGCCCGCGCACCGGTGCCCTCGATCGGCTTCGTGACGATCTCGATCAGTGGCACGCCCGAGCGGTTGTAGTCGATCAGCGAAGTCGTCGCGCCCTCGATGCGGCCGGTCTCGCTGCCGAGATGGGTCAGCTTGCCGGTGTCCTCTTCCATGTGGGCCCGTTCGATGTCAACGCGCCAGGTCGTGCCGTCGTCGAGTGGGACGTCGAGGTGGCCATTGATCGCGATCGGCTCGTCGTACTGCGAGATCTGATAGTTCTTCGGCATATCCGGATAGAAGTAGTTCTTCCGGGCGAACCGGCACCAGGGCACGATCTCGCAGTTGAGTGCCAGCCCGATGCGGATCGCGGAGTCGACTGCCGTCTGATTGAGCACGGGCAACGACCCGGGCAGGCCGAGGCAGACCGGGCACACCTGGGTGTTGGGCTCGGCGCCGAACTTGTTGGCGCAGCCGCAGAACATCTTGGTCACGGTGGACAGCTCGACGTGCACCTCGAGGCCGAGCACGGGTTCGTAGCGCGACACGACGTCGTCGTAGTCGAGTAGTTCGGCAGCGGGCGCGACGGTCATGTGGCCGAGTTTAGTGGCGATGCCTCAGCCAGCCGGGGGTGCACACCCGGGCTCAGGCCCAGGCTCGCCGACACTCGCTGCAACAGGCCAAGGAGCGCAACACGCTCGTCGGCCGTCAGTGCCGCGGTCACCTCGTCTTCCATCGCGTGGGACTGCTCTTCGAGGGTCGGCAACAGCTCACGCGCCTTGTCGGTCAGCGTCACCGCAAAGGCGCGACGGTCGTCGGGATGTGGCTTGCGCTCGACGAGGCCTTGCTCCTCAAGGGTGTCGATAAGGCTCACCATCACGTTGCGGTGCAGGCCGAGGCGGGCGGACAACTGCCGCTGCGACTGCCCGTCGCTTCCGGACAGCGCGACCAGCACTGCGTTGGTACGCGGATGTACATCAAGAGGAGCGAGCCGGCGCTTGAAGTCGTCGGACACATAGGTGCCCAGTTGGGAAAGCAAGAACGGAATCCGCTGGTCAAGCTCCCTGATGCCACTCGATTGATCGGCCACCACGCTGACATTAGCACTATTCGTGATCGTCATCTATAGTGATAATCACTATTAGTGACTATCGAGGAGGTACTCGTGCACATCGTGATCTTCGGGGCGAATGGGGAGACCGGCCGGCTGCTCACCCGGCAGGCACTCGACGCGGGTCACACCGTTGTCGCGGTGACTCGCCAACCCGCCTTCCCGTTCGCCGACCCCGCGCTGATCGTTGCAAGGGCGGATGTCCGCGAAATAGACACCATCGTCGACGTCGTCACGGGCGCCGACGCGGTGTTGTCGACTCTGGGCGTACCCTTCACCCGCGATGCCGTCGACACCTACTCGGTCGGCACCGCCAACATCATCGGGGCGATGAATGCCGCGGCTGTGCATCGCCTCGTGGTGGTGAGTTCCACGGGCGCGTTCCCCGCGCCGGGCCGCACCGGCGCGCCGATTGCGTTGCGGTTCTTCGAACCGGTCATCACCAAGACGATCGGCAAGACGGTCTACGACGACATGCGGCGAATGGAGACCATCGTCCGCGACAGCGGCCTGGACTGGACGATCGTGCGCCCGTCGGGGCTGTTCGATCTGCCGTACGTCACCGAATACCATGCCGGAGAGGTGGATCCGGTGGGCGCGTTCACCTCGCGCAGCGATCTGGCCCACTATCTCGTCAGACTGGCGAGTCGATCTGGCCGTGGTGAGACGGTGTCGATCTCGACGACCGCGGACACCCCGACGATGTGGCAGATGATCCGCCGCGAAGCCTTCAAGAGCGCGTGATGCAACCCGCATATCTTGCCGTGACGCTGCTGGCGATCGCCGCAAACGGGTTCTCCGGTATCGCCGCGCTGGTTCACTTCCGGCCCATCATGGCCGGGATGGCCAAGGCGGATGTACCCGAGTCCTGGCTGACCTTCCCCATCGGCACGCTGAAAACGCTTGGCGCGCTTGGCCTTGCAGCGGGATTGGCGTTTCGGCCCCTCGGCGTGTCTGCCGCGATCGGGCTGGTCCTGTTCTTTGTCTGCGCGCTCTACACGCACATCAGGGCAGGCGATTACAGCCCTCAGTTCGGGCTGGCGATCGGCTTTCTGGGCCTCAATGCCGCGGCTCTTGTGCTGTCGCTGCCGGGCGTTTAGCCGAAGAACTCTGCGGCGTCATCGTAGCGGCTCTGCGGCACCAGCTTCAGTTGGCGGGTGGCATCGGCCAGGGACACCCGGCCGATGTCCTGCCCGCGCAGAGACACCATCGTCCCGTACTCGCCGGCATGGGCGGCGTCGGCGGCGTGGATGCCGAACCTGGTGGCCAGCACCCGGTCGTACGCCGTCGGTGTACCGCCGCGTTGGACATGGCCGAGCACGGTGACGCGGACGTCTTTCTTGATCCGCTTCTCCACCTCGACGGCCAGCTGCGCGGCCACACCGGTGAACTTCTCGTGTCCGAACTCGTCGATTCCGCCTTGCCGCAACGACATCGACCCTTCGGCAGGTTTCGCCCCTTCGGCCACCACACAGATGAAGTGTGAATCACCGCGCACGAAACGCTGTTTCACCAGCCGGCACACCTCTTCGATGTCGAATGGCTGCTCGGGGATCAACGTCATGTGCGCGCCGGAGGCCATCCCGGCACCCAGCGCGATCCACCCGGCGTGGCGGCCCATCACCTCGACCAGCATCACGCGCTGGTGCGACTCGGCGGTGCTGTGCAGTCGGTCGATCACCTCGGTCGCGACCTGCAGCGCAGTGTCGTGTCCGAACGTCACGTCGGTGCAGTCGATGTCGTTATCGATGGTCTTCGGCACCCCGACCACCGGCACGTTTTCCTCCGACAGCCAGTGCGCGGCGGTCAACGTGCCCTCCCCGCCGATCGGGATCAGCACATCGATGCCGTTGTCCTCGAGGGTCTGTTTGATCTGGGGTAGACCCGCCCGCAACTTGTCCGGGTTGACGCGAGCGGTGCCGAGCATGGTCCCGCCCTTGGCGAGCAGGCGGTCGTTTCGGTCATCATTCTTCAGCTGGACCCGCCGGTCCTCGAGCAGGCCACGCCACCCGTCCAGGAATCCGACCACCGTGGATCCGTACCGCGCGTCGCAGGTCCGCACCACCGCCCGGATGACCGCGTTCAGCCCAGGACAGTCGCCGCCTCCGGTGAGAACTCCGATCCGCATGGCCCCATCCTCCCTCGTCAGACCGCGGTCGGCAGCGGACCGCGAGCGACCTCATAGGCGGCGCCGACTCGGTAAAGCCGATCATCGGCCAGTGCCGGCGCCATGATCTGCAGGCCCACCGGCAGATTGTCGTCCGGCGAGAGGCCCGATGGCACCGACATCCCGCAATGACCGGCCAGGTTCAGCGGCAGCGTGCACAGGTCGAACAAATACATCGCGAGCGGATCGCCGACCTTCTCCCCCAGCGGGAACGCGGTCGTCGGCGTGGCCGGGGACACCAACACGTCGACCTTCTGGTAAGCCTCGTCGAGATCGCGGGCGATCAAGGTGCGGACCTTCTGCGCTTGGTTGTAATACGCGTCGTAATACCCCGCAGAAAGCGCATAAGCACCAATCATGATGCGGCGCTTGACTTCTGGGCCAAAACCGGCGGCGCGGGTCAACGCCATCACCTCTTCGGCGCTGTGCGTACCATCGTCGCCGGAGCGCAGTCCATACCGCATGCCGTCGAAGCGGGCGAGGTTGGAGGACACCTCCGACGGCAGGATCAGGTAATAGGCGGACAGCGAGTAGTCGAAGTGCGGGCAGTCCACCTCGCTGACCTCAGCGCCGAGCGCGGTGAGCTGCTCGACCGCGGCGTTAAACGACTCCAGCACGCCGCCCTGGTAGCCGTCGCCGCGCAGCTGCCGCACCACGCCGATCTTGACGCCCGTCAAATCGCCCGAAGCCCCGGCCCGGGCGGCGCCGACCACGTCAGGCACCGGGGCGTCGACGGAGGTGGAGTCTTTCGGGTCGTGACCGGCGATGATCTGGTGCAGCAGCGCGGTGTCGAGGACCGTGCGCGCGCACGGCCCGCCCTGGTCCAACGACGAGGCACAGGCGATCAGCCCGTATCGCGACACGGTGCCGTAGGTGGGCTTCACCCCGACCGTCGCCGTGAGAGCGGCGGGCTGGCGGATGGACCCGCCGGTGTCGGTCCCGATGGCCAGCGGCGCCTGGAACGCGGCGAGGGCCGCCGCGCTGCCGCCGCCCGACCCGCCCGGTACGCGGTCGGTGTTCCACGGGTTGCGGGTCGGGCCGTAGGCCGAATTTTCGGTCGACGAGCCCATCGCGAACTCGTCCATGTTGGTCTTGCCCAGGATCGGGATGCCCGCGGACCGCAGCCGGGCGGTGACGGTCGCGTCGTAGGGCGAGGTCCAGCCCTCGAGGATCTTCGATCCGCAGGTGGTCGGCATGTCGGTGGTGGTGAACACGTCCTTGAGCGCCAACGGCACACCGGCCAGCGGCGACGGCAGATCCTCGCCCGCGGTGACGGCCGCGTCCACGCGCGCGGCCTCGGCCAGCGCCCGGTCCTCCGCGACATGCAGGAACGCGTGGTACTCGCCGTCGGTCGCGGCGATCTGATCCAGGCACGCCCGGGTCGCCTCGGTCGACGACACCTCTTTCGCGGCGATCTTGGCACCCAGCGTTGCCGCGTCGAGCCGGATGATGTCGGCACTCATTCGGCCTCCCCCAGGATCCGGGGCACCGCGAACCGGCCGTCGACCGCCTTCGGCGCATCGGCCAGCGCCTCTTCCTGAGTCAGGCACGGCTCGGGGGTGTCCGCGCGGAACACGTTGACGTCTTTGAGTGGGTTGCCGGTGGGTTCGACGCCGGTCACGTCGACGGCCTGGATCTGGCTGACGTGGCCCAGGATGGCGTCCAGCTGCCCGGCGAAGCTGTCCAGCTCGCCGTCGGTCAGGGCCAAACGGGCCAGGCGCGCGAGGTGGGCAACCTCGTCTCGGGAGATCTGCGGCACGACACGAAAGCGTAGTCAACGTCGAATTGAAGGCGCCGCTGCACCG
>DATARY010000212.1:0-2613 GCA_036263935.1 Mycobacterium sp.
CCCGACGGCACTGTGGTGCTCGACGAGGACGGCCGCATGCTCGCCGACCTGGTCGGCGCGGGCACTCGATTCGAAGCCGCGGCCGGTGGTCGTGGTGGGCTGGGTAATGCCGCGCTCGCATCGCGGGCCCGCAAGGCGCCCGGGTTCGCCCTGCTCGGCGAGAAGGGCGAAGCCCGCGACCTCACCCTCGAACTCAAAACCGTCGCCGATACCGGCTTGATCGGATTTCCGTCGGCGGGCAAATCCTCACTGGTGTCCGCGATCTCGGCGGCCAAGCCGAAGATCGCCGACTACCCGTTCACCACGCTGGCCCCCAACCTCGGAGTGGTGTCGGCCGGGGAGCGGACGTTCACCGTCGCCGACGTACCGGGTCTGATCCCGGGCGCGTCACAAGGCCGTGGCCTCGGTTTGGACTTCCTGCGCCACATCGAGCGGTGTGCCGTGCTGGTGCACGTCGTCGACTGTGCCACTGCGGAACCGGGCCGCGACCCGATCTCCGACATCGACGCGCTGGAAGCCGAACTGGCCGCCTACACACCGACGCTGCAAGGGGATTCGATCCTGGTCGACCTCGTTGAGCGCCCGCGCGCGGTGGTGCTCAACAAGATCGATGTGCCGGAAGCCCGTGAGATGGCCGAGTTCGTCCACGACGAGATCGCCGAGCGCGGCTGGCCGGTGTTTGTGGTTTCGACGGTTGCCCGAGAAGGACTGCAGCCGTTGATATTCGGGCTCGCTGACATGGTCGCCGAATACCAGGCCGCGCAACCGGTGCTGGTGCCGCGACGGCCGGTGATCCGCCCGGTGCCCGTCGACGAGTCCGGGTTCACGGTGGCATCGGACGGGCACGGCGGATTCGTGGTCCGTGGCCGGCGGCCTGAACGCTGGGTCGCCCAGACCAGCTTCGACAACGACGAAGCGGTCGGCTATCTCGGCGACCGGTTGGCCCGGCTGGGTGTCGAAGAAGAACTGGTCCGGCTGGGCGCACGGCCGGGCTGCGGGGTCACCATCGGCGACGTCACGTTCGACTGGGAGCCCCAGACGCCCTCCGGTATCGACACCGTTATGACGAGGCGAGGTACCGACGCGCGCCTGGAAAATACCGACCGAATCGGCGCCGACGAGCGCAAAGCGGCTCGACGGCAACGCCGCGAACACGGCGAACACGGCGATTCTGATGAATAGCGTTGCACGGGAGGTTGTTCGGACAGCACGCAGCGTCGTCGTCAAGGTCGGCACCACCGCGCTGACGACTTCGACCGGCATGTTCGACGCCGGCCGGCTCGCCGGACTGGTCGACGCGATCGAGGCACGCATGAGAGCGGGCTCAGACGTCATCATCGTGTCCTCGGGGGCCATTGCCGCCGGCATCGAGCCACTGGGGCTGACCAAACGTCCCACCGACTTGGCCACCAAGCAGGCCGCGGCAAGTGTCGGACAGGTGGCACTGGTCAACGCGTGGAGTAGCGCATTCTCCCGCTACCAGCGCAGCGTCGGTCAGGTCTTGCTGACCGCGCATGACATCTCGATGCGGGTGCAGCACACCAACGCCCAGCGCACGCTGGACCGGTTGCGTGCTTTGCACGCGGTGGCGATCGTCAACGAGAACGACACCGTGGCCACCAACGAGATCCGGTTCGGCGACAACGACCGGCTCTCGGCCCTGGTGGCGCACCTGGTCGGCGCCGACGCGCTGGTGCTGCTCAGCGATATCGACGGCCTCTATGACTCGGATCCACGCAAGTCCGACGAAACACATTTCATCCCAGAGGTTTCCGGGCCGGCTGATCTGAAAGGCGTGATCGCGGGGCAGAGCAGCCACCTGGGCACCGGCGGGATGGCGTCCAAGGTGTCGGCGGCGCTGCTGGCCGCCGACGCCGGCGTGCCCGTGCTGCTGGCCGCCGCCGCCAATGCCGAAGCGGCACTGGCGGATGCTTCGGTGGGCACGGTGTTCGCCGCGCGGCCCAACCGCATGTCGGCGCGCCGGTTCTGGGTGCGATACGCCGCCGAATCCGCCGGTGCGCTCACCCTCGACGAGGGTGCGGTGAGTGCCGTTCTGGGTCAACGCCGTTCACTGTTGCCGGCGGGAATCACCGCGCTGTCCGGGCGTTTTCACGGCGGTGACGTCGTGGACTTGACCGGACCGGACGAGGCCCTGGTGGCTCGCGGGGTCGTCGCCTACGACGCCGCCGAGCTGGCCACCATGATCGGTCGGTCGACCTCGGAGCTGCCCGCCGAGCTGCGTCGTCCCGCAGTCCATGCCGATGACCTGGTGGCCGTCTAAGTTGCTATAGGCTTCAGATACAAAGCACCCCAGACGATTTCGGTCAGCGTACTGGCGAGTTCCGTGTCGTATGTGGCCGGGTTACTCGGCATGTTCTGTTGACAGGTTCGCTCGACCATCCAGGTGAGCGCACTTGCCGTGGTCGGCGCGGGCAGCTCGCGGATTGAGCCATCGGCCTGACCGTCTTCGATGACACGGGCCAATCGACCGGTGATGGCGGTCAGCAGATTGCGGTAGGTCGCACCGACCAACGAGTCGTAGGCGGCCATCTCGTTCAGCGCCACCAGCACCGGTTGATGTCGTCGGTAGCTGGCGATGATGGCGGCCATCCC
>DATARY010000217.1:0-6550 GCA_036263935.1 Mycobacterium sp.
CATCGTCTCCGCGGCCACCGCCGCCCTGCCGCCCTTCACAGCAGCCCTCGCTCTGGAGATCGCCCCCGTACGCGTCAACCTCATCGCCGCCGGTTTTGTCGACACCCCGTTGTCGGCGTCCCTGCTCGGTGACCGACTTGATGAGCGCCGCGACGAGTTACGAGCAACGCTGCCGATCGGCCGCGTTGTCGGCCCCGATGACGTCGCCGCCCTTGCCGTGCACATCATGACCAACACAGCACTCACCGGCGCGACGTATGACATCGACGGCGGCCAGCAATTCGTCTGATGACTGGGGTTCGTCAACAAACATCGCTGAGGCGGCAAATGCTATTCGGTATGGCGGCCGACGGGTTCTCGCCTAGCATCGCTCAACGGGGGTTCGTTGCTACCTGACTCCTGAGAGAACACGGCGATGAGCGTCGCGGCGGTCGGGGTCGCGACGAGCATCGTCGGCGTTGCTGCGACCCAGCCCGACGAGGACTTCTTCCAAAAGAAGTTCAATGAGCCCGGCAATGGCACAGTCGTCATATGGCGATATCCGGCGACGGTCAATACTGGAACCACAACACCGCCTATCACCCATGGCTGATCGACATCGCAACGCGACACCACGGCGACGTGCTCGACGTCGGCTGCGGCGACGGCCTGCTCGCCCAGCGGCTCGCGCCGGTGTCGAGGTCGGTGACCGCCGTCGATCCCGACTCCACGGCGGTCCAACGGGCCACGGACCGACTGGCGCCGCATGACCATGTTCGCGTGTGGCAGCAATCGTTCGAGTCCTATGAGCCAGGATCGCGCAGATTCGACCTTGTCACGTTTGTCGCGAGCCTCCATCACTTGGATCTGCGCGCTTCGCTGGTGAAGGCGCGCGACTTGTTGACGCCCACCGGCGAGATCGCGGTCGTCGGTCTGTCCGCTAATAAGACCGTGCGCGACTGGGTTTGGGCGGCGATCTGCGTCCCGCCCGCCCGGATCGGGTCGTGGCTGAATTCGGAAACACGCGACGTCGGCGTGGTGGTCACCGATCCACGCGAGGGTCTGGACGACATCCGCCGCACGGTGGACGAGGTGCTGCCGGGGGCCACACTGCGGCGCGCGTTGTACTACCGCTATCTGCTCCGGTGGGCCAAGCCCTAGCGAAGCTACCTGGAGATTTGCGCTCGGTCCGACGTTCCGGGTTTCATGGTTGGCTGTGCCCGAGATACATCGTCGCCGCATGTTGCTGATGACCGGCATCGGCGTGCTGACAGCCGCAATACCCGTCGCTGAGGCCCGGGCGTACCCGTCGCCACCGGATTCAGTCGCAGGTCGGGTGCCACCGCCCGCCGCACCGCCGGGCAACGCGGCCCAGGTCAACTACCTTTTTCACGACGAGTTCGATGGCCCCGCCGGCTCAGCCCCCGACCCCTCGAAATGGACCGTGGCGAGAGCCCGAGAGCCAATGAAGGACCCGACGTTTTGGGAGCTACCCGAGAACGTCGGGCAATATCGCGACGATCGCCGAAACGTGTTCCTCGACGGCAACTCCAATCTCGTCATCCGCGCCGCAAAAGACGGCAACACCTACTACAGCGGCAAAATTCAAAGCCCCTGGAGGGGCGGCATCGGCCACACCTGGGAAGCCCGAATAAAACTCAACTGCCTCACCGCCGGCTGCTGGCCCGCCTTTTGGTTGGGCAATGACAATCACGGCGAAATCGACACGCTCGAATGGTATGGCAACGGCAACTGGCCTTCGGCAACCACCGTCCACTCAAAACCGAACGGCTCCGAGTGGGCGACTCACAAGATCGCGGTGGACGGCGCGTGGCACAATTGGCGAGTCCAATGGGATAACGCCGGTATCCGCTTCTGGCAAGACTACGTCGACGGCGCGTCACCGTACTTCGATGTTCCGGCGAACTCCATTGCGGACTGGCCGTTCAACGACCCGGGCTATCAGGTGTTTCCGGTCATCAATCTTGCGGTCGCTGGTTCAGGTGGCGGCGATCCCGGACCCGGAACCTACCCGGCGGATATGCTCGTCGACTGGGTACGCGTCTGGTAAGAAATGGCGCACCATGTGCGGCGATGTTTAGCGCCCGTGCCGCCACCTCCGCCCCGGTCACTAGGCTCAGGCGCGTGTCAGCTCCTGTACTCGTCGACGTCGACGATCACGTCGCCCTCATCACCGTCAACGACCCCGACCGCCGAAATGCCGTCACGGCCGAAATCTCGGCGGCGCTGCGCGCGGCCGTCGACACCGTCGAGGCCAACCCCGATGTGCACGCGCTCATTGTCACCGGTGCCGGCAAGGCGTTCTGCGCCGGCGCGGACCTCAGCGCGCTGGGCGACGCCACGGAAGTCGGCCTGCGTGGAATCTACGATGGCTTCCTCGCGGTCGCGAACTGCGCGCTTCCGACGATCGCGGCGGTAAACGGCGCGGCCGTTGGCGCCGGCTTGAACTTGGCGCTGGCCGCCGACGTCCGGATCGCCGGTCCCGCAGCGCTTTTCGATCCCCGATTCCAGAAGCTCGGCATCCATCCCGGAGGTGGCGCGACGTGGATGCTGCAACGCGCGGTCGGTCCGCAAGTGGCACGGGCGTCGCTGCTCTTCGGCATGCGATTCGATGCCGAAGCGGCGGTGCGTTACGGCCTCGCGCTCAAAGTCGCCGACGATCCCGTCGCCGCCGCGCGCGAATTGGCGGCGAGCCCTGCGGCCGCGCCTCGTGGTGTGGTCCTCGCGACGAAGGCCTCCATGCGTGCGACGGCCAACCCCGGCGTCGTCGACACCGAGCAGCACCGGATCGCGGTCGATACCGAACTCGGACCGCAGGCCACCTCGATCCTCTCCCCCGAATTCGCGCGCCGGCTCGCCGCCGCCCGGGGCCGCTGAGCCTCTGCGGCGGTTAGAGGTCGATCAGCGCGAGTTCCGGCGACTCGATGAGGTCGCGGAGTTCACCCAGGAACGCCGCGGCTTGGGCGCCGTCGACGATGCGGTGATCGAACGCGCACGTGAGTGTCATCGTCGGCCGTGCGACGACGGTGTCGTCGACGACGACCGGCCGAGACTTCAGCGAGCCCATGCCCAGGATGGCGGCCTCCGGGTAGTTGATCACCGGCACACCCTCGTCCAGCCCCAGCGCACCGAAGTTGGACACCGTGAACGTCGAGCCCTGTAGCTCGGACGGCGTGAGGGTGCCTGCCCGCGCGTCCTGGATCAGTCGCGACACGACAACTGCCAGCTCTCGGGTGGTCTTGTCCTGAGCGTCAGGGACGACAGGCACCAACAGGCCCCGCGGCGCGGCCACCCCGAAGCCGAGATGCACGGCGGGGTGCAGGTGGATCTGCGGCCCGTCGGTGGTGTCAACCCACGTGGAGTTGAGCCTCGGGTGATGCCGCAGCGCGATCGTCAACAACCGCAGCGTCAACACGAACGGTGTTATCGCTAACTCACCGTCGCGCATTCGGTCCCGCAGCCGCAACAAGCCTGAGCAGTCCACATGAACGCTCGCATGAGCATCCGCTATCTCCCTGCGCGACATCGCCATTCGATGTGCCATCTCGGCCTGCACACCGCGCACCGCGACCATGTCGGGGCTGGGAGCCGATCTGCCCGCCGCGAGTACATCCTCGCGGGTAATCACTCCGTCGGCTCCCGATCCCGCCAACCGGTTCAGGTCGACGTTCAGCTGGGCGGCGAGCTTGCGCACGGGAGGCTTGGCGCGGGGCCGGGTCGCCGGCGGAGGACGCCTGCTCGTGTCCATGTCTTCGTCGGCGCCGTAGCCCACCAGCACCGGGTTGCGCGCGACACCGTTGGTGCTCGGCGCGGCGGCCTCCGTTGCGATGCGGACGAGGACCGAGCCGACGTTCAGCGTGTCCCCCTCGGCGCCGCCGAGTTCGACGATCTTGCCCGGGTAGGGACTCGGTATCTCGACCTCGGCCTTGTTGGTTTCCACCGTGCACAGCGTCTGGTTCAGCTCCACGTCGTCCCCGACGGCGACAGTCCAACGAGTGATTGTCGCGTCCTCCAGACCCTCACCGAGGTCTGGGACCAGGAAGTCCTTCACGGCCCGGGTTGGATGCTCTTCGCGCGAGCGCTCATCGCGGCTCATCGTTGCCTCATCGCGCGTTCAACGCAGTCCAGCAGCCGATCCGGTCCGGGCAGCCACAGCTTCTCCAACCGGGCCGGCGGATACGGCGTGTCAAAACCGGTGGCCCGCAACACCGGCGCCTCCAGGTCGTAGAACAGCTCCTCCTGTATGCGGGCGGCCAGTTCGGCGCCGATACCCAACGTGCGCGGGCCTTCGTGCATCACTACCGCGCGGCCGGTCCTGCGCACCGATTCCGCCACGGTGTCAAAGTCGAGCGGGCTCAGCGAGCGCAGGTCGACAACCTCGAGGCTCCAGCCATGCTGCTCGGCAAGTTCGGCCGCGCTCAGCGCGGTCGCGACGAGTGAGCCGTACGTCAGCACCGTGACGTCGTCGCCGAAGCGCCGGATCGCCGCCCGCCCGAGGAGAAGGCCAGGACCGGCGGTGTCGACGGCTTCGCGGGCCCAGTACCGCCGTTTCGGCTCCAGATAGATGACCGGGTCCCGGCTCGTGATCGCCTGCCGCAGCAGCCAATACGCGTCCGACGGGGTCGACGGCACCACCACCTTCAGTCCCGCGGTGTGGCACCAGTAGCTTTCGGTGGACTCCGAGTGATGTTCCACCGCACCGATTCCGCCGAACGACGGAATCCGAATCGTCACCGGCATGTCGACGTCACCTCGGGTGCGCATTCGATACTTCGCCAAGTGGCTGACCACCTGATCGAACGCCGGCGCCGCGAACCCGTCGAACTGGATCTCGGGGACCGGCACGAAGCCGCGAATGGCCATCCCGATTGCGATGCCGACAATCGCCGATTCTGCCAGGGGGGTGTCGAAACACCGTTGCTCACCGAACGTTTCGGCCAGCCCCTCGGTTACCCGGAACACCCCGCCCAGTCTGGCGACGTCCTCGCCGAAGACCAGCACGCGCTCGTCGGCGGCCATCGCGTCGTGCAACGCCCTGTTGATCGCCTGCGCCATGGTCAGGGTCGGCGCCGTCGGCACGGGTGTCAGCATCGGACCCCGTGGCTCCGGCGTCTCGTCGCCGTGCATCGGGGGTCGTTCGATGATCTGGGTCATGTCACGCCTCCTTCGCCAACTCGGCGAGCAGCTGTTCGCGCTGGTTCACGAGGTCCACGGTGATGTCGTGGTAGACCGTGTCGAACATCTCGGCGACGTCAAAGTCGTCTGCGTCGACCAACGATTCACGCAACTGGGCGCGAAGCCTCATCGATCTGTGCGCAATCCGTTCTTCCAGCCGCTCGGTCCACACCCCGACGGACTGCAGGTAGCTGCGGTACCGCGGAATCGGGTCGAGGGCGGTCCACTTGTCCACCTCTTCTTGAGACCGGTATCGAGTCGGATCATCGGAGGTCGTGTGTGGGCCGAGCCGATAGGTGACGGCTTCGATCAGCGTCGGGCCACCGCCGTCACGCGCCCGCATCGCAGCCTCGGCGGTCACGGCATAGCAGGCGAGTACGTCGTTGCCGTCGACCCGGATGCCCGGCATTCCGTACCCGATGGCTCGGTGTGCAATCGACGGGCCCGCCATCTGGTGGCTGACCGGCACCGAGATGGCCCACTGGTTGTTCTGGACAAAGAAGATGCACGGCGCCTTGTACACGGACGCCAGGTTCAGCGCCTCATGCGCATCGCCCTCGCTGGTGGCGCCGTCGCCGAGGAACGCAATGGTCACCGAATCCTCCCCGAGGCGCTGCGCGGCCATCGCCGCGCCCACCGCATGAAGTCCGTGCGTGCCGATCGGGATCGCGATCGGCGCGCAGCACTTCTTGGTGAACTCCAGCCCGCCGTGCCACTTGCCGCGCCAGACGGCGCCCATCTGCGCCGGCGTGATACCGCGCAGCAGGAACGCGCCGATCTCGCGGTATTGCGGAAACAACCAGTCGGTCTTGCGCAGGCACGCCGCCGCGCCGATCTGGGCGGCCTCCTGGCCGCGGCACGACGCGAATAGCGCCAGCTCGCCCTGTCGCTGCAGGTTGACGAATTCGACGTCGAGGCCGCGAGTGACGACCATCATCTCGTAGAGCCAGCCCAGTGTTTCGGGCGGCAGGCCCCGGCTGTAGCGGTCCTCAGACGTAGGGGCCCCATCGGGAGCAATGAGTTGCACCGGTTCCAGGTCGACCACCACCGGCGCGGGCGCCGCAGATGACACCGGCGCGGGCGCCGCAAATGACACCGGCGCTGGCGCCGCAAATGACTCAGCCATACCGCCTCCTTTTCGGTGACGGCATGTTCCGCCGTCAGACCGCGAGGTGCTCAGCGCAGAGGCGGGAAGAGCAATCCCCTGGTGAGGGGCGCCGGCTAGCTACCGGGGTATGGCGCTAGCTGGACGATCCGCTCCGCTCGCCGCAGCACTGGGGCATCTACCATTATGCCTTCGAACTGGAAGACGCCGCGTGCACCGCGGGCCGCGGCCAGAACGTGTCGCGCCCATTCGACCTGGTCATCCGTCGGG
>DATARY010000247.1:0-6056 GCA_036263935.1 Mycobacterium sp.
TGGAGAAGTGGAACCTGGGCTACCACGTTCTGCGGGACCGCAACCGGGGCATCATCCTGGTGCGGGTGTCGGGCTACGGGCAGACCGGCCCGGAGGCGCACAAGGCCGGCTACGCCTCGGTGGCCGAGGCGGCCAGCGGCCTGCGACACATGAACGGCTTCCCTGGTGGACCGCCACCCCGGCTCGCCCTGTCGCTGGGCGACAGCCTGGCGGGCATGTTCGCCGCCCAGGGGGCGCTGGCCGCGCTGTACCGCCGGACGGTTACCGGCGAAGGCCAGATTGTCGATGCCGCACTGACCGAATCCTGTTTGGCCGTTCAGGAATCCACGATCCCCGACTACGACGTCGGCGGCGTTGTGCGCGGCCCGTCGGGGACCCGGCTTGAGGGCATCGCCCCGTCGAACATCTATCCGACCGTCGACGGCAGCTGGGTGGTGATCGCGGCCAATCAGGACACGGTGTTCCGCAGGTTGTGCGGGGCGATGGGTCAACCGGAGCTGGCGACCGACGAGCGCTTCGTCAATCACGTTGCACGCGGACGTAACCAGGACGAGCTCGACAAGATCATCGGCGACTGGGCCGCTGCGCGGCAACCCGCCGACATCATCGCCACCCTCGGCGCCGCCGGGGTGATCAGCGGGCCGATCAACACCGTCGCCGAAGTGGTCGAGGATCCGCAGCTGCGGGCGCGCGGCATGATCGCCGAACACTTCGATGAGAGAGTCGAACGAGTGGTGCTCGGACCCGGTGTGATTCCGGTGCTGTCGGAGACACCCGGCACCATCCGCAATGCCGGTCCTGCGCGACCGGGTCAGCACAATGACGAGGTGTACCGCGGGCTGCTGGGCAAGACCGACGCCGAACTGACGGCGCTGCGGGCGGAGGGCGTGCTGTGACACATGTCGACATTCGCGACGTCTCGCTGCGCGACGGCCTGCAGATCGAAGAGCCAATCCCGTTGTCCGCCAAACTCGACCTCCTCGCCGCCGTGGCCGCCACCGGGGTGCGGGAGATGGAGGCGACGGCCTTCGTCTCACCGTCGAAGGTGCCCGCGCTGGCCGACGCCGCCGAACTGGCCGCCGAACTGCACCGGTTCGACGGCATCGCGTTCTCCGCGCTGGTCGCCAGCCCCAACGGCGCCAAACGGGCGGTCGCGGCGGGCATGCACTCGATCGAATACGTGGTGTCGGCCGCCGACGGGCACAGCCGTTCGAACGTCGGGCGCTCCACCACGGAGGCGACCGCCCTGATTCCTGAGATCGCGGCGATCGCGCACGACAGCGACGCCTCGGTCGAGGTCATTGTCGCCACGGCGTGGGACTGCCCGTTTGACGGGCCGACACCGCCCGGGCGGGTGGTCGAGGTCGTGACCGCGGCGTGCGAAGCCGGTGCCGACCGGCTCGCGGTCGCCGACACCATCGGCACCACCACCCCGCGGCGGGTCAGCGACCTGATCGCCCGTGTCCGCCCGCTGATCGGTGACATCCCGCTCGGCGCACACTTCCACAACACCCGCGGGGCCGGGCTGGCCAGCGCCTACGCCGCGGTGACGGCCGGCATCACCCGGCTGGACGCGTCCGCGGGCGGCCTTGGCGGCTGTCCATTCGCCCCGGGGGCAAGCGGCAACATCGCCACCGAGGACCTCGTCTACCTGTTGCGGGACAGCGGAATCCACGTCGACGTCGACCTCAAGGCCGCGATCGCCGCCGCGCGGGTGGCGCAGGACGTGATCGGCCACGACCTCCCGAGCTCGTTGCTGCGCGCCGGCGACCGCATCCTCAGCGAGTAGCGCGTGCCGGTCGAAAGAAACGGAGATCAGCGTGGATTTCACCCTCCCGGAGCACCTTCCGGCTGTCCTGGCCGAGATGGACGCATTCATCGAGGCCGAGATCAAACCGCTCGAACGCGAGAACATGCAGTACTTCGACCAGCGTCGCGAGTACGCCCGCACCGACTGGGAGAACGGGGGTGTCCCCGCGCGGGCATGGGAGGACCTGCTGGGCGAGATGCGCAGGCGCGCCGACAAGGCGGGCTGGCTGCGCTACGGACTGCCGGCCCAATTCGGTGGCCGCGACGGCACCAACCTGGACATGGCTGTCATCCGGGAGCACCTGGCGCACAAGGGACTCGGGCTGCACAACGACCTGCAGGACGAGTCGTCGATCGTCGGCAACTTTCCACAGGTCATCATGATGGACCGGTTCGGCAGCGACGCCCAGAAGGCCGAGTGGACCGAGGCGCTGATCACCGGTGAACGGTCGATGGCATTCGGGCTGACCGAGCCGAAACACGGGTCGGACGCGACCTGGCTGGAGACGCGCGCCGAGCGGGACGGTGACGGCTGGGTCATCAACGGCGCCAAGCGGTTCAACACCGGAGTACACCGGGCCACCCACGACCTGGTATTCGCCCGCACGTCGGGAGAGCCGGGGCAGGCCCGCGGAATCACCGCTTTCCTGGTGCCGACCGACACGCCGGGCTTCGCGGTGCCGTACTACTGGTGGACGTTCAACATGCCCACCGACCATGGCGAAGTCGAGCTCAGAGACGTCCGGGTAGTAGGCGACGCGGTCCTCGGTGAGGTGGACGGCGGCCTCGAGGTCGGTCAGACCTTCCTGCACGAGAACAGGATTCGGCAGGCCGCCGGCAGCCTGGGCGCCGCCCAGTACTGCATCGACCGCGCCGTCGCCTATGCCAACGAGCGCACCGTGTTCGGCAAGCCACTGGCGGTGAACCAGGCCGTGCAGTGGCCGCTGGTCGAACTGCAGACCGAGGCGCAGATGGTGCGCCTGCTGGTCCGGTACGCGGCCACGCAGCTTGACCGCAACCACCACATGGAGGTGTCCGACAAGGTTTCGATGGCCAATTACCGCGCCAACAGGCTGGTGTGCGAGGCGGCCGACCGTGCGATGCAGGTGTTCGGCGGCGTCGGCTACAGCCGCCATGAACCCTTCGAGCACATCTACCGCCATCACCGCCGGTACCGGATCACCGAGGGCGCCGAGGAGATCCAGATCCGGCGGGTCGCCCAGCGGCTCTTCGGATTCGGGCGCAAGTGACGCGCACTCGAGGAGCAAGACCCGCAGGAGAGAGGCTCGCAGCGGTGCTGGCGCCGGTGCTCGGCGAGGTGAGCATCGAGAACCTGCACGCCTTGACCGGTGGGGCGAGCCGCACGACGTGGTCGTTCGATGCGGCCGGCGACGCCACCCGCCGGGCACTGATCCTGCGCACCGGCCCACCCGACGACGTGCACGCCGGCATGGAGCTGGAGGCCAATGTCCAGCAGCGCGCCGCCGCGGCGGGCGCGCCGGTCCCCCACATCCTCGCGGCCGACAATTCCCCTGCGGCACTGGGTAACCCATATCTGATCTGCGACGCAATCGCGGGCGAGACAATCGTCAGGAGGATCCATCGCAGCCTCGACGATCCCGCCAGGCAGCGGCTGCTGCAACAGTGCGCGCGGGCACTGGCCGCCATCCATCGAGCCGACCCGGACGGCATCGGCCTGACGGAGACCGAACAGCTCACCGAGTGGCGCGACCGGCTCGACGCGATGGGCGATACGACAGCGACATTCGAATGGGCGTTTCGCTGGCTGAACGCGCATCGACCGCCGCCGTCACCACCGACATTGGTGCACGGCGACTTTCGGATGGGCAACCTGATCGTCAACGAAACGGGTCTGGCCGCCGTGCTGGACTGGGAGCTGGTGCACATCGGCGAGCCGTACGAGGACCTGGCCTGGTTCTGCATCCGGGCCTGGCGGTTCGGCGCGCCCGAGCAGCTCGGCGCGGGCGGGCTGGGCAGCGTCGAAACCTTTCTGTGCGCCTATGAGGCGGCCGCGGGCACAACCCTTGACCGCGAGGCGTTTCGGTGGTGGCTGACGGTGGCCACGCTGCGCTGGGGCGTCATCTGCCGGTTTCAGGCCGAGCGCCACTTGTCCGGCCAGACGCCGTCGGTCGAGCTCGCCGCGATCGGCCGCCGGGTCAGCGAAACCGAATGGGACGTACTCGATCTGCTGCAGGGAGGCGGCCCACGGTGAACTGGTTGTACGGGCGGCCCACCGCGGCCGAGCTCGTCGCGGCGGTGGCCGACTTTCTTGACAACGACGTGCGGGCCAGCGATGGTCAGCGCGCCGACGCCGGCCAGGTCAACTTCCACGCCCGCGTCGCCGCCAATGTGCTGCGCATGGTCGAACGCGAGCTGCGCGACGAGTCGGCCGTCGACGTCACCGATGCGCTGGCCGGCCTGGGCTGCGCCGACGAGGCACAATTGGCCGCGGCCATCCGTGCCGGGCGACTGGACGACCGCAGCGACGACGTCCTGCCGGTTCTGCGGACACTGGTGCGCCACCGGCTGGCCATCGCACACCCGGGTTATGACCAGAAGTAGCCTGGCGTCAGACCCGACGAACCCTGCGGGAGGCATGATAGTGAGGAGGACCCGGTCCGTGACCGACGCCGACGCCATCGCTGACGTCGCCGACCGGTTGTTCGAGGCGATCGACTGACAACGGAGACGACATGGCAGGCGTACAAGACCTTCTGAGCAATCCGGCGTCCGTCGGCGTGTGGAACGTCGATCCCGGCCGGTCGACTATCGAGTTCAAGGCCAAGTCGATGTGGGGCCTGGCGCCGGTCAAGGGCCGTTTTACGGAGTTCAGCGGCGACGGCCAAATCACGGACACACAAACGGTTTTCGGTCGCATCGACATCAGGGCCGCATCGCTGGACACCAAGATACACAAGCGCAACGAGCATTTGCGCTCCGCGGACTTCTTTGAAGCGGAGAAATATCCCGAGATCAGCGTCGTAGTCACCGGCGCCGAGGCCATCAACGGCGACACGGTCGATCTGCGCACGCAACTCACCGTCAAGAGCACGACGGCTCCGGTGGCCCTGCGCGCCAAAGTCGCGGTACTCGACGACGGCGCGGTGCGAGTCAGCGGCCGGGCCACCATCGACCGCAAGGACTTCGGGGTCGACGGCAATATGATGGGCATGGTGGTCGACAAGGCCACGATTCTCGGTGACGTCGTGTTCCGGCGCGGATAGCATCTGGCCCATGGCTCAGCCGTCGTCCCCGCTGCGGGTGCTCGTCTACAGCGACAACCCCAGGACCCGCGAGCAGGTGCAGCTGGCGCTGGGCAAGCGGGTGCACCCCGAACTTCCGGAGTTGACCTACGTCGAGGTGGCCACGCCTTCGATGGTGATCAGGCAGATGGACGAAGGCGGGTTCGATCTGGTCATCCTGGACGGGGAGGCCACCCCGGCCGGCGGCATGGGGATCGCCAAGCAGCTCAAGGACGAGATTGCCGATTGCCCACCAATCCTTGTGCTCACCGGACGGGCCGACGACAAATGGCTGGCCAACTGGTCGCGCGCCGAAGCCGCGGTTCCCCACCCGATCGACCCGATCCGTTTGGGCGAAGCCGTAGTGTCACTGCTGCGCGCCCCCGCGCAGTAGTCGCGGCACGAATGACCTTGTCGCACTTGCCTTTTCGAGGCATGCCGAGATCGCCGCACGCAGCTACTAGTGATACTAACCAAAATGCGTGGCACCCATCAAAAAGCTCGCTAGGGTGTGGGTAAGCTCACATCGACAGTCCACGAGGGAGCGCTTGCCCGGCATGAACTTGTACACGCCAATCCTGGTACTTGGTGCGATCGCGGCCGCGTTTGCCGTCGGGTCGGTCGGCATTGCCGTGCTGATCGGGCCGCGCCGCTACAACCGGTCGAAGCTGGAAGCCTACGAGTGCGGCATCGAACCGGTGCCGGAGTTGGCCACCGCACACGCCGCGGGCCAGCGATTTCCGATCAAGTACTACCTGACCGCGATGTTGTTCATCGTGTTCGACATCGAGATCGTCTTTCTTTACCCGTGGGCGGTGGCGTTCGACGGCCTGGGCGTGTTCGCGCTGGTAGAGATGCTTCTTTTCATGGTCGTGGTGTTTGTGGCGTACGCCTATGTGTGGCGCCGAGGAGGCCTGAATTGGGACTAGAAGAACGGCTGCCCGGCGGAATCCTGCTGTCCACCGTCGAGAAGGTGGCCGGCTA
>DATARY010000025.1:0-6188 GCA_036263935.1 Mycobacterium sp.
CGGGTGCTGAGCGAGCCAGTCCGCGGCTGCCTCGGCGGTGGCGAAGAATCGCCCCGGGTGACAACAGCTGACGCGCACCCTCGCAACATCCAACTCCCCGGAATCGGGGATCGAGATGACCGCGGTGGCCGGCGAGAGGTCGCCCACCCGGCCGTTCGGATCCACCGTCATTCGGATAACGATGTCTGTTGTAGGACAACGTGACTCGATCTGTGCGTGGCGACCCAGGATCGCGGGAAACAGTAGGGTGTCTGCGGCGCACCAGGTGTAGAGACGGTGGCCGTCGACGACGAACGTGTGCGGCGTCGGGACGAGTGTGAGTCCCCATCCGACGATGCGGTGCAGCTCGTCGTATTCGATGTCTGGCCCCGCCGGCGCGTCGATCAGATCGGAGACATCGACTCCGGCTGTCGCGGCGAGTTCGCCCATCGTCACCGGTTCCCCTCTGGCCAGCAGCCGTACCGCTGTGCGCATCAGCAGGCGCCCGGTCTGGTGGCCGGGACCCAACATGTCGGCGGTCATGTCGGCTCGTGCAATGCGTCGAGAATCCGTTGCGGTGTAGGCAGATCGAGCCGGCACGCGTCGCCACCGAACATCTCATCGTCCGGGCGCATCACGTCGACACCATCGACGAGAACCGTCGGCGAGGGGTAGCGACCGATCCGTTCGATGATCGGCGCGTCGATGCCAAGCGCGGTCAGGCATTCGGTGACCGCCTCACGCGCGACCGCGCTGTGGGGGCATCCCGGTGCGGTGAGCAGTTCAATCCTCATGTCGGCTCCGAACCGATCCTCATGTCGGCTCCGAACCGGCCGCGGTTTCGATATCGCGCAGAATCGGGCAGTCACGCTGGTCACGCGGTTGGGCACAGGTGCTCACCAGCTGGGTGAGCGCGTCACGCATCCCGACCAGCTCCGTGATGCGCTGGTCCAAGTCGGTGATCCGGGTGCGCGCCATCGCCTTGGCCTCTTCGCACGAGGCGGGCCCACCCCCGGCCAGATGCAACAATTCCTCGATGTCGCTGAGGGTGAATCCGAGCGCTTGGGCACGCTTGACGAATCGCACAAGCCGCACCGCGTCGGCGCCATACGCGCGATAGCCTGATGGGCTTCGGCCGGGTTCGGGTAGCAATCCTCGACGTTCGTAGTACCGCAGCGTCTGGGCGTTGACGTCGGCCTGTGCGGCGACTTCGCTGGTTCTCACCCTCCCAGCATGAACCCTGTACAGGGGTACAGGGTCAAGCCCTAGTCCGGCAGCGAGTTGCTCAGCCGCTCCGTCGCGGCCAGGTAGTCCTCGATGAACTCGCGGACCACCTCGCGGGCCGGCTTGACCTTGTTCATCAAGCCGACTCCCTGACCGACGAAATAGGTGGCCAGCGCCTGTGCGCCGGGGTGCCCCTGCGAGGCGAGCACGTCGACCCGGCGGATGACCGGCTCGGCCAGCATCGACTGCAGCGGCAGCGGCAAGGGCTGCTGCCCGCCTTCATGCGGCAGCCACACATCCGTCCAGTCTGAAACCAGTTGCCGCGCAGGCTTTCCCGTCCTACCGGCCGAGCGCACGGTGTCGCGCGACGTCGCGGCCAAGAACTTCTGCACCGTGTGCGGTGCGGTCTCGGCCTCTTCGGTGGTCAGCCACACCGACCCAGTCCACGCACCGTCGGCACCCATCGCGACGGACGCGGCCATTTGCCTGCCGGTGACGATCCCGCCCGCCGCCAGCACCGGGATTTTGCTGCCGATCGCCGCTAGAGCTTCCAACACCTCAGGGATCAACACCATTGTCGTCACCTCGCCGCAGTGGCCGCCCGCCTCGGTTCCCTGCGCGACGATCAGGTCGACACCGGCCCGCGCCTGCTTGACTGCGTGCTCCTTGGCGCCCACCAGCGCGGCGACCGGGATACCGCCCTGCTTGCCCGCCTCGATCATGTAATCCGGTGGGACCCCCAGCGCATTGGCGATCAGCTTGATCGGATGGCTCATCGCCACCTCGAGCAGGTCCTGGCCGGTGTCGCCGGACAGGAACGACGGACCGGTTCGCGGCGTCGCCTCGGGCTCGATGTCGTGCTTGGCGAGAAGATCTGCGATAAAACCGCGGTAGTCCTCGGGGATCCGGCTGGCCAACTCCCCGACCGCCAGTTTCTCTCCCTTGCCCTCGAACTTGGCGGGAACGATGATGTCGAGGCCATACGGCTTGCCGCCGACGTGGTCGTCGATCCACGACAGCTCCTGGTCGAGCAGCTGCGGCGAGAACGCCGTCGCGCCAAGCACGCCGAACCCGCCGGCGTTCGTGACGGCGGCCACGACGTCGCGGCAATGGCTGAACGCAAAGAGGGGGAAATCGATACCGAACTGCTCACAGATCGCTGGCTTCACATCGCCAGTATTACTAGGTCGACGACAGGAAGCCCCGTATCTCCGAAAGAACCTGCGGGCCGTCGACCAGCTCGGGGTCGTTGTGGCCGGCGCCGGGCACCAGCATGAACTGCTTGGGCTCGGCCGCCGCGTCGTAGAGCCGCCGGCTCAGCGACAGCGGCACGATGTCGTCGCGGTCGCCCGCGATCACCAGCAGCGGCGCGTGCACCGACGCGATGCGGTCGATCGACGGGTAGCGGTCAAGCAGCAGTCGTCCGACCGGCAGCCATGGGTAGTGCACCGCAGCCACGTCGGGCAGCGACGTGAACGGCGAGCGCAGCACCAACGCCGCGGGCGGCTGCTCCATCGCCAGACCGACAGCGACTGCGGCGCCGAGGGATTCGCCAAAGTATGCGATCCGGTCAATCTCGGGCCGTCCGGCCAGCCACGCCCGCGCCGCCCGGGCATCGGCGGCCAAACCATCTTCGGACGGAACGCCGGGGTTGCCGCCGTACCCGCGGTAGTCGAACAGCAGCGCCGAAAACCCTGCGCGGTTGAGCCCGACGGCCAGCCCGGCCCGCATCGACCGGTTGCCCGCGTTGCCGTTGCACACCAACACCGCGCACCCGCGCCCCGGGAAATACCAAGCGCCCAACCGGATTCCGTCGCCGGCCTGGAGTTCCACATCGCGGCCGTTCGGCAATACCGCTGTGGCCGACGGCACGGGGCCCGGCGACGGGAAGTAGATCAACCGCCGCTGCACGCCCCAGATCCGACTCAGCATCTAGCCCCGCAATCGCGCATACGCGAACTCCCGCAACCCGTCGCGCGGGTCGACGACGGCCCGGAATCCCAGCTGCTCCGCGGCCCGGGCCGGGTCGGCCACGATATGGCGAACATCCCCGCTGCGGTACTGGCCGGTGACCAGCGGGGGCACGTCGCCACGGGCATCACACAGCTCGGTGGCCACCTCCAGGATCGAGATCGGCCGTCCAGAGCAGATATTGAAGGCCCAGAAGCCGTCCCGACCGGCCTCGACGGCCGCCACGTTCGCGGCGGCGATGTCGTCGACGTGCACAAAGTCACGCATCTGTCTGCCGTCCTCGAAAACCCTTGGTACATCGCCTGCTTCGAGCTCTGACCGGAAGATCGCAGCCACCCCGGAATACGGCGTGTCGCGCGGCATCAGCGGCCCGTAGACGTTGTGATACCGCAGCGCGACCACCGAGCCCCCGGTGGCCTCGCTCCACGCCATGGCGTAGTGCTCCTGCGCGACCTTGCTGGCCGCGTACAGGCTGCGCGGCCGAAGCGGGGCGTCCTCGCCGACCAGACGCCACGCCACCTGCTCACCGCCAACGGGGCAGCGATGCTCGAACACGCCGTCGTCGAGGTCTGCGCGGGTGCGTGGCAGCGGATCTACCTCACCGTGTTCGGGGCATTCGTATCGGCCCTGGCCGTAGACGACCATGGACGAAGCCAGCACCAGCCGTCGGCAGCCCGCGGCGAACATTTCCGCAAGCAGCACCGCAGTGGCGTAGTCGTTGTGGCTGCCGTACGAGGGGGCGTCCGCGGCGTCAACCCCGGCTCCGACCACCGCTGCCTGGTGACACACCACGTCGACGCCGTTGAGCAGCGGCGCCAGCGCGGCGGTGTCGCGGACGTCGACCAGGTGCACACCATCCGGCGGTTCGGCATCCGGGCCGTGCGCCTTGGCGAGCATCGCGTCGACGGCAACGACATCGTGGCCGGCTTCGGCGAGCGCCGCGGCCACCCGGGTCCCGATGAAACCGGCAGCGCCGGTTAGCAACACCTTCACGGCAAGTCGAACGGCAACTCGACGCCGTCGTGCGGCAAACAGTGCGTGCACGTGCGCTCGACGGCGACCTGATCGATGGCCTCATGCACGAGCTTCTTGAACGGCACCAGGTTCTTCTCGAACTCGGCGAACACATCGACAGCGCGGACGGCCGTTCCGGCATCGATGCCCGCGTCCAAGTCAGTCACCAAAGCAATTGCCGCATAACATATCTCGAGTTCGCGGGCCAACACCGCCTCCGGATACCCGGTCATGTTGACCAGCGTGAAGCCCTGGCTTGCGAACCAACGGCTCTCCGCGCGGGTGGAGAACCGTGGACCCTGGATCACCACCATCGTGCCGCCGTTGATCACACCGGGCAGATCGGCCGCCGCGACACGCAGCGTCGGGCAGTACGGGTCGGCGAACCCTACGTGGATGCCGCCGGCGTCGAAGTAGGTGTCCGCACGGCCGCTGGTGCGGTCGACAAGTTGGTCGGGCACCACCATCGCGCCCGGCCCCAGCTGCGGGGTGAGGCTGCCGACGGCGCACGGTCCGAAGATCCGGCGCACCCCGAGCGCGCGCATCGCCCACATGTTGGCGCGGTACGGAACGGTGTGCGGCGAGAACTCGTGCCTGACGCCGTGCCTCGGCAGGAACGCCACTTCGTGCTCACCCACGGCCCCGACCATGATCGGCGCGCTCGGCGACCCGTACGGAGTGTCGAGGTTGATGGCGCGGGCATCGGATCCGAAGAACGAGTAGAAGCCGCTGCCGCCGATGACTCCCAGCATTCGACCATTGTGGGCCATGCGGGCCCGCCGGCGGTTAACGCACTATTCGTCCTCGGCGTGCTCCGCGTCGTCCTCGGCGTGCTCCGAAGCGTCGTCCTCGGCGAGCTCCGAAGCGTCGTCCTCGGCGAGCTCCGAAGCGCGGCGAGCCCCGTCCCGGATCTCGAATATGTCGGTCGCCAAGCTACCGATAGCGCTAGCCACGTCCTTGACAGCGGTCGTGATGATCGAGGCCACTTCCCCAACCGTCGAGGCCACGGATTCAACGGTCTCCTGCAGGGCATCCTTGCGGATCTCGACCTTGCTGAGTCGGTCTTCCATGGGTTCAGTCTTCGGCGGCCGGGGCGCATCGTCAAATCGCGACAGCACCGGGCGTCCGGCCTCCGCCATGCGACGATGACGCCTGTGGCCAGTGTCGCGCAGTGGATAGAGGGCGCCCGCCCGCGAACTCTTCCCAACGCAATCGCCCCGGTCATCGCCGGGACCGGCGCAGCGGCCTGGCTGCACGCCGCGTGCTGGTGGCGCGCGGTGCTGGCGCTGCTGGTCGCGGTCGCGATGATCATCGGCGTCAACTACGCCAACGATTACTCCGACGGCATCCGCGGCACCGACGACGTGAGGGCCGGGCCGCTGCGGCTGGTCGGCTCGAAGCTGGCCGCGCCGCGGGCAGTGCTGACGGCCGCGGTGGTCAGCCTCGGGGTCGCGGCGGTGGCCGGGGTCGTGCTGGCGTGGTTCAGCGCGCCGTGGCTGATTGCGGTCGGCGCGGCGTGCATCGCCGGAGCCTGGCTGTACACCGGCGGCTCGAAGCCCTACGGGTATCTGGGGCTGGGCGAGGTCGCGGTGTTCGTGTTCTTCGGCCTCGTCGCGGTGCTCGGCACGCAGTACACCCAGGCCCTGCGGGTCGACTGGGTCGGGGTGACGCTCGCAGTGGCGATCGGGTCACTGTCGTCGGCGGTGCTGGTGGCCAACAATCTGCGCGACATCCCCACCGATAGGGAATCCGGGAAAATCACGCTCGCGGTCCGGCTCGGCGATGGCCGCACCCGGCTGCTGTATCAGTCGTTGTTGGTGGTGGCGTTGGGCTTGACGCTGGTGCTGATGCTCGCGACGCCGTGGACGGCGGTCGGTCTGGTTGCGCTGCCGCTCGCGGTGCGCGCCGCGGGCCCTGTGCGGCACGGCCGTGGCGGCAAGGACCTCATTCCGGTGCTGCGCGATACCGGGTTGACGATGCTGGTGTGGGCCGTCGCGGTC
>DATARY010000018.1:0-12248 GCA_036263935.1 Mycobacterium sp.
GGCACCGCGAAGATGGGGGTCAGGTCGAGGCCCTTGCTCTTCCAGTGGGCGACGCCTTCGGCGGTGTCGAGAACCTCGGCGTGCCCGACGGCTTCGTCGATGCTGCGGAACCCGAGTTCGGCGAGGTAGCGCCGGATGTCCTCGGCGACGAAGCGGAAGTAGTTCTCGACGAACTCGGGCTTGCCGTTGAACCGTGCCCGCAATTCGGGGTTCTGGGTAGCGACGCCGACCGGGCAGGTGTCGAGGTGGCAGACCCGCATCATGATGCAACCGGACACCACCAGCGGTGCGGTGGCGAATCCGTACTCCTCGGCGCCGAGCAGTGCCGCGACGATCACGTCACGGGCGGTGCGCATGCCACCGTCGCACTGCACGGTGATCCGGTCCCGCAGGCCGTTGAGCGCCAGCGTCTGCTGGGTGTCGGCGAGGCCGATCTCCCATGGTATGCCCGCATGTTTCAGAGAGGTGAGCGGCGCGGCGCCGGTGCCGCCGTCATACCCGGAGATGAGCACGACGTCGGCGTGCGCCTTGGACACCCCCGCTGCGACGGTGCCGACACCGACGCTGCTGACCAGCTTGACGTGGATGCGGGCGTCCTTGTTTGCGTTCTTGAGGTCGTGGATGAGCTGAGCCAGATCCTCGATCGAGTAGATATCGTGGTGCGGTGGAGGCGAGATGAGGCCCACGCCTGGCGTCGAGTGCCGGGTCTTGGCGATGTTCGGGTAGACCTTGTATCCCGGAAGCTGCCCGCCCTCGCCGGGTTTAGCACCCTGCGCCATCTTGATCTGGATGTCGGAGGCGTTGACAAGGTAGTCGCTGGTTACGCCGAAGCGGCCCGATGCGACCTGCTTGACGGCGCTGCGCCGCTTCGGGTCGTAGAGCCGGTCGACGTCTTCACCGCCTTCCCCCGAGTTCGAGCGTCCGCCAAGGCTATTCATTGCGATGGCGATGGTCTCATGGGCCTCGGCGGAGATGGAGCCGTAACTCATCGCACCGGTGTTGAATCGCGTGACGATGGACTCGACCGGTTCGACTTTCTCCAGCGGCACCGGTGGCCTGTCCTTCTTGAACTCGAAGAGGCCTCTGAGTGTGCCGCCGTCCTTGGAGAGGCGGTTTACCTCGTCGGAGTACTGTTGGAAGAGGTCGTGGCGGCCGGTGCGGGTCGAATGCTGAAGCAAGAAAACTACTTCCGGGGTGAACAGGTGCAGCTCGCCCTCGCGCCGGAAGGCGTATTCGCCGCCGACGTCGAGGCGGCGGTGTACCCGCTCGGTGGGGTTCTCCGGATAGGCGCGCCGGTGCCTGAGCTTGACCTCCTCAGCGATGACGTCGAGGCCGACGCCGCCGAGTTGGGTTGGCGTACCGGTGAAGTACTCGTCGACTACCTCCTTGTTGATGCCGACTGCCTCGAAGGCCTGTGCAGCGGTGTAGGACCCGACAGTGGAGATGCCCATCTTGCTCATCACCTTCATGACGCCCTTGCCGAGAGCCTTGAGGTAGTTGCGCACGGCCGCAGCGGGTTCGATGCCGGTGAGTTCACCTTCACGGATGAGGTCTTCGATCGACTCGAAGGCGAGATAGGGGTTGACCGCTGCGGCGCCGAAGCCGACGAGCATGGCGATGTGGTGCACTTCGCGAGCGTCGCCGCTCTCGACGACCAGCGCGACCGTGGTGCGCTCCTTCGTGCGCACGAGGTGATGGTGCACGGCCGAGACCGCCAGCAGTGATGGGATGGGCGCCCTGGTGTGGTCGGAGTCGCGGTCCGAAATCACCAGTGTGCGTGCGCCTTTGGCGATCGCATCGCACGACCGAAGCCTCAGGTCCTCCAATGCGTCGGCGAGGCCTTCGCCGCCGCGTTCGACGTCGTAAAGCGCGCGCAGAACCGCGGTCTTGAGGCCGGACTGTTCCCCGTCGTCGTTGATGTGCACGATCTTGCTGAGCTCGTCGTTATCGAGCACGGGCCAGCGCAGCACGATCTGCCGACATGATGCGGCGGTGGGTTCGAGAAGGTTTTGTTCGGGCCCCATCACCCGGGACATCGAGGTGACGACTGCCTCACGGATCGCGTCGAGGGGTGGGTTGGTCACCTGGGCGAAGAGCTCGACGAAGTAGTCGTAGAGCAGCCGGGACCGTTGGGACAGAACGGCGGTCGGGGTGTCGGTGCCCATCGAGCCGAGGGGTTCGGTGCCGGAGGCCGCCATCGGGGTGAGGAGAACGCGGAGGTCTTCCTCGGAGTAGCCGAAGGAGATCTGCCGCCGCACGACCGATTCGTGGTTGGGCTGCGCACGGACACGTTCGGGCAGTGTCTTGAGGTCGAGGAGGCCGGCGTGCAACCATTCGGCGTAGGGCTCGGCCTTTGCGAGCTGCTCTTTGATTTCGTCGTCGGAGACGATGCGGCCCGCGGCGGTGTCGATGAGGAACATCTTGCCTGGCTGCAGGCGGCCCTTCGCAACGATCTGTGCCGAGGGCACGTCGAGCACGCCGCTTTCGCTGGCGAGGATGATGCGGTCGTCGATGGTGCGCCACCAGCGCCCTGGCCGTAATCCGTTGCGGTCCAGGACCGCTCCGACGATGGTGCCGTCGGTGAAAGTCACGCAGGCGGGTCCGTCCCATGGTTCCATCAGGGACGAGTGGAACTGCCAGAACGCCCGCTCTGCGGCGTCCATCGTGGTGTTGTTCTCCCACGCTTCGGGGATCATCATCAGCACCGCGTGTGGCAGGCTACGGCCGCCGAGGTGCAGCAGTTCGAGCACTTCGTCGAAGGACGCCGAGTCGGAGGCTTCCGGAGTACAGATCGGTGACAGGCGGCCGAGGTCGCCGGGTATCTTCGCGCTCGCGAGCATGGCTTCGCGGGCGTGCATGCGGTTGCGGTTGCCGCGCACGGTGTTGATTTCGCCGTTGTGCGCGACAAAGCGGAACGGGTGCGCCAGCGGCCAGGACGGGAAGGTGTTGGTGGAGAAACGGCTGTGCACGATCGCGATGGCGCTCATGCAGCGATCGTCGCGCAGATCCGGAAAGTATTGGGGCAGCTGCATTGTGGTGAGCATTCCCTTGTAGACCACGGTCCGGCTGGACAGCGACGGGAAGTACACGCCGGTTCGCTCGGCGCGCTTGCGCAGAGGGTAGGCGTGACGGTCGAGGTCGATGCCGCTCTGCCCGGGCGCGGCGACGAAGAGTTGCGACATATAGGGCATGCAGCCCAATGCGGTGACGCCTACCTCCGCGCCGTCCGGGTCGACGGGTACCTCACGCCAGCCGAGTACTCCCAGCCCTTCGTCTTTGGCGATGGCCTCGATTTGTTCTTGGGCGGTGGTCCGCGCGGCCGGATCTTGGGGCAGGAAGCAGATTCCGGCGGCAAACGTGTTGGTACCGTCGGCTGCGGGCGGTGGAAGTTCGAAATCGACGACCTCTGTGAGGAGTTCGACGGGGAGCTGGATGAGGATACCGGCGCCGTCTCCGCTGTTGGGCTCTGCGCCCGCCGCGCCGCGGTGTTCGAGATGCTCCAGCGCGATCAGCCCGTCGGCGACGATGGCGTGCGAGCGGCGGCCATGGATGTCGGTGATCATGGCAACGCCACACGAGTCCGACTCGTTCTGTGGGTCGTATAAGCCCTGGCGTTCGGGGAAGGCCGAGAACAACATCGCGGGGCACCTCCGCAGTCCGGATAAATCGTGTCCGGGACTGCACCGGCCCGACTGTCGAGTGTATCAGCGCGGTTCGGCGGTTACCCGTCAAGAAGGGTCGGGACCAGCGGGAACCCGGGCAAATTCCGCGCCACCGTCCAGGTGATCGCTGCGACGACGATCACGACTACCGCCGGGGTGTTCATCAACGGTTTTCCGCTGCGCCAGCGCAGCAGGAGCCAGGCCAGCAGCATCGGGAGGCCAACGAGCAGAAACACGTTGTCGACGACGGCGGCGCCCAAATCGCCGTGCAGGATGTCGTGAGTCATGCGAAGTCCGCCGCAGGCCGGGCAGTTCCAGCCGGTCAGGGCCTTGAAGGGGCAGACAGGGAACACGAAGCCGGGACGGTGTGGATCGGCGATCCCGACATAGGCGAGTGCACCGGCGAGCACGGCGCCGGTCCCGAGCGCGCCGTACATCTTTCGGGAGGTAGCGCTAGGTGCCATCGCGCAGGGGACGGCCTTCGGGATCGCGGACCTTGTCCGTAAGCAGCAGAACGGCGTCGACGATGCCCCAGATGACGGCGCCGATACCGCACGTGATCAGGCCGACGACAAGTTGTGCGATGCCAAGCCCGGTGTAGCCGAGGTAGATCCGGCCGATGCCGACGAGCCCGAACAGTCCGAGCAGTTGCAGCAGCCCGGCGACCAACTTGGATTTGTCCGACAGCGGCTCACCGGTCGACGGATGGCGACCATAGGGCGCGGCCGGATCCATGTACGCCTGCGGGTACTGCCCTGCCGGAGGCGGAAACTGGCCTGGCGGCGGCGGATATGGCGGCTGCGGCGGGGGCGGTGGATATGGGCTTCCGCCCTCGCTGCCACTGAACTGCGGCTCGGTCATGGCCCCAGCATGCCAGAACCGGACGTGCGTCAGAAGGGTGGTCGTTCGTAGGTGGCGGACCGCCTACGCAGCCAGCGGCGTACGCGACCGCCGCCGGATTCCTCCGGCTGATGGCCAGGAGTCGCTTCGGCGGCCGCGGGCTCGGCCGTCGTGGCTTCCGGCTCTGCGTCCTCCGCGTCTGTCTCGGCTTCCTCGGCCGCGGGCTCCTCGGCGTCTAGAGGCTCAGGTTCGGCTTCTTGCGGCTTTTCGGCGTCCTCATCGGACCCCGTGTCATCCTCCACTTCGGCGTCGGGCTCGACGGCGTCTTGAGGCTCAGCCTGCGCTTCTTCTGCGACCTCCGCCTCGGGCTCTGGTACGGCTTCCTCGGACTCGTCGGTCTCGGCCGCCGGCTCCTCGGCCTCCTCGGCTTCGGGCTCCGTCGGTTCGGCGGCTTCCTCCGCTTCGGCGGCCGGTTCCTCAGACTCGGCCTCTACGGTCTCGGCCTCCGGCTGCGCCTCATCGACGGGCTCCTCGGCCTCCTTAGCTTCAGGCTCCGTCGGTTCGGCGGCTTCCTCCGCTTCGGCGGCCGGTTCCTCAGACTCGGCCTCTACGGTCTCGGGCTCTTCCGCCTTATCGAATTCCTTGGCCTCCGTAGCAGCTTTGGCGTCCTCGTCCTCTGCTTCACCGGCGGCCTTGGCGGCCGCCACTACTCCAGTCGTCGCCCCTACGGCGGTGAGCTCCTTGACGAACTCTTCGACCGCGGTGTCTTCCTCTTCGTCAGCCTTCGGCCTACCGCGCAGCGTCGCCGGATCCTCGCGGCCCTTGGGCGCGAGGATGACGTAGACCACCGCACCGATGAACACCAGCATCGACGTGAACGAATTGATCCGGATGCCGTCAATCTCCGTCGCGTCGTCGACCCGCAACAGCTCGATCCAGAACCGGCCGATGCAGTAGCCCGCCACGTATATCGCGAACAATCGACCGTGACCGATTTTGTATCGCCGATCGATCCAGATCAGCGCCGCGAAAATCAATAGGTTCCACAGCAATTCGTACAAGAACGTCGGGTGCGCTAAATGCAGGACCTCACCCGTCGATACACCGTTCAGGTTGTCTGGAACGCCGGCCGCATTCTTGCGCTCGTAGATCTCCAGGGCCCACGGCAGCGTCGTGTCACGGCCGAAGAGTTCCTGGTTGAAGTAGTTGCCGATCCGACCAATGGCTTGCGCCAAGATGATTCCCGGCGCGATGGCGTCGCCGAATGCGGGCAACGGGATTCTGTGGTGCCTGCATCCTATCCACGCTCCGACCCCCCCGAGCGCGACCGCGCCCCAGATGCCCAGACCGCCATCCCAGATCTTGAATACAGCCCCAAAGCCAGCGCCGGCGCTGCCGAAGTACCGCCACCAGTCCGTCATCACGTGATAGAGCCGGCCGCCTACGAGCCCGAACGGTACGGCCCACAACGCGATGTCGTAGATGACGCCGGGCTGTCCGCCCCTGGCCTCCCACCGCCGATCTCCGATGATCAGCGCTGCGACGATGCCGACGATGATGAATAGCGCGTACGCCCGAATCGGTATGACACCGAGATGCCAGACCCCCTGAGGAGGGCTGGGTATGTAGGCCAGAACCGTCGTCGTCACGCGGTAATCCTCTGCCGCACACCGTCCGCGAGCTCCTCGGTCAGCGACCGCAGCGCTGGAATACCGTCCTTCAGCGCCGAGACCAACGCCGATCCGACGATCACGCCGTCCGCATATGCGCCGATCTGCGCCGCCTGCTGGCGAGATCGGACACCCAATCCGACACCAACTGGAATATTCGACACCGCCTTCACTCGGCGCACCAGTTCAGGCGCAGCCACCGAAACCGCGTCACGGGCACCCGTCACCCCCATTGTCGAAGCGGCATAAACGAATCCACGTGACGCCGCTACCGTTGCCGCGAGCCGCTCCGGCGTCGACGAGGGTGCCACTAGAAAGATTCTGTCCAGATTGTGCGCGTCGGAAACCGACAACCATTCCTCGGCCTCATCCGGAATCAAGTCCGGGGTGATCATCCCGAGCCCGCCCGCGGCGGCTAGATCCCGCGCGAACACGTCGATCCCCCGGTGCAACACCGGGTTCCAGTACGTCATCACGACGGCCCGTCCGCCGGCCTTGCTGATCGCCTCGACCGCGGCCAGCGTGTCCCGAACCCGTACTCCACCGCGTAACGCCGCCTCTGCGGCCGCCGCGATCGTCGGCCCATCCATGCCGGGATCGGAGTACGCGATGCCGACTTCCACCACGTCGCAGCCCGACTCGACGAGCGCCGTCATCGCCGAAATCGATGTCGGCACATCCGGGAACCCCGTCGGCAGGTAGCCGATCAACGCCGACCGCCCTTCGGCGCGGCAAGATTCGAACAAATCCCCCAGCCGGCTCATGAGGCGCCACCATTGAGTAGGCCGAACCACTTGGCGGCGGTCTCCACGTCCTTGTCGCCCCGGCCCGAGATGTTCACGAGGATGATCGACCCGGCACCGAGCTCTTGACCGAGTTTCACCGCGCCGGCGACCGCGTGTGCCGACTCGATCGCGGGGATGATGCCTTCGGTCCGACACAGCAATGCGAACGCGTCCATCGCCTCGGCGTCGGTGATTGGTCGATATTCGGCGCGGCCGGTGTCCCTCAGTAACGCGTGCTCGGGCCCGACCCCGGGATAGTCCAATCCTGCTGAGATCGAATGCGATTCGATGGTCTGGCCATCCTCGTCCTGCAAAAGGTATGAGAAGGACCCCTGGAACGCACCCGGCGAGCCGCCAGTGAAAGTCGCTGCGTGGCGCCCGGTTTCGACACCGTCACCCGCCGCTTCGAAGCCCACCAGGCGGACACCCGGATCGCCGATGAACGCGTGGAAGATGCCGATCGCGTTCGACCCTCCTCCGACACACGCCGTCACAACGTCCGGCAGCCGGCCGGCCTGATCCCGAATCTGAACCCGCGACTCGAGTCCGATCACCCGCTGAAAGTCGCGCACCATCATCGGGAAGGGATGTGGACCCGCCGCGGTGCCGAAGCAGTAATACGTGTTGTCCGCGTTGGTGACCCAGTCGCGGAACGCCTCGTTGATCGCGTCCTTCAGTGTCTTCGAACCTGCGTCCACCGACACGACTTCGGCACCCAACAGCCGCATCCGCGCGACGTTCAACGCCTGCCGCGCCGTGTCGATGGCGCCCATGTAGACGATGCACTCCAGACCCAGCAGCGCGCACGCCGTCGCGGTGGCGACCCCGTGCTGCCCCGCCCCGGTCTCGGCGATGACCCGCGTCTTGCCCATCTGCCGCGCCAACAGTGCCTGCCCCAGCACGTTGTTGATCTTGTGAGACCCGGTGTGGTTGAGGTCTTCTCGCTTCAGGAAAATCCGCGCACCGCCCGCGTGCTCGGACAGCCGCGACGCCTCGTACATCGGCGACGGCCGGCCGCTGTAGTGCCGCTGCAACCGGTCCAACTCGTCGAGGAAGGCCTGGTCCCCGCGGGCCTTCTCATACGCCGCGGTGACCTCCTCGATGACGGCCATCAGCGCCTCTGGCACGAATCTGCCACCGTACACACCGAAATGACCACGCGCATCGGGATCGTGGACGGTGGGTTCGGCGACAGCCGCGCTCGAACGCGGCAGCTCCGGGCCGGCGAGATCGGCCACGTGTCAGCGTGCGGGTTTCGGGCAGGACGGATGCGTGCCTGCGGTGACCAAATCGGCGACGGCGCTACGGGGATCGCCGCTGGTGACCAGTCCCTCGCCGACAAGGACCGCGTCGGCGCCCGCGCCTGCATAGGCGAGCAGATCGGCGGTGCCGCGAATACCCGACTCGGCGATCCGGATGACGTTGCTCGGCAGCCCGGGTGCGATGCGGGCGAAGCAATCTCGGTCGACCTCGAGCGTCTTGAGATCGCGCGCGTTTACACCGATCACGATCGCGCCCGCCTGCAACGCGCGGTCCGCCTCCTCCTCGGTGTGCACCTCGACAAGTGCCGTCATACCCAGCGACTCCGTACGATCCAGCATCGACACCAACACTGGCTGTTCCAGCGCCGCGACGATCAGCAGCAGCATGTCGGCACCGTGCGCCCGCGCCTCGTGGATCTGATACGGCTTGACGATAAAGTCCTTGCGCAACACCGGAATTGATACCGCCGCACGCACCGCGTCCAGATCCTCGAGCGAACCGTTGAACCGGCGCTGTTCGGTCAGCACGCTGATGATGCGCGCACCGCCGTCCTCGTACGCGCTCGCGAGCTTCGCCGGATCGGCGATCGAAGCCAACTCACCACGCGACGGACTGGCCCGCTTCACTTCGGCGATGACACCGATGCCTGGTTCGCGCAGCGCCGCCATCACGTCCAGCGAGGGCGGAGCGTCCTTGGCCATCTCCTTGATCTCGGCGAGGGGAACGAGGGCCTCACGGGCGGCAACGTCGGCGCGGACTCCTTCGATGATGGAGTCGAGCACTGTCGCCGAACTCATACGCCGTTTTGTCCTATCCGTTGTGTGCGTGCGCGTTGCGAATGATCTTCACGAAGGGTAACCGCCACCACAGCGGCATCTATCACCGCCCCTTGTTGTCCGGATTGGTGGGGTCGCGACCCTCGTCGAGGGCGTCCCAGATCATCCGCTCCGACATCGCGGCACCCCGTTCCTCACGCGGCACTGCACCGGCTCGCGCATATCTCGTGGCATCGGGCCGCGCCTTGGCCGCCACACGCATGAGCAGCACCGCACCGACGAGTGTGCCCACCGCGGCGATCACGGTGATCACCGCACCCCAGTAGTGCCGCTGCGCGCCGATCAGGTCTGCGGCTGGCACCTGAGCCAAATGGGTGGCCCGCACCGCCACGTCACGGATCACCCACAGGCTGATCGCGAGATATGCCATGGCCGCGCTGGCCGCGGCCACCAGCACCGCGAGCAATCGCAGCGGCCACCCCCGCACCGCCAGGGCCGCAATCGCCGCCGCCAGCACCAGCACGGCCAGCGGCACCAGCGCGGTCGACCACGATGCGCCGTTGAGGGGCGCGGTCTTGGGTGGACCCAGCCCGTCGAACGAGCGCACCTCGACCCACACCAGCCGCGACGCCACCCACAGCCCCGCCGCGGCGAGCACCAGGAGCAGCTGGGCGAGGCGGATCACGGCTCGATCAGTGTTTCAGCCGCGGCGATCGCGTTCAGCACCGCACGAGCCTTGTTCAGCGCCTCGGTGTACTCGTACGGCCCGTTGGAGTCGGCCACGACTCCCCCGCCGGCCTGCACATACGCCGTGCCGTTGCGCATCAGCGCGGTGCGGATCGCGATCGCGAAGTCGGCGTTGCCCGCGAAGTCCAGATAGCCCAGCACACCGCCGTACAGGCCGCGGCGGGTCTTCTCGACCCCCTCGATCAACTCCATGGCCCGCACCTTCGGTGCGCCCGACAGCGTGCCCGCCGGAAAGCAGGCCGTCACCGCGTCCAGCGCCGTCTTGCCGTCCGCGAGTTGCCCGGTCACCGTCGACACGAGGTGCATGACGTGGCTGTAGCGCTCGATGTGGCTGTAGTCCTCGACGCGAACGGTGCCTGGTTGGCACACGCGGCCAAGGTCGTTGCGACCGAGGTCGACAAGCATCAGGTGCTCGGCGCGTTCCTTGTCGTCGGCGAGCAGCTCCTTCTCGAGCAGCAGGTCCTCCTCCTCGGACTGCCCGCGCCACCGCGTCCCGGCGATCGGATGGGTGGTCGCGCGCCCGTCGTTGACAGTCACCAACGCCTCAGGACTGGATCCGACGATCGAAAAGTCCAGTCCGCCAGCATCGTTGGGTACATTGACCAGATACATGTACGGGCTGGGATTGGACACCCGCAGCATCCGGTAGACATCGATCGGGTCGGCGTCGGTGTCCATCTCGAACCGCTGCGACGGCACCACCTGAAACGCCTCGCCTGCCTCGATGTCGCCGACGAGTTTCTCGACGATCGCCCGGTACTCCTCGAGCGTGCGCTGCGAGCGATGCAACGGCTCGGGACGGCTGAACGTGGCCACCGTCGACGGCAGATGCTCACTCAGCGCCGCGGTCATCACGTCCAGCCGGGCGACGGCGTCGTCGTACGCCCAGTCGACGCGCTCGTCCGTGCCATTCCAGTTCACCGCGTTGGCGATCAGCGTGATGGTGCCCTCGTGGTGATCGACGGCGGCGATGTCGGTGGCCAACAGCAGCAGCATGTCGGGCAGCCCGAGGTCGTCAACCGCAAGCTCAGGTAGCCGCTCCAGCCGTCGCACCATGTCGTACGCGAAGAACCCGACCAGGCCGCTGGACAGCGGCGGCAGGCCTGCCACCGGCTCGGTCTTCAGCAGCTCGAGCGTCGCGCGCAGCGCCTGCAATGGTTCGCCGCCGCGCGGTGCGTCCTGCGGCGTGGCACCGAGCCACACCGCCTCGCCGTCGCGGACCGTCAACGCGGACGGCGCGCCCGCACCGATGAACGACCAACGCGACCATGACCGGCCGTTCTCGGCCGACTCCAGCAAGAACGTCCCCGGCCGGTTGGCGGCCAGCTTGCGGTACGCCGACAGCGGGGTCTCACTATCGGCGAGCACCTTGCGGGTCACGGGCACCACGCGGTGCCCGGCAGCCAGCGCCAGGAAGTCCTCGCGCGACGTGGTGATGGCGAGGTTGGCGGTCGATTGCACGGAACAATCCTCCCAGACCGGTCTTGGGCGACCGGCGTAGCGTGACACACATGAAACGTGGTGACCAGGTAGCCGAGTTCAAACTGCCGGACCAAACGGGCACTGTGCGAAGCCTCACAGAGCTTCTCGCCAACGGCCCGATCGTGCTGTTCTTCTATCCCGCGGCGTTGTCGCCCGGCTGCACCAAGGAGGCCTGCCACTTCCGCGACCTGGCTTCGGAGTTCGCCTCTGTCGGCGCCAGCCGCGTCGGCATCAGCACCGATCCCGTTGACAAGCAGGCGAAGTTCGCCGACAAGCAAAGCTTCGACTACCCGCTGCTGTCGGACAGCGACGGCACTGTCGCGACGCAGTTCGGCGTCAAGCGCGGGCTGCTCGGAAAGCTCATGCCGGTCAAGAGAACGACGTTCGTAATCGACACCGACCGCACGGTGCTCGACGTGATCGCGTCCGAGGTCAGCATGGACACCCACGCCGACAAGGCACTGGAGGTGCTGCGCGAGCGGCAGTCCGCGTGACGCCGGTTCTGCAACTCGCCGATGTGACGTTTCGTCGCGACGGCAAGCAGATCATCGACGGCATCTCGCTGACCGTGCACGAGGGCGAGCACTGGGCGCTGCTCGGGCCCAACGGCGCGGGCAAGAGCACGCTGCTCGGCTTCTGCGCCGCCGTGATGTTTCCCACCTCGGGAACCGTTCGCATCCTCGGCGAGCAGATGGGTCGCGTCGACCTTGCGCGGCTGCGTCATTCGATCGGCCATGTGAATCCGCGGCACCGCCTGCAATACCCGTTGACCGTCCGCGAGGTGGTGCTGACCGGCATCACCGCGACGATCGACATCCCTAACCGATGGACGCCCACGGCCGACGAACGGCGTCGCGCTGACGACATGATCGAAACGGTGGGGCTGTCCCGGAGGGCGGACGACGTCTGGCCCACCCTGTCGCAGGGTGAGCGGGGCCGCACTCTCATTGCGCGCGCATTGATTTCGGAGCCTCGGCTGTTGCTGCTCGACGAACCAACCACGGGTCTCGACGTGGCGGCGCG